>CABTMH010000034.1 GCA_902485915.1 uncultured Oribacterium sp. | reverse complement strand
CCACATCGGCACCAGCTGCGGAAAAGGCTGGCCGCAGCGGAGTCACCACATCGTCGCGGGATACGGAAGGGGCTGTTCCCGGTCGTGTCACCGCATCGCCAGCGGGTACGGAAGAGGCTGTTCCCGGTCGTGTCACCGCATCGCCAGCCGTCGGTACATGTGTTCCATCCTCCTGTGTGCCCATCGATGCCCTACGATACACCTCGATCAGCTGCTTCGTCTCCTCGAAGCTCATGTAGGAGTAGATCGCCGCCATCGCGAGATCCGTCAGCGGATCTGCCATGCCACAGTACTCCCAGTCAATCATCTTAAGCCCCTCGTCCGTGAAGATAAAATTATCCTTTACGGAATCGATGTGTGCGATCGTCTTCGGACGCTGCTGCGCCGCTACGAAGCGGAAGACCTCCTCCGCATGGAGACGCACCTCCGGATAATCCTCAAACGGGATCACCGCCCCCGCCTCACGGATGTACGTCTCGTAGCGCAACATCTCCTCATGAAGGTCGAAGTCATGCTTCAGCACGATACCGGAATTATGCAGACGCTTCAGAAGTGCCATGCACTGCCGGAGTTCCACCGAATTCCCGTAGTCTGCATTGCGCGCCCCGTGATAGTAGCGAGAGATCTTATAGCCGTTCTCCGGATTGAAGTACACGAGCTCCTCGGTGATACCGAGCTGCGTCACCGCCTGGTACACCTCGCCCTCATGGAAACGATCGATCAGCTTCTCTGTGCCCGGCCCCGGGATACGACAGATGTAGTCCTTTCCACGATACTCCGCGGGTGCCTCCGGTGCATCCAGCACCGAAAAGTACCAGGACTTGTTCGTCATCCCGGCCTTCAGGCAGCGGATGTGCACGATACAGGACTCCGGGATGCCGAAGACCCGGGACACGAGCTGCATCGCTTCAGAGCCGGAATGATTCACATACTTCTCATCGAACTGCCGGAGCTCCTCGAGATTTTCGAACTCATAGATCTCCCCCTCCGGCTGCTTGTTGATATAGATCGGCGGCAGCAGCTTCAGATTCCGGATCAGTACATCCTCCCAGTAAAACTGCTCCGTGCCCGGCATCCGGTAGTAGCTCTCGATCAACGGCAGAAACTGTTCCGAAAACTCCTTCGTAAAGTATACCGGCCCATACATGCACCACTGATCACAGCCACCGACCCGCACATCCCGGATCGCACCGTTTCGTGCGGTCTCCATCGCCCATTCCCGGGTCTCTCCCTTCATGAAGCTCGCCGCATACCAGGCATCCGCCTCATAGCGATGGTACATATTCTCCCGCATCCAGTTATCAGAGGACAGAATATAGCAGTTATGCCCCCGGAGCACCGACGCCGCATGATGCATCGTCGCCAGCGTGTTCTTCGTCGCATATTCCGGATTATAGATCAGCTTCACCTGATACTTATCGATGAGGTACTCAAACTTCTCCTTCAGATAGCCGACCATGATCGTGATATCCGTGATGCCCACCTCATGAAGCTGTCGGATCTGACGCTCGATCATTCGCTCCCCGAAAACCTCGAGCAGTCCCTTCGGTGTCTCATACGTGAGTGGCACGAAACGGGAGCCGAAGCCCGACGCCAGCACCAGCGCCGCGTCCACCCGGTGGGCCTCCAGACGCTGCTGCCCTGCATCCGTCAACGCATACAGCACATTCCGGCCACGCCCCTCATCATGGCTCAGCTTCCGGAGAAGCCCCTGATTCACCGTCTCCTGCAGAAGCTGATTCGTCTTCCCCAGCGACACCCCCAGCGCCCCCGCCAGATCCCGCTGCGTACTCTCCGCACGCTCATATAAAGTCCTCAGAATAATCGTCGTCTCCCGCTCCAGCATCGCGCCTCCGCCTTTCCTGTTCATGTTCATTTAATGCTATTTTCAGAAATTTTCGAACATAATAGCATATTTTCCATACAATTTCAATATTTTGAAGTCGAAGGGCAGCCATCAGAAACCATACGGAGAGGTCGTGAAATCAATGAAGCTGTGCCTTAAGGCACAGCTTTGAATACGTTCGCCACTAAGGCATCACGGGGACCTTCGCGCCCTACGGGCGCACCCCCGTGATTTTTAACTCAAAATTCCACCCCTTAGAAGTACTTGGAGTAATTTTTCCTTAGCACCCTCTGCAACGCTGAGTTTTCATAAAGAAAACTCAGTGATTGCAGAGGGCCTAGTACTTCTTAGGGGTGGAATTTTAGAGTCTTCCGAGCTCGGAGTTCTGTGTTTCTGATGGTGGCCCTCCGGCCACAGAATATCAAGGCTCAGAAACCTCGAAAATCATATCACCATAGCTCGGATACGGCCACAGATCCTTATCCACGATCTGCTCCAGCTCATCGACCGGTGTACGCAGTGCCCGCATATCCGGCACGATCGTATCGTGGTATACACGTGCCTTCTTCTCGGCATCCTTCTCCGAACCATACAGCTCGACATCCTGCAGCAGCTTCGTTCTCGCCTGCTCCATATCCGAGAGCAGCTTCGACGCATGTATCAGAAGACTCTTCTGAACCGATACATCTGCCTCCGGACATGCCTCGCTCACCTTGCGGATCGAATCGGCCAGACGGGTGGTGTAGTGGATAACCGCCGGGATGATCTGCTTGCCGGAGATGTTGATCATCGCACGTGCCTCGATATTGATGACCTTCGAGTACTGCTCGTACTCGACCTCCTCACGGCTCACCAGCTCGGCCTGTGTATAGATACCGAACTCCTTAAAGAGCTGGATCGCCTTCTCGGTGGTCAGGGCCGGAATCGCATCCACCATGGACGGAAGATTCGGAAGGCCTCTGCGCTCTGCCTCCTCTACCCACTCCTCGGAATAGCCGTTTCCGTTAAAGATGATGCGCTGGTGCTCGGTCAGGAGCTTTTTGATGTAATCATGACATGCATCGCTGAAGTTCTCTGCCTTCTCCAGTACGTCGGCAGCTTCCTTAAACTGCTCCGCGACGATGGCGTCGAGGATGATGTTCGCACTTGCGATGGACTCGGCTGAACCCACCATACGGAACTCGAACTTGTTACCGGTAAAGGCAAACGGTGACGTACGGTTACGATCGGTGACATCGGCATAGAGATCCGGCATGGTGTTGACACCGGTCGGAAGGATCTTGCCCTGCTTCGACTCGGTCGCATAGCCGGTACCGATCAGCTGCTCCACGACATCCTCGAGCTGGGTGCCGATGAACGCAGAAACGATCGCTGGTGGTGCCTCATCTGCGCCGAGACGATGCTCGTTTCCGACATCTGCTGCACTGAGACGCAGAAGGTCCGCATGCTTATCGACGGCAGCCAGTACGCAGGCCAGCACCAGAAGGAACTGAATATTCTCATGCGGTGTCTCGCCCGGGTACATCAAATTGATGCCATCATCCGTTACGAGCGACCAGTTGTTGTGCTTACCGGAGCCGTTAACACCGGAGAACGGCTTCTCATGGAGCAGGCACTCGAGACCATGCCGCGGTGCGGTCTTCTTCATGACCTCCATCACCAGCTGGTTATGATCGACGGCCAGGTTCGCCTCATCATAGACCGGTGCCAGCTCATGCTGTGCCGGTGCGACCTCGTTATGCTCGGTCTTCGCGGTGACGCCGAGCTTCCAGAGCTGTACATCCACATCGCGCATGAAGGCAGCGATGCGATGACGGATGGAACCGAAGTAGTGATCATCGAGCTCCTGTCCCTTCGCCGGCATGACACCGAAGAGGGTACGACCCGTATAGATGAGGTCCTTCCGCTTCAGATACTTGTTCCGGTCGATCAGGAAGTACTCCTGCTCTGCACCGACGGATGGCTTCACCGACTTCGATGTCGTGTTACCGAACAGACGGAGGATACGCAGTGCCTGTTCGTTGATCGCCTGCATGGAGCGAAGCAGCGGGGTCTTCGTATCCAGTGCCTCACCACCGAAGGAACAGAAGGAGGTCGGAATGCAAAGTGTTACGATTTCGCCATGTTCTCCCTCTCGACGAAGGAAGGCCGGGCTGGTGCAGTCCCAGATGGTGTAGCCTCTCGCCTCAAAGGTCGCACGAAGTCCACCGGATGGAAACGAGGAAGCATCCGTCTCACTGCGGACCAGCTCCTTGCCGGAGAACTCCATGATGACCCTACCATCGGCATCGGCGGCCGAGATAAAGGAATCATGCTTCTCGGCGGTGATCCCGGTCAGCGGCTGGAACCAGTGCGTATAGTGCGTCGCACCGTTCTCGAGTGCCCACTCCTTCATCGCCTGTGCAACCGCATCCGCGATGGTCGGATCGAGCTCGTAGCCCTCTGTGATGGTTTTCTTCAGCTTCTTATAGACTGCCTTCGGAAGACGCTCCTGCATCACCTTGTCGTTAAAGACATCCTCACCGAAAATTTCCGTAACATTTAAAACTTCACTCATTCATTGTCTCCTTCTACTCCCCTATGAAAGGAAGAACATAGTGCGTGAAAAGAACCCGTCCCAGCATCTGGGACAGGTTCTAAAAGTAACCGATAAATCAAGCCTTGTGTGCTGAACCGAATACGGCGATACGTGCCTTGCACTCCTCGATGATGGCCTCTGCACCCGGCTTCAGAAGCTTACGAGGATCGTAGCCCTTGCCCTGAAGATCCTTACCAGCCTCGATATACGCTCTGGTCGCCTTTGCAAACACGATCTGAAGCTCCGTGTTCACGTTGATCTTTGATACGCCGAGAGAAATCGCCTTCTGGATCATCTCATCCGGGATACCAGAACCGCCGTGAAGAACCATCGGAAGATCACCGATCTGCTCCTTGATGGCTGCGAGCACCTCGAAGTCGAGACCCTGCCAGTCCGCCGGATATACACCGTGGATGTTACCGATACCAGCCGCCAGGAAATCCACACCGAGATCTGCGATGCGCTTGCACTCTGCAGGATCTGCCTTCTCACCAGCAGAAGTAACGCCATCCTCTACACCGCCGATACCGCCGACCTCAGCCTCCAGGCTGCAGCCATGCTCGTGTGCGAGCTTTACGAGTTCCTTCGTCTTCTCGACGTTCTCCTCGATGTCATAGTGTGAGCCATCGAACATAACCGACGTAAAGCCGGCCTCGATGCATGCCTTCGCTCCATCGTAGGTACCGTGGTCGAGGTGAAGTGCCACCGGAACGGTGATGCCGAGCTCCTCAACCATCGCCTTTACCATCGCAGCGACGGTCTTAAAGCCGGTCATGTACTTGCCTGCACCCTCGGATACACCGAGGATCACCGGAGACTGTACCTCCTCGCATGCGAGCAGTACAGACTTCGCCCACTCCAGATCGTTGATGTTGAAGTGTGGTACAGCATAGTGACCAGCCAGTGCCTTATCCAGCATTTCCTTAGCGTTAACTAACATTGTATTCCCTCCTATAAAACAGCATGTAGAAACTATGTGAATATATTAACACAGTCTGCATTGTATTTCTATAGAAACATAGACAAGCTATTCTTCCTTTTCCATGTTTCCTATACACACTTTCACGAAACACATCCCTGTCGTTCTCTCACCGGCACGATGCGCTCTCAGGAAACCTCAGGCGAAGAGGAAGTCCTCGACCATCTTTTTCATCTCGGAAATCTCGCAGACCTCACTGTGACGGATCTCTGCGTTTCGTACCTCACGAATCGCACGTGGCTCCGGCACGCCGGAAATCTCCGACAGCTGGTCGATGACATCGAACACATCCAGATGCTCCACATCGTACCCGAGAGCCTTCATCACATTCGGTGCAAACTTATACGGGCTTGCGGTCGATGCGATCACCGTCTTATGGGTATCGCCCGTCTTTTCAGCATACTGCTTATAGACGGCAGATGCAACTGCTGTATGCGGATCCAGTACATATCCGGCCTCTTCCTTCAGATCACGGATGGTCTTAAAAACCTCCGGCTCCGCTGCGAAGCCACCGACGAAGTCGGCCATGAACTGACGCATATCCTCACTCACTTCATACACACCCTTCGTACGAAGGTCCTCCATGAGCTGCGCCGTCTTCGCGCTGTCGCAGCCGGTGCTGAGATAGATGAGGCGCTCCAGGTTCGAGGAGATCAGGATATCCATCGACGGGCTGGAGGTCAGAATAAACGGACGGTTCCGATTATACTCACCGGTACCGAAGAAGTCCGTCAATACCTTATTTTCGTTGGATGCGCAGATCAGCTTCTCGATCGGCACACCCATATGCTTCGCGAGATACGCTGCCAGGATGTTACCGAAGTTACCGGTCGGGACGCAGACATCGATCTTCTCACCCTCTGTGACATCGCCGGCCTGCAGCATCTGACCATACGCATAGACATAGTAGACCACCTGCGGAACCAGACGGCCGATATTGATGGAGTTCGCCGAGCTCAGAACGACGCCCTGTGCCTTCAGCTTCTGTGCGAACGCCTGATCATGGAAGATCTGCTTCACACCGGTCTGGGCATCATCGAAGTTTCCGCGGATCGCTGCTGCGTGGGTATTCTTCCCCGGTTCGGTCCGCATCTGCAGCTCCTGAAAACGGGAAACACCACCATACGGATAGAATACGATGATTTCCGTACCCGGTACATCCGCGAAGCCGGCCATCGCCGCCTTTCCGGTATCACCGGAGGTCGCGGTCAGGATCACGATACGATCCGTCACCTGATTCTTCCGTGCACTGGTCACCATCAGGTGTGGGAGGATGGAAAGGGCCATATCCTTAAACGCGATGGTCTTTCCGTGGAACAGCTCGAGGTACCATGCGCCGCCCTTCTTTACCAGCGGTGCGATCTTCGGATCCTCGAACTTCTCATCGTAGGCCGCACAGATGCAGTGACGGAGCTCCTCCTCGGTGAAATCCGTGAAAAACTCCTTCATAATCTCATACGCAAGATCCTGATATGAAAGCGTGCTTAATTCCGAAAGTGGCTTCGTAAGTACCGGCAGTTTCTCCGGCATAAAAAGACCGCCATCCGACGCGAGCCCCTTCAGAATCGCCTCCGATGCACGGAGTCCGTTCTCTCCCCCTCGGGTACTGTTGTAAAGCATGCAGCTACCTCCCATTTTCCTATACGTGTACGTTTAAGTGACTGCTTCTATCCTTCATCGGTCGCCCTCGACCGTGATGGGCTGTTATTCGGCTCCGTTCTCCGGTGTATCGAGAATCTTCTGAATCTTCGTACGCATGAGATCGAAGGCGACGTCGTTCATACCACTGTTGATGACGATGTCCGCGAGTGCTTTCGTCGGCTCGACATACAGATAGTGCATCGGCTTCACCGTCGTCAGATACTGCTCAGAGATATCCTCGACATGACGGCCACGCTCCTTCACATCACGGATGATGCGACGGATGATACGCTCATCTGCATCGGCTTCCACATAGATTTTAATATCGAAAAGGGAACGAAGCTCTGGATTTTCGAGAACGAGGATGCCCTCGATGATGATGATTCTGCTCGGTCGAAGCTCGGTCGTCTCCTGCGAACGGTTATGCTCGGCATAGTTATACACCGGGCACTGTACGCTCTCGCCGCGCCGAAGCGCCTTCAGATGTGCGATGAGAAGATCCGTTTCGAAGGCATCCGGATGATCGTAGTTCACCTTCTGACGCACCTCAAACGGGATGCCATCGTTCGACCTGTAGTAATTATCGTGATAAATCACGGTGACCTGGTCACCGAATTCCTTCTTCAGACGATTCGTAAAGGTAGACTTGCCGGAACCTGAACCACCGGCGATACCGATCATGATACAGTTCATCTTTCACCTCTCACATCTCTGTTCAATAGATAACATTTAAGCATAAACAGACTTCGTTTTCAAGAATTGCTTTATGTGCATAAAAAGAGAAACAATCGCGATTCCGAGCAGTACCCCGCTGCTGTCAATGAGCACATCGCTCACCCGCCCGGCACGTCCCGGCACAAACAGCTGATGCAACTCATCACTCGCCGCATAGAGAACGCCGAGCGGAAAAGCCGTACAGAGTAGCCTTCTCCGCTTCGGTACCACCGTCACCGACAGCACACTCAGACTGTACAGTATGCCGAGAACCGTATACTCGCTGGCATGGGCGAGCTTCCGCACCGGATAGTCGATCTGCATCGCAAGTGCCCGCTGCTCTTCTGCCGTCCAGTCACGATAGCCCGGCACCACGAGCTCTGCCACGAGCGTACCGGCCCGCAGGCTGGTTTCCGTCGACACATCTGCGTTCTGCTGCGACATCATAAAGATAAACACCATCCATAAAAGACTCAGCAGGAAGCAGACGCGCACCGCGCGCCGCCGTCTCAGAGCTGCAGCCGGTATTCTGTTTTCCGTGATATCCGACACTTCTTTCATTCTGTTCCTTCTGTTTTCCATGACATCCACCGCTTCCTTCGTCTACGCTTTCCGTCGTACCGGATGCGGCTTCAGCTGTCGCATGCTGAAGCCGAGTGCCAGAAGCGACAGAAGCAGGAGAAACAGAAGGGCGATGACATACGCCTGTAGCCCACCGATGCCGAAGCGCCCACGGAACTGAACGAACAGCAGGGCAGTGAGGATGCAGAGCGTCATACCGGCATACGACACCAGCGTGGCAGCCGTCGTGATATAGATACTGACACTGACGAGGATGCCGATGCTCGCAGACAGCATCGCGCATACGAAGGCTGTGAGCAGGTACATCAGGATATCGAAGAAGGTAATCCCGCCATAGATGTATACGGTCGCGAAGATCGGAAGTGCCGTCGCAACGAGCAGCATCAGTGTACTCATCACACTCATCAGCTTACCGATGATGATATCCGCCGGTGTCAGCTGCGTCGTCAGCAGAAGCCCCAGCGAACGCTGATCCCGCTCACTGGCGACCGCGGATGCGGCCAGTGCCGGCGCGAGCAGAAGCACGAGCAGAAGCTCCAGCAGTGCTGCGATATAGTAGGTGCGCAGGAAGCTCTGATACGCGATCTCCCCCGTCAGCTCCGCCGTCGAGACGATATAAAACAGATTGATCAGTATCAGGATGCTCAGTCCCCCGTTCAGGAGTGTCACAAGCAGCGGAAGCGTCAGACTACGTGCGCTGATGAGCTCATCCCTCCGGAAAATCGGATTCCGCTTCATAGTATGTCACTCTCCTTTCTTCACGTGCACCCGTCAGCTGCAGAAAAAGAGATTCCAGGTCGCCCTTCTCCCGATGGAATCCACGTACCGGCACGCCAGCCTCGATCAGCCGACGAAGCAGCGCCGATTCATCCTTCTGTGTTCCCGCATACGTAATCAGCAGATTCCGATCCCGGATACTGATCGATTTCACCAGACGATCATGCTTCAGTGTCTGCATCGCCGAGCTCAGATTTCCGGCGATGCTGATGATGATCGGATTCGACGCATCCACCTGATCCAGCACCTCATGGATTTTTCCTTCCATGACCAGACGACCGCGGTCGAGGATGCCGATATCCGTACACAGATCCGAAATCTCCGTCAGTGTACGTGCGCTGGTCAGGATGGTCTTTCCGGAATCCGCGAGGCTTGCGAGGATCTGCCGGAACTCGAAGCGCGTCGCCGGATCCAGATCGGCCGTCGGCTCATCCATGACGAGGATCTTCGGGTCATGGATCAGCGCACGGGCCAGGCTCAGCTTCTGCTGCATCCCCCGGCTCAGCGAATCCATATACTGCCCCTGCCGATCACGTAAGCCGACGAGATCGAGCAGCATCTGAATCTGTCGCTTCGTCTTCACACCGGACAGATCATAGCAGTCCGCAAAAAAATCCATATACTCCGATACACGAAGGTTCGGATAGGCACCGATGCGATCAGGCACATATCCGATGCGGCGCTTCAGGCGACGCACATCGGCGCCTGCCTCCATATCATCGATCAGGACCTGGCCGCTGTCCGGATACACGAGTCCGAGCAGCATACGAAGTGCCGTGGTTTTCCCGGCACCATTCGGTCCGACAAGCGCATACAGTGCGCCATCCTCCACATGCATCGTGAGCCCATCGAGCGCCGTCACATGACCATAGCTCTTTAGTACATTTTCAAAAGAAATCATGGATACGCTCCTGTCTCCTCCGGCGTGCTGTCCTCTCCGGATAATTCCGAGGCCTCAAGTTCAGCCGCATCGATCATCTCCACCGGTTTTTCTTCTGTATTTCGTGCCGTCACGGTCAGCATCGGGAGATACCGTCGCTCATCGATCCCCGTGTTCTCCTCACTCGAGGTATAGCGCACGATGAGTATGTTGTCCTCATCGAGATAGCTGTTAAGCTGTTTGAATAATTTAGCAAATTGTCCGCGCTCCGTATGATCAACCGGAAGTTTTTCGAAGTTCTCAATTCCAGCAGAACGGAAGATGCTCCCAATATCATCGTACAACGCATTCATTTTTTCGAGGTTGTGTTCCAGCTTGTCGGCAAATAGTCCAAGAGGTCTATCACCGGAATACAGCTTGAACGCTTCTTCAATGTTTCTCTGCATTGTATACGGTTTACGATAATAACGAATCGTGCCAAAGGGCTTCTCCGGACCATAGAGACGATTGGTACGTGAGAATGCCTGAATCAACTTTTCGTAAACCAAAATCTTATCCAAATATAGCGTGTTGATCCATTTGGAGTCAAAACCAGTCAGCATCTGATCGACAACGATCAGTAGATCAATTTGCTGGTCGGAAGTATGTTCAAT
>CABTMH010000033.1 GCA_902485915.1 uncultured Oribacterium sp. | reverse complement strand
TAATACAACGCAAAAGGACGCCTGTTCCGCTCGGATATTTATTTTTCTGCCGCCGAAGCGTCGCGCCCGCTGCCGGGATCATCGATGATGCTCAGAAGTGCATCACCTTTTCCGACCGCCGAAGCGTCGCTCCCGGCTGTTGAAGCTATCGATCGCCTTCAGAAGCTCTTCCTTCGAGAAATCCGGCCAGAGCACCGGCGTGATGTAGTACTCCGCGTACGCACTCTGCCAGAGCAGGTAGTTCGATATGCGAAACTCACCGGAGGTGCGGATGACGAGATCCGGATCCGGCATGCCGGCCGTGTCGAGGTAGCCGGCGAAGGCCTGCTCGGTCAGCGCCTCGATCTCCTCTTCACTCTTTCCTGCACGGATCGCCTCGATGGTGTACTTCCGAACCGCACGGACGATCTCGTCGCGTGAGCCGTAGTTCACGGCGAAGACGAAGGTCATGCCGGTGTTCTGCTTCGTCTCCTCCTCGAGACGGCGGATGCCCTCCTGGATGTCCGGTGCGAAGCGGCTGCGCTCACCGATCATGCGGGCACGAACGTTATGCTCGTTCGCGACCTTGATGAGCTTCACCATGTAGAAGCGGAACAGCTTCATCAGGGCACCAACCTCCTCCTCGGAGCGCTTCCAGTTCTCGGTCGAGAAGCCATAGACGGTCAGGTACTGCACGCCGAGACGCGCGCAGTCAGCGACGGTCTTCTCCAGCGTCTCGCAGCCCTGCTTATGGCCCATGGCACGCGGGAGGCCCTTATGCTCCGCCCAGCGTCCGTTGCCGTCCAGTATGATGGCGATATGGGCCGGGATGTTCCGGCCCTCAGAATTTATGATATCCACTGAAATCTCCTGTAACATAGCGGTGATGCAGGCCCGCGGATCCACGCACGGAGCGCGTCGCAGGCAGCTTCTGTCTCTGCTCGATCGCTGTGCTCGTTACGAAGCCGCCGATTAAACGGTCATGAGCTCCTTGTTCTTCGCCTCGACAGAGGAATCGATCTTCTCACACATGTGATCCGTGAGCTCCTGGATATCCTTCGTCGCTCTCGCGAGATCATCCTCGGTCATCTCGGAAGACTTCTCGAGCTTCTTTGCGAGATCCATGGCATCACGACGGATGTTACGGATGGCGATCTTCGCAGCCTCACCCTTCTTCTTTACATCCTTCGTCAGCTCCTTACGTCTCTCCTCGGTGAGCTCCGGGAATACGAGACGGATGACGGTACCATCGTTTACAGGATTGATACCGAGCTCGGACGTATTGATGGCCTTCTCGATCTCCTTCAGCATGCTCTTATCCCATGGCTGAATCTGGATGAGACGTGCCTCCGGGACGGAAACGTTGCCCACCTGCTGGATCGGGGTCGGTGTGCCATAGTAGTCCACCGTGATACGGTCGAGTACGTGCGGGTTCGCACGGCCTGCGCGGATGGTCGCAAGCTCGTCCATCAGATTATCGTGGGTCTTGTGCATCTTTTCGATGTAGATAGTAAATTGATCATCCATGATCTGGTCCTCCTATTGTTACCCTTTTCGGGTGGTTGATATGTTCAGTCAGTGGGCAATGCTTCCGTCCTCGCGCTTCATCTCTTCACGTTTCGTGCCCGGCAGCGCTATGCTGTGCATGCCTCGCGCGGAGTGCTCGTCGGACGGGATGGGCATCCTCAGTCTGCGGTCACGCGGGTGCCGGTGATCTGTCCCTTCAGTGCGTTCGAGATGCCGTTCTTCTCGTTCAGAGAGAAAATCGCGAGCGGCATGTGGTTCTCCATGCACATGACGGATGCGGAAAGATCGATGACGCCGAGGCGCTGGTCGACGACATCCTGGATACGGATGGTATCGAACTTCTTCGCGTCCGGATTCGTCTTCGGGTCGGAATCGTATACACCATCGATGGCCTTCGCAAGCAGGATCTCCTCACAGTTCAGCTCGACAGCACGGAGTACGACGCCGGTGTCGGTCGAGAAGTACGGGTGACCGGTACCGCCGGCACAGAAGATAACCGTGCCCTCCTCCATCGCCTGGATGGCCTTATCCTTATTAAAAAGCTCGGCCATGTCGCCGATCTGGATCGAAGACATCACCTTCGTCTTCATGCCCTGTGTCCGGAAATTCTCGGACACATAGATGCAGTTCATCACGGTCGCGAGGATGCCGACCTGATCTGCCTTATAGCGATCGACCTCCACGGACTGACGACCACGCCAGAAGTTACCGCCACCGATCACGATGGCCAGCTGTACGCCTGCATCGACCGCGGTCTTCACTTCCTGTGCGACGGCCCGAATCGTATCATCATCAAAGCCGAAATGCTTTTCACCTGCCAGTGCCTCACCGGACAGCTTCAGCATGACTCTTCTATTCTTCTCTGCCATAGTATCTCCTTTTCATAGTGCGCGCGGGCTTACGGAAACGACACGCATCACGATCCCCCGCAGGCTTCTATCTGAAGTATTCTACCATACTACAGGGCCGCGTGCTAGCTTAAGTTTCTCTTCG
>CABTMH010000032.1 GCA_902485915.1 uncultured Oribacterium sp. | reverse complement strand
CATCACCTGGATCGCGATCATCGTGATCGCCTCGCACTGGGTCGGGTTGACCTTGCCCGGCATGATGGAGCTGCCCGGCTCGTTCTCCGGGATGGAGATTTCGCCGAGTCCGCAGCGCGGGCCGTTCGCGAGCCAGCGGATATCATTCGCGATCTTCATGAGGTTTGCAGCGAGGCCCTTCAGTGCACCGCTCGTGAAGACGTAACCGTCCTTCGAGGTGAGCGCGTGATACTTGTTGCTGCTCGGCGTGAAGGTCTGACCGCTGAGGCGTGAGATCTCTTCACAGCAGGCCGTGTCGAAGCCCGCCGGACAGTTGAGTCCGGTGCCGACCGCGGTACCGCCGATGGCGAGCCTGCGGAGATGATCGGAGGCCTCGAGAATCTGTGCTCTCGACTCCTCGAGCATGCCGCGCCAGCCGGAGATTTCCTGACTGAAACGGATCGGAACGGCATCCTGCAGATGCGTGCGGCCGATCTTCAGCACATCATGGTTCTCCTCCTCGAGACGCTTCATCGTCGCGATCAGCGTGTCGATCGCCGGGATGAGCTGCGCGTGAATCGCTAGCACCGCGGCCATATTCATCGCCGTCGGGAAGGTGTCGTTCGAGGACTGTGACATATTGACATGATCGTTCGGATGGATCCTAAGCTCCGGATGATCATGCATCGCGATATGTGCGATGACCTCGTTCATATTCATGTTCGACTGCGTGCCGGAGCCGGTCTGCCATACCTTCAGCGGGAACTCCTCCGGGTACCTGCCGTCACAGATATCGCGGCAGGCATCCGTGATGGCCTGTGCCTCCGCCTTCGGAAGCTTGCCGAGTGTATGGTTCGCGGTCGCCGCTGCGGACTTCAGCACCGCGAAGGCGTGAATCACCTCGCGCGGGATCATCTCCGTGCCGATGCGGAAATTCTCCAGCGAACGTTCGGTCTGCGCACCCCAGAAATGCTCTGCCGGCACACGGACCTCACCCATAGTGTCATGTTCGATACGATATTCCATGTCCTTTCCTCTCTCTCGATGAAACGGGGGACTGCGAAGGCCCGTTTCATGTTTTTTAGTTCAGCGAGATGCACCGACGCATGCTCCATCGTCAACCGATGTATAGCGATACGTGACGCACCTGCTCATATACTTAAAGCTCTGTCCATTATAATCCCCGGAAGGCTGCGAGGCAACGGCGATTCCTGCGCTCGACACTTTTCTGATACTTGTAAAGTGTAAAGTTCCTGCCGTGTCATCAGATTCTATCTTTACACCATCTTAATACCATCCTTCATTCCCTTATCCCTCCTTTAACTACTCCCTGTTATCATAAGTGCAATCTGATCGAGGCACGATTGCGCCGCTCACCGCGCTGCCTCAGATTTCTGGGAGGATCTACTTTATGACTGAAGAACAGCTTCGACGGATGCATCGTCTTTCGTCGTTTCAGATTATCACCGGGGGCTTCGCCTGCGTCATCCTCGTGGGCGCGCTGCTCCTGATGCTGCCGATATCGTCGGCGGGCGGCCTCTGGACACCGTTCCACGAGACGCTCTTCACGGCGACCTCGGCCGTGTGCGTGACCGGCCTCGTCGTGCAGGACACCGGCACCTACTGGTCGAGCTTCGGCCAGGCGATCATCCTCATGCTGATCCAGATCGGCGGGCTCGGCATCATCACGGTCGCCGCAGCCTTCGCCCTCCTGTCCGGCCGTAAAATCTCGCTCATGCAGCGCAGCACCATGCAGGACGCCATCTCGGCCCCGAAGGTCGGCGGCATCGTCCGCCTCACGCGCTTCATCCTGCGCGGCACCTTCCTCATCGAGCTCCTCGGCGCACTCGCACTGCTCCCGTCCTTCTGCCGTGACTACGGCCTCCGAGGCATCTGGTACGCCATCTTCCACTCGATCTCGGCCTTCTGCAACGCCGGCTTCGACCTGCTCGGCCGCCCCGGAAATCTCTATCCGTCGCTGACCGCCTACACCGCAGATCCCGTCGTCAACATCACCATCATGCTGCTCATCGTGATCGGCGGCATCGGCTTCCTGACCTGGGAGGACATCTGCACGAACCGGCTCCACTTCCGAGATCGGAAGAGCACACGTCT
>CABTMH010000031.1 GCA_902485915.1 uncultured Oribacterium sp. | reverse complement strand
CTGGCATTTCATGGCGCAGACTATAAGGCAACGGAGCGCTTACGCTTCGAAGATGATGACTATTTCTATTATGTAAAGGCGATTCCGAAGCTGAAATCAGGAAATGAGGAATAAATCGAATGACAGGCATGATTGAAAAAATGAAAAGCTGGGTGAGTCTCCTGCCACCGATCGGCTATACCAACATCCTCGAGATCATCATCATCGCGGTGCTCGTATATGAGATCCTTCTCTGGATCAAAAATACGAGGGCCTGGGAGCTGCTGAAGGGCCTGCTGGTTATCGCCGCCTTTATCACGGCGGCGGCCATCCTTCATCTCACGACCATCATGTGGCTGATCGAACGGATCTCGACGGCGGCCATCATCGCGACCGTCGTCATCTTCCAGCCGGAGCTCCGGAAAGCCCTGGAGCAGCTCGGCAGCCGGAACTTCATCGCAAATCTGATTCCGGATGACGGGATCGATGACGCCAGCGTGACGACGATCAACGAAATCATCCGCGCGACCTTCGAGATGGCGAAGAAGAAGACCGGAGCACTCATCGTGATCCAGCAGAATCAGCCACTGAAGGAAATCGAAGAGACCGGTATCCGTATCAACGGTATCGTGTCGTCGGCACTGCTGATCAACATCTTCGAGAAGAACACACCGCTGCATGATGGTGCAGTCACGATCGTCGGCGATAAGGTCACAGCCGCGACCTGTTACCTGCCACTGTCCGATACCGATATCTCGAAGGACTTCGGTACACGTCATCGTGCTGCGCTCGGCATATCGGAGACGAGTGATGCCGTTACGATCGTGGTCTCGGAGGAGACCGGTCGCGTTTCGGTCGCTGCAAACGGTAAGCTTCGCCGTGCACAGGATGCAGAAGCTCTGCGCTCGATGCTTCCGACGAGAGAGCAGAAGGAGATGGATAAGAATACACGCTTCCGTATCTTCCGTAATACACGAAAGGAAGGTAAAGCATGATGAAACATTTCTTCACGGAAAATCTGTCACTCAAGGTGCTGAGTCTCCTGATCGCGCTGCTCCTCTGGCTGCTGGTGGTCAATGTCTCGCATCCGGAGGTGACGGATACGAAAACGGTGCCCCTCGAGGTCGAGAATCAGGCGGCCTTTGCGGCGCAGAATAAATCCTGGGAAATCGACCGCACGACGGTGACCATCAGCTACAGTGTCCGCACGAACAGCCGATCCCTCATCAGCGC
This sequence comes from uncultured Oribacterium sp., assembly GCA_902485915.1. Lineage (GTDB taxonomy): Bacteria > Bacillota > Clostridia > Lachnospirales > Lachnospiraceae > Oribacterium. Next base: position 34,268 of record CABTMH010000031.1, on the reverse strand, counting down.
ATCGGATTTCCATGCCTACGTGGATCTGAAGGATTACAGCATCACCGGTTCCGTCCCGATCTATGTGGATGTACTGAATGATAAGGATGAGCTGATCGGCGATGTGACGGTGCGTCCGACGGTCACCCGGGTCACCATCGAGGACATCCAGGAAAAGAAATTTGAAATCAAAAATACCGTGTATGGTACGCCGAAGAGCGGCTACCAGGTCGCGAGTGTCATCGTCAGCCCGGAATATGTCTATCTTAGTGGTCCGGAATCTGAAATCGGCCGTGTGTCCAGTGTCGGCATCGATGTGAATGTGGAGGGCATCGCGCAGAATGAGGATGGGGTTGCGGAGCTCGTGTACTATGACGCAAATGGAAATCAGCTTTATGACCTCAAGAACGTCAGTGCGTCGACGAGCTCGATCCACTATGCTGTGACGCTGTATAAGGAGAAGTCCATCAACCTTCTGTCCAGTGTCAGCGGTACACCGGCCGCAGGGTATCAGTATGAGTCGACCGCGGTTTCACCGGCGACCGTGAAGCTGGCGGCATCGACCTACATCATCGATGGTATGACGGTGTTCGAGCTTCCGAAGATCGATATCAGCGGTGCCAGCGGAACGAAGACCGTAACCTTTAATCTGGCAGACTATCTCCCGGCCGGTGTTATGCTGGCGGAGGATCAGGACGCGGAGGTCAATGTAACGGTCCGCATCGAAAAGATACCGGAGACAGAGGAGACGTCGACCGACAGCGACGAGACATCGCCGACGACGGCACTCATCTCCGGATCACAGAGCGCACATACCAGTGAGAGTACGGCTGCAGAAGCGAAGCAGCCGGAGAGCAGTGCCCAGGACGGAGATACCGAGCCGGAGGGTACGGCCGCCACGCATGAGTCGGGCAGTACACATGAAGAAACACTGCTCAGCCAGTCCGGACACTGATCGGAGAATGCATAAATTTCATGAAAACAGAATGGTTTAAACTTGGTATCTATACAGCAGCGTATGTCATGAGCTTCGTGCTGGGAGAGGCGGGTCTTTCCGCCCCTTCCGGCCTTTGCCTGATCTTCGCTGCTGCTTTTTTATATCTTTCAGAGTATCGGAGGACGAAGTCTCTTTTAAATCTTCGGGGACTGCTCGCCCTCGGTCTTCTCGGCGGGGAAGGCATCGCCCGTTTTCAGCTGAGCCGGCTGAGCACCGACTGGACGCTGGAAACCTGGCTTTCGTTCTATCTTTTTTATCTGATTTTTGATTTCTCGGCACAGCTCACCGATCATGCAGGAGTTATCCGCTGCGCCCGATCTGGTGACTGTGCGGAGCATGGTGCATCCTGTGGCGTGGTACCTGATCCTCGGTCTTCCACATCTTCCATGGAAGTCCGGGATGTCGACGCGGTCCATGGTCGTACGGCGATGGGAGAGGGAGCAGGACCGGAGCTTCGTTTCTTTCGGTATGCGATCCTCGGACTGCTCGGTATTTCCTGGGCGGCGTTTCTCTTTGAGGCCCGGCGGCTCGGCTTCGTACCGCTCTTTACGGTCGATACGCCGCATGCCTACAGCTACTTCCATGTAAAGGGCGTGCACTACTTTACGACGCTGGCCGTACTTACCCCGGCGATCTCGATGCTGTATCTCGGTGCGCGGCGTAAGCACGGACTCTGCCCGGATGTGCTGGCACTTCTCGGACTGCTGCTTCCGATCATCCTGACGATCCTGATGGTGTCCCGTTTTCAGTTTATGCTTTCGGTGATACTGGCGGTTTTCGCGGCGCTGCTTTCAGGACGCCGTTATAAGCTATGGCAGCTTCTCGTGCTCCTCACGCTGATGATCGCTGCATATGTGTTCATCACGATCGAGCGTGCGCATTCCGTCGAGTACCTGAACGGCATCTTCGAGATGAAGGATCCGTCGACCCCGATCTTTATCACCCAGCCGTACATGTACATCGCAAACAACTATGATAATTTTAATGTCATGACCCGTGAGCTCAAGGTCCATGCGCATGGACTCCGCATGCTCTATCCGTTTGTGACGCTGAGCGGGATTAAGTTCTTCATACCGTCACTGGCGCAGGGCTTTCCGCTCTACGTGACGAAGGAAGAGCTCACGACCGTCACGATGCTCTATGACGCATGGTATGACTTCGGCCTCATCGGTATCGCTGTGTTCGCACTCGTGCTCGGCCTCGTCTCAGGGCGGGTGACACGTACCTGTCGAAGGGATCAGAACCCGTTCTCCGTGCTTCTGTATGCACAGCTCGCGTTCTATTATCTGTTTTCGTTTTTTACCACCTGGTTCAGTAACCCGGCCACCTGGTTTTATCTCGGCATCAGTTTCCTGCTGTACCTCGGTTACGCATGTACTGTACGAAAAAGGAGAAGTGAATGAAGCGATATACGCAGTTGATCTTAAACATCCTGGTACCGATCCTGATGATTACAGTGATCGTCAACGTCGTTCCGAAGCTGGTCATCTTTTTCATCCCGTTTATCATCGGGGCCATCATCGCATGGATCGCGAATCCGCTGATTCGCTTTCTGAATACGAAAACGAAGCTGATGGAACGCCAGCATGCGTCGGTCGTCATCATCATCTTCATGCTCGTACTGATCGGCGCGATCCTGTATCTCCTCATCAGCGTAGCTGTCCGTTTCTGCGTCGGCTTCGCAGAAGATCTGCCAGATATGGTGCGGGACCTCGCACAGCTTCTCAGGGAGTTCCTGATGTCTCATCAGAGTCTGCTGCAGCATCTGTCGCTGAATCTGCCGGGGACAGGAGCGGATGGAACGGAGGTTGTGCTGGATCTCAATCAGCTGAACAGCCGCATCGAGGAATCGCTGCTCGGCTTCGTAACAAATATCTCTGCGCCGATCGCAGATGTCTCCATCGGTGCGGTTCGCTCGATCCCGAATGTCCTCGTGTATGCGGTCGTAACGATTTTTTCTGCGTACTGCTTCTGCAAGGATGGCGAACACTATGTCGAGCGGGTGAAGGCGTGGATTCCGAAGGAGCTGTTCCGTTACTATGAGCTGCTGAAGGCAGACATACGGAAGATCATACAGGGCTGGCTGCTGGCACAGTTTAAGATTATGTTTGTCGTCTTCCTCGTGCTGACGATCGGCTTCCTCCTGCTGCGTGTGCGCTATGCGCTTCCGCTGGCTGCATTGACCGCTTTTCTGGACTTCCTGCCGATGCTCGGTGTCGGCTTCATCATGTGGCCATGGATCTTGATCGACCTCTTCAGCGGAAATCTGATGCAGGCGCTCTGGCTCGTCGTGATCTACGTCGCGACCCAGATCGTGCGCCAGTTCATGCAGCCGAAAATCATGGGCGATACGATGGGGCTTTCTCCGTTCCTGACGATTCTTTTCATGTACCTCGGTTACCGCTTCTATGGCTTCGTCGGGCTGATTTTCGCGGTCCCGGTCGGTATGCTCGTGATGTGCTTTTACCGCTATGGCGCCTTTAAAAAGATGATGGCCTCGATCCAGGAACTCTATCGGGATCTGATTTCCTTCCTGTAAATACAGGCAGGCTTCCCGGCGAATACATTGACAAATCAGATGGTACGAAATATAATTCTTAAAAATTAAATATTTTTTTATAGTTTTTTTAGAAGGAGATAATCAAATGGAGAAGAAGACAAAGGCTACAGAAATAAAGAAGGATGCAGCTCTGAAGGAGTCTTTCGCTGAGATCAAGAAGGCTGTAGCAGAGACTGCGAAGGCTGCTGAGAAGAAGGCCACTCCTGCAAAGGAAGCAGTTAAGGAAGAGGCTCCGAAGAAGGAAGCCGCTCCGAAGAAGACCGCTCCAGTGAAGAAGACAGCTCCAGCGAAGAAGACAGAAGGGAAGAAGCCGGCAGTGAAGACCGCTCCGGTGAAGGCAGAAGTGAAGACAGCTGTTACATTACAGATCGATGGCAGAGATTTCGACCCTGCGAAGATCGTCGCAGACGCACAGAAGGCGGCTGAGAAGATTAAGAAGGATGTCAAGGATGTGCATGTTTACATCAACGTAAACGATCAGGCTGCATACTTCACCGTAGATGGTGAGGGCAAGCCGGAGTACAGAGTGAACCTGTAATTCAGCATTTCGATCATAGAGAACGATTCATCGAAGGGTGAATCGTTCTTTTTCATGAGTGGAGGTAAATATGAAGCAATTACCGGCGGAGTTCTGTACCCGTATGAAAGCCCTTCTTTCAGAGGAGGAATATGACGCATTTCTCGAGAGCTTCGAGAGGCCGGCCGTCCGCGGGCTGAGGCTGAATCTTCATAAGCTGATGGAGCTCGAGGAGAGCGGACATCCGGAGGCGATCCGCTACGCGAAGCTCGTCTCGGACTGGCATCTCGAGCCGATGCCGGAGAGCAGCAGGATCTCCTTCCATGGACAGACGATGTATGCGTCCTTCTATCTCGATGACCGCTATCTGGAGTCCATCGGTATCCGTCCGGGAAAGCATCCATATCATGAAGCCGGGCTCTACTATATCCAGGGACCGGAGGCGATGCAGGTCGTACAGCATATGCAGATCCGTCCCTTCGACCGGGTGATCGACCTCTGTGCGAGCCCGGGCGGAAAATCGACACAGGCTGCGGATCTCCTGTCGGCCGATGCCGGTGGCTTCCTGATTTCGAACGAGTACATCGCCCTGCGTGCCCGTACACTGAGCTCAAACATCGAACGTATGGGCATACGGAACGCAGCCGTACTGAACGAGGATACAGGGAAAATCGCAGATCATTTTCCGGAGTTTTTCACGAGGGTGCTCGTCGATGCGCCGTGCTCTGGAGAAGGCATGTTTCGAAAGGATGATACGGCGATCACAGAGTGGTCTCCAGAGAATGTCCGCATGTGTGCGGAGCGTCAGCGGGAGATCACGGCAAACGCATATCGCATGCTGGCACCGGGCGGGATCCTCGCCTACAGTACCTGTACCTTCGAAAAGGAAGAAGATGAGGATATACGGGATTATCTCCTCACATCCTTCCCGGAGCTGAGTCTCCTCTACGAGAAGCGTGTGTGGCCACACCGGGAGCCTGGTGAGGGACACTATATGGCGATCTTCCGAAAGGCCGGCAGCGATCCGCTGGCTGCACTGGAGAAGCAGTATGGGATGGCCACGTCGGGACCGGATCGACCAATCGAGGAGAAGGACTACAGAAGGCAGCAGGTGAAGGACCAGGGGTATCTCGTACCATCGATGCTGCCGGAGCTTCGCGGCTTGCGCTGTCTCCGAGCCGGCATTCAGTCGGAAACGAGTCTCCGGAATCGGACGGAGCCCGCACATGCGCTGAGCCATGTACTGAATCCGGCGGATGCCGCCGGGCTTCGCCGGTTCGGTCTCGAGTGCTGCAGCTATCCGTCGACGGATCCGCGCATCGATCAGTATCTTCGCGGACTGCAGATCACGACACCGGAGGGCGTCGGCGGAAAGGGCTGGTGCATCGTCTGTGCAGACGGCGTCGCCCTCGGACTCGGGAAGCTGGTGAACGGACAGGTGAAGAATCATTTTCCGAAGGGACTGCGCTTCGTATGAAAAGGCACAGCGAGCAGAAAGAGCACCGGCATCATGCCGCGTTCACTGCTCGGGACGTATGATGAAAAACAGAACGGTAAAACCACTGAAAATGAAAATAAATTTCATTTCAAAGAGTGGAAAAACTGTCTCTGTAGTTGTGGAAAAGCTATGATTGTATAAGGAAATCCTTATAAACCCTATATTCTCGGGGTTATAATGTCAGCATTATACATGATATTACTTTCACAAAGTTTGAAAAAAGCACCCATTTCGGGTTGAATTATAAATGTGCTTCATATACAATATAAACGTCATAAACCGGGGATTTTTTCCCTTTGTTTAGATACGAAATGGAGGATAAAAAATGGATAATCAGTCGACATCATCCGCTCTGACGAGAATTCAGTCACTGCTCGATGAATTCAGCTTCGTTGAAGTTGGCCGTCTTGTAGAAGCAAGATCAACAGACTTCAACATGGCTGAGAAGAAGGCACCATCTGACGGTGTTGTTACCGGTTATGGAACCATCGACGGCAACCTCGTGTATGTATATGCACAGGACGCTGCTGTTCTGGGCGGTTCCATCGGTGAGATGCATGCGAGAAAGATCGCCAGCATCTATTCTATGGCCATGAAGAATCAGGCTCCGGTCATCGCTCTTCTCGATTGCACCGGCGTACGTCTCGAGGAGGCAAACGACGCACTTTTCGGTCTCGGCCGTATCTACAAGAAGCAGACCCTCGCCAGTGGTCAGATTCCACAGATCACAGCCATCTTCGGAAACTGTGGTGGCGGACTTACCGTTCTCGCAGGTCTTTCCGATTACGTACTGATGGCAGAGGGCGCAAAGGCATATGTCAATGCTCCGGATGCAGTTCTCGGTAACAAGGACGATGCGATCGCAAAGGCTGCAAAGCGCGAGGAGTATGGTCTCGTAGACTTCGATGGCACAGAGGATGAGGTTTTCGCTCAGATCCGTAAGGTCGTTTCCGTACTTCCGGGCAACTGTGAGGACGGCGGCGTACTCGACGAGTGCATCGATGATCTGAACCGTGCCGTAACCGGCTTCGATACCCTGTCTGCAGACGAGGCTGTACAGCAGCTCGCAGATAATGGTGTATTTATCGAGACCAAGAAGGGCTATTCCCATGATGTCGTAACCGGCTTTGCACAGATCGGTGGCGAGACGGTTGCCATCGTCGCAAACAAGGAGCAGGCACTTACATGGAAGGGCGCAGAGAAGGCGGCCAAGCTGGTTACCTTCGCCAATGCTTATGACCTTCCAGTCATCACGGTCGTTGACGTGACTTCCTACAAGAATACAGAGTGCACAGAGAGCCATATGCCGACCTCTGCTGCCAAGCTCGCGTATGCGTATGCAAACGCAGATGTTCCGATGATCACGGTTGTAAAGAACGCACTCGGTACCGCAGGTCTCAGCTTCGGTGCAAAGGCGCTCGGCGCTGACGTGGTTTATGCATTTAACAACTCAAAGATCGGTGTTATGGACGCTGTACAGGCTGCAAAGGTCGTCGCTGACGGCGATGCAGAGGCAGAGAAGAAGTTCGCTTCCGAGAATACGGCACTCGCTGCTGCAAAGCGCGGCTATGTCGATGAGGTCATCGCTCCAGAGGAGACCAGACAGAGAATCGCAGCTGCACTTCAGATGCTCGGCTATAAGAGCGTATACAGACCTGACAAGAAGAGTGGCACCGTTTAATGAGAGGAGACAGAATGAAACAGTGGTTTAGAAAAGCTGCTCTCTGTTTTGCTCTTGCACTTTCCGTTCTTACACTGGCAGCTTGCGGAAACTCATCGAAGGACACGGTTGAGCCGATCGACCCATCCGTAAAGTCCGCACTTGAGGAGCAGGCAAAGCAGTATGCGGAGCAGAGCATCTATGCTCTGAGCGATGCTGAGATCGAGTCTCAGATCCAGTCCGCATACAAGACAAAGGATGAAATCACCTACAACGGCCTTACCAATTATCTGAACGATAAGGATCGTCTCGGTGCCTTCGTCAGTGTAGACGATGCAGTTGCATCCAAGACAGATGATGGCTATTCCATCGAAATTAATTCAACTTTTGAGAAGAGAACCCTGAAGCTTACCCTCGGTCTCAACGAGATGACCGGTAAGACGACGGAGATGACCTTCGAGCCGCACTACTCACTCGCTGAGCAGATGACGGATGCAGGCGCTAACCTTCTCGTCGGTATGGGCACCGTATTCTGTGTTCTCATCTTCATCGCATGGGTGATCTCCATGTTCAAGTACATCAGCGTATTTGAGAAGAAGATGAAGGGCCAGAAGGCACCGGCAGAGGCACCGAAGGCTTCCGCACCGGCACCGAAGGCCGCAGCGCCGGCACCAGCTGCAAAGCAGGACGATGTGATGCAGGCTGTCATCGCTGCAGCGATCGCTGCGTATGAGGCAGATACCGCAGGTGAGCAGGGTGACAACGGATTCGTACCGGGACCGACACTTCAGAATGGTCTCTTCGTACGCCCACTTCGTTCACGCAGCTTCGCACCGGCCGCTTCTGAAACCGCAGCTTCTGCACCGGTTGTTACCTCCGTAGCACCCGCTGCCGCACCAGTCGCAGCAGCCGCTCCGGCTCCGGCCGCAGCACCTGCAGGCGCACAGGGATCTGTAAAGGTGGAGTCCCCGATGCCAGGTAAGATCCTCGCTGTAAAGAAGAGCGTCGGCGACACTGTAAAGAGTGGTGACGTCATCCTCATCCTCGAGGTGATGAAGATGGAGAACGAGATCGTAGCTCCACAGGATGGTACCGTAGCTTCCGTCAATGTTTCCGTCGGCGATTCTGTAGAGTCTGGCGCAACACTTGCAACATTAAACTGAGATGGGCGATAGCCCTTTAGAATTCGAGAGGTATTAAGATGAAGAAATATACTATTACCGTAAATGGCGTCGCTTATGACGTAACCGTAGAAGAGGGTGGCAGCGTAGCATCTGCACCGAAGGCAGCTGCTCCTGCAGCAGCACCAGCAGCCGCTCCGGCTCCAGCCGCAGCACCTGCAGGCGCTCAGGGTGGCATCAAGGTAGAGTCCCCGATGCCGGGTAAGATCCTCGCAGTAAAGAAGAACGTCGGCGATGTTGTAAAGAGCGGTGATGTGATCCTCGTACTTGAGGCGATGAAGATGGAGAACGATATCGTCGCTCCTCAGGATGGCACCGTAGCTTCCATCAACGTTTCCGTCGGTGATTCAGTAGAGTCAGGTGCAACACTTGCAACTCTGAACTGATCTCAGATCAGATCGTTACAAGTGTTGATTTGATTTTGCTGTACTGGAGGTTATAAAAACATATGAATATATTAGAAACCTTAACAAACCTGCTCCAGCAGACAGCATTCGTAAGCATGACATGGGGAAATGTGCTGATGATCATCGTCGCATTCATCTTCCTGTATCTTGCCATCGCCAAGGGCTTCGAGCCACTTCTTCTGGTTCCGATCGCCTTCGGTATGCTGCTCGTAAATATCTATCCGGACATCATGCTGAGCCCGGAGGATTCCATCAATGGAACAGGCGGACTGCTTTGGTACTTCTTCCATCTGGATGAGTGGACGATTCTTCCGTCCCTGATCTTCATGGGTGTAGGCGCACAGACCGACTTCTCCCCGCTGATTGCAAACCCGATCACCTTCCTGCTCGGCGCTGCTGCCCAGTTTGGTATTTATGCCGCTTATTTCATGGCGATTTTCATGGGCTTCAACGGAGCCGCTGCGGCAGCCATCTCCATCATCGGTGGAGCCGATGGACCTACCTCCATCTTCCTGTGCAACAAGCTCGGACAGACCTCTCTGCTCGGACCGATCGCCGTTGCGGCATATTCCTATATGTCCCTCGTTCCGATCATTCAGCCGCCGATCATGAAGGCGCTGACCACCGAGGAGGAGAGAAAGACCAGAATGCCACAGCTTCGTCCGGTATCGAAGCTCGAGCGTATTCTCTTCCCGATCATCGTTACGACCATCGTATGTATCCTTCTTCCGACCACAGCTCCGCTCGTAGGTATGCTGATGCTCGGTAACCTGTTTAAGGAGTCCGGCGTCGTAAAGCAGCTTACAGAGACCGCATCGAACGCGATGATGTATATCGTCGTTATCATGCTCGGTACGTCTGTCGGTGGTGCTACTTCTGCGGAGGCTTTCCTGAACCTGGATACCCTGAAGATCGTTGCACTCGGACTGATCGCCTTCGCGTTCGGTACGGCTGCCGGCGTTATACTCGGTAAGATCATGTATGTCGTTTCCGGTCATAAGATCAACCCGCTCATCGGTTCTGCCGGTGTATCTGCCGTTCCGATGGCAGCGCGTGTATCCCAGAAGGTTGCTTCTGAGGCTGATCCTACAAACTTCCTGCTTATGCAGGCCATGGGCCCGAACGTAGCAGGCGTTATCGGTACTGCTGTAGCAGCCGGTACCTTCATGGCTGTTTACGGCGTGAAGTAATGAAAGAGGAGATAAAATGGCTAAAGTAAAAATCACTGAGACGGTGCTGCGTGATGCACACCAGTCATTAATTGCAACCCGTATGCCGAGCTCTGAGATGGAGCCGATTCTGGACACCATGGATCAGATCGGTTACAACGCCGTCGAGTGCTGGGGCGGTGCGACCTTCGATTCCTGCCTTCGTTTCCTGAAGGAGGATCCATGGGAGAGACTTCGTATGCTTCGTAAGCACTTTAAGAACACGAAGCTTCAGATGCTCTTCAGAGGCCAGAACATCCTCGGTTACAATCACTATGCAGATGATGTCGTAGAGAACTTCGTAGAGCGTTCCATCGCAAACGGTATCGATATCATCCGTATCTTCGACTGCTTAAACGATATTCGTAACCTCGAGACAGCCGTAAAGGCAACCAAGAAGGAGGGCGGTCACGCTCAGATCGCACTCTGCTATACACTGGGTGATGCATATACCCTGGATTACTGGGAGAAGCTTGCACGCGACGTTGAGTCCCTCGGCGCAGATTCCCTCTGCATCAAGGATATGGCAGGCCTTCTGCTTCCGCAGGCAGGCTATGACCTCGTGAAGGCACTCAAGAAGGGAACTTCCCTTCCGATCGAGATCCACACCCACTACACCTCCGGTATGGCTTCCATGACCTACCTGAAGTGCGTAGAGGCTGGTGCAGATATCATCGATACCGCTTCCACTCCGTTCGCGCTCGGTACATCTCAGCCGTCGACCGATGTTATGGTGAAGGCGTTCGAGGGTACAGAGTACGACACAGGTCTCGATGTAAACAAGCTCATCGAGGTTTCGAAGTACTTCGAGCCGTATCGTGAGGAGTGCCTGAAGTCTGGCCTTCTTTCTACGAAGGTTCTCGGTGTAAACGTAAATACGCTTCGTTATCAGGTTCCGGGCGGTATGCTCAGTAACCTCATCTCTCAGCTTGATAAGGCTGGCCAGATCGATAAGCTGAACGCTGTTCTCGAGGAGGTTCCGAGAGTTCGTAAGGACTTCGGTGAGCCACCTCTCGTAACTCCGTCTTCTCAGATCGTCGGCACGCAGGCGGTTATGAACGTCCTGACCGGCGAGCGCTATAAGATGGTTCCGAAGGAGTCTCATAAGCTCGTTGCCGGTGAGTTCGGCCGTACAGTAAAGCCGATGGATCCGGAGATGATGAAGAAGGTTCTGAAGGCTGGAGAGACCCAGATGACCGACCGTCCTGCAGATCATATCGCTCCGCAGATGGCGCAGTTCACTGAGGAGACAAAGAAGCTCGTAAAGAACCCGACACCGGAGGATGTACTTGATTACGCTCTCTTCCCGGCTGTAGCGAAGGATTTCTTTGCTTACCGTGATGCACAGCAGACCGGCTTCGCCGCAACGGCTGGTGACAAGGAGAACAAGGCGTATCCAGTTTAATCTGAACTGATTTATCCTTTCCATATCGAAGCCCCGGACCGAAAGGTCCGGGGCTTCTTTAATTAGCCTTTACTCACCTTGTGAATTCAGGCAGGCGCCCTTCGCTTCCCTGCCTGAACTGAGAAGGATCCATATTGGAGAGAGGTGCAGATTTCCTGACAAATTCTTTACAAAAAGGGATCGCTTATATTAATAATTCGTTTTGCGATTGAAGCAGGCTTCAGAAATCGATATACTGTAAAAGTGGTTTCGGGTGTTTTCGCCCTTTTTCGATCGTTTCGAAGTATGAGACTGGATCGAAAAGCATCGAAGCGATACATGCGTGCGGGCAGGAGAGCATCGTCAACCACTTCTTTTTACGTAATCTATAGTGATGGAGCACATATTCATGAAAAAACATAAAACGACATCCCTTCAGCACAGCTTCGGTACGACACTGCTTTCGCTCTGCCTTCTGCTGACACCGGCCGGATCCGCGCTGAATGCACTTCCTTCTGCATATGCGGCACAGGCGGCGGTCATCCGCGGGACGAGCGTCAATGTCCGCGCGTCCGCCAGTACCTCGAGCCAGCTGGTGACCTCCCTCGGAAACAACACGGCGGTCTCGATTCTGAATCAGACGACGGGCAGTGATGGGAAGGCCTGGTATCAGATTTCTGCCGGCGGAGTGACCGGTTATGTTCGTTCGGATCTCGTGTCTACGCAGAGCGTGGCCTATAGCACGGATGCAGATTTCGAGGCTTATCTCACACAGCAGGGCTTCCCGGAAAGCTACAAGGCCGGACTTCGGACGCTGCATGCACAGCATCCGACCTGGGTCTTCAATGCCGTACAGACCGGTCTCGACTGGAATACCGCCGTCGCTTCTGAGCTCCAGGGTACTTCGAGTCTGGTCGAAACCGGATCGAAATCCTCCTGGAAGTCGACCGAAGCCGGTAAGTTTGACTGGACGACCTCGACCTGGCCTGGCTTCGATGGTGCAACCTGGGTCGGCGCATCGCAGGAAATCGTCGCCTATTTTATGGATCCGCGCAACTTCCTGGATGACAGCTATGTCTTCCAGTTCGCGGTGCATGATTATAATTCAGAGCTTCAGACGATCGATGGTCTCCGCTCTATGCTGAAGGGTACCTTCCTCGATGGGCAGGTCGCGATCGATGCCTCGAGTCCGCTCTATGCCTCGGCGGTCGCAGCCCAGGGACTGAGTGCGTCCACGAACGCGGTGAGTGGCCAGACGGTGACGGACGCCGGCATTGGCACGACGACACAGACGGGCAGTGGAGAGTCCCTGCTCGGCTATGAAGGACCGGGAGCCGTCAGTGAAGCTGCGGTGTCACAGGACACGAGCGGCACGACGACCATCAGCGCGGCGAATGTGCTCGAGGGCACGGATTCGATGTCGACGACCGTGATGCCGGGGACCAGTGGTCCAGGCATGGGCAGCGCTGCGATGGGTACGACGAGTGCAACGAACATGACGAGCGCCGTGACCGTTTCGTATGCCGATATCATCATGGAGGCAGCGGAGCAGTCGAAGGTGAGTCCGTACATGCTTGCAGCGATGATTCTTCAGGAGCAGGGCAGTAAGGGTACGTCCGGCTCGATCTCCGGAGCGACCGGCTACTATAATTATTTCAATGTCGGTGCCTATGCGGTGAATGGTATGACGGCAGTCGAGCGCGGCCTCTGGTATGCTGCGCAGTCTGGCAGCTATAACCGTCCATGGAATACACCGGAGAAGGCCATCGTGGGTGGTGCGCTGTTCTATGCGCAGAATTACCTCGCGGCCGGACAGAATACGCTGTATCTCAAGCGCTTCAACGTCCAGGGCTCCAACATGTTTAAGCACCAGTACATGACGAACACCGCCGGTGCCGCCGAGGAGGGCAAGAGCCTCGGGAAGGCCTACAACGACACAATGCGTGCCGGTATCCTCGTCTTCAACATCCCGGTCTATAACGGCATGCCGGAGACTCCGTGTCCGATGCCGACGAAGGATGGCAACCCGAACAACAAGCTGCAGTATCTCGCGGTCGATGGCTTCACCCTGACCCCGAGCTTTAACCTCGATACGACATCCTATACGCTCGTCGTCGATCCGTCCGTGCAGATGGTCAATGTCTCTGCCACGGCTTATCACAGCGCTGCACAGATTAGCGGTGCCGGACAGATTCTGCTGGATACGCCGATGAAGGTCGTGGCGATCACCGTGACCGCACAGAACGGGGATCAGCGGAACTATCAGATCACCATCAGCCAGGCCGCAGGCGGACAGCTCGCGAATACGATGCAGATGGGTACGACAGGCAGCAGCACTGTCAGCCTCCAGTCGGGGATGTCGATGCCGGGGATGACGACTACGACGACTACGACCGTAACGGATGCACAGACTCCGGTGGTCGGCGCGAGCCCGACCGGAACCGTCGTGACGGATGTGGTTGCGGGAACAAACGGCCCGATGTAAAATAAAACCATGCAGTAAACAGCTGGGCGGCTGAGGATGCTGCCCGGCTTCGCTATATGCTCCGTCAGCTGCTGGAAAAGCGGCATGGTCTACGATGATAATCCACTTAAGATAGAGGTACGCATGAAACGTTTTTCATATTTCATAACAACCGTTCTTTTTACACTGCTTTTGTCGATGCAGGCACTTGCGTCGAGCGCAGCCATCACCTTCTCGGATCCGAGCGTCACGGTCGGGACGGATGTCAATGTCACGATGAAGGTGTCGAGTGGCGAGGCGACGCTGGCCCGTGCCGATGTGACACTCGCCTATGATGCGAATCTGCTCGAGTTTGTCAGTGGCACAGACGCATCGGGAGGTGCCGGCACCGTACGGATCAATGGCGGCACCAATGGCAGCGGCACCGGAACCCTCGAGTATAATCTGAAGTTCCATACCCTGTCTGCAGGCACCGCTACCCTGACGGTGCAGAATTACAACATCTACGATGCCGATGAGAGCTTCGCAGAGCTCGAGCACCAGGGCTCGGCCACCGTGACGATCAGCTCGGCAGCCGCCGCATCGACGAATACACAGCTGTCTTCGCTCGTGGTTTCACCGGGTACCCTGAGCCCGGCATTTTCAGCCGATACGACCAGCTATTCACTGATCGTCGGCACGCAGGTCGATACGCTGGCGATCAATGCCATCGCCGCAGACAGCAGCGCTTCCGTTCAGGTGAGTGGCAACGAGCAGTTAAGCATGGGCGAGAATACCGTGACGATCACGGTGACGGCCGCCGATGGTACGAGCCAGGCGGTCTACACACTGGACGTTACGAAGCAGGAGGGTGGACCGAATGTCGGTGATACGACGACCACCACGGCGACGACGAACGAGGGCGTAAAGCTCAGCGCAAAGGATAAGACCATCACCATCATGAATCCGGGCTCCGATGTCGAGATTCCGGCGGGCTTCGCAGAGAGCACGATCGATATCGACGGGCATCAGGTGAAGGGCTGGGTATGGAAGCTGGATACCGACCACCAGTACTGCATCGTCTATGGTATGAACGAGGCAGGTGAGCTGAATTTCTACCGCTATGATCTGACAGAGAAGACCATCCAGCGCTATTTCGAGGATCCGGTCGAGCAGCAGCTGAAGGCGGATGCAGAGCAGTACCCGGAGCTGGTCACCCGCTATGATGCACTGGTTCGTCAGTATAATCATATGTTCATCCTGACCTGTATCCTGGCCGTAGCTGTCCTGGGCCTGCTGGTATCTGTCATCGTACTCGTCAGCAGACGTCATGATGGTCATGGAAGCAACACGGTTCGACGCATGAATGCGTCTGAAAAGAATCGTGTGAAGTCCGCCTCCGTCGAGGACGAGGAGATGGATGCAGTCGGAGACGAGAAGGATTCACTGGAGGAGACGATCCCGCTTCATAAGCTCGGAACGCTTCCGAAGCGAAGCACAGACCTGCCGGAAGACCGTGATACGGATGAAAGCGCGCTCGATGAAACACGCATCCTGAAGCCGGAAGACCGTGCTGCGATCTCGGGCAGTGATGCTTCAGAGAGCACGCATGGTCTCGATATCGAGGACCTCGACGATGTCGATGAACCGACGATCGCGCTCCATGATCTCGGTGGCGTGCTGCATGCACCGACGGAGCCGGAGGAGGAGAAGGAGGATCTCGAGCACACGAGAGCCTTCCAGATGCCGAAGGATTCCGGACTGGATATCGAAGATCTTTAAAACATGAGGAAGCCTGCAGCTTCGGCTGCAGGCTATCTTTATATCCCGTGGGGGAGTACGTTCGAGCCTTCCGGCCTCGCTACCGTCTTCCCGAAACGGCCCCTGCCTGACCAGTCACCGAGTGAACAGTAGTGCTGCGGATCCCGGTGATCGCGCATCTCCCGAAATCAACATTGATTCAGATCATGAAATGCACTAGAATATCCTTCATGAAAGGTGGTAAAGCATGAATCAGTTTACGATACAGGCACAGCGTGCGCTGCAGCTCGCGATCGAAGCGGCAGAGGAGCTGGGCCATCAGTACATAGGAACCGAACACATCCTTCTCGGTCTTCGGCGTGAGGGCACGGCTGTGGCCGCGAAGGTACTGCAGTCGAGTGGCATCGATGATCAGAAGATCCTCGATATGATCGCGAAGTTTATCTCTTCTGATACGAAGGTGACGATCCGTGAGCGAGCAGGCTATACGCCATCGGCGAAGCGTCTCATGCAGAATGCGATGCAGGAATCCCTGCGCGCCGGTGCACGTCTCGTCGGGACAGAGCATATCCTGATCGCGATGCTGAAGGATACAAACTGCGTCGCTTCCCGTATCATCGCGACACTCGGTGCGAACGCGCAGCGTATGTACCAGCAGATCATGGCGGTCATCGGGGACGATGTCGTCATCGATGATGCGAGCCGTCCGCAGGCAGCACAGCAGCCGGTATCGGATACACCGACCCTGGATCAGTATGCGCGGGATCTCACGGCGATGGCAGCGGAAGGAAAGCTCGATCCAGTCATCGGCCGGGAGCGGGAGATCATGCGTGTCGTCCAGATTCTGTCGAGACGTACGAAAAACAACCCATGTCTGATCGGTGAGCCGGGTGTCGGCAAGACCGCAGTGGTCGAGGGACTGGCGGAGCGTATCGTCGCCGGTGATGTTCCGGACACCATCCTGCAGAAGCGTGTCATGTCCCTCGATATCTCCAGCATGGTCGCAGGCTCGAAGTACCGCGGTGAATTCGAGGAGCGCATCAAGCGTGTCATCGCCGAAACCGTGAAGAACGGACAGGTCCTGCTCTTCATCGATGAGCTACATACTATCATCGGTGCCGGCGGTGCAGAGGGTGCACTCGATGCAGCGAATATCCTGAAGCCGGCTCTGGCCCGTGGTGAGCTCCAGATCATCGGTGCGACGACCCTCGATGAGTACCGCAGGCACATCGAAAAGGATGCAGCCCTCGAACGTCGTTTCCAGCCGGTGACGATCGATGAGCCGAGTGAAGAGGAGAGCTATGCGATCCTGAAGGGCATCGTGTCGAAGTACGAGGAGCACCATCAGGTTCTGATCGATGATGCAGCGCTGAAGGCAGCCGTCACGCTTTCTGTCCGCTATATCAATGACCGTTATCTGCCGGATAAGGCCATCGACCTCATCGATGAGGCGGCGTCGAAGATCCGGATCCTTCACTCTGGCGAACCGGAGAACATAAAGAAGCTTCGTGCGAAGATCGATGCGATGGATGCGGAAAAGGAAGACTGTATCCGCCGCGAGGATTTCGAAGCGGCTTCCCAGATCAAGAAAAAGCAGCTGCGGGAGAAAGCGAAGCTGGAGCGTGCACTGCAGAGCTGGCAGTCGGAGAAGGAGGAGCATAAGCTTCATGTCACCGAGGCTGACATCGCGCGTGTGGTCTCCGAGTGGACCCGTATCCCGGTAGAGAAGCTCACAGAGGGTGAGGCAGAGCGCCTCATGCGTCTCGAGGAGACGCTGCATAAACGCGTCATCGGACAGACCGAGGCGGTGTCCGCCGTCGCGAAGGCGATCCGTCGCGGACGTGTGGGTCTCAAGGATCCGAAGCGTCCGATCGGCTCCTTCATGTTCCTCGGACCGACCGGCGTCGGTAAGACGGAGCTCAGTAAGGCACTCGCCGAGGCCATGTTCGGCTCCGAGGCGGACCTCATCCGTGTGGACATGTCAGAGTACATGGAGAAGTACAGCGTTTCGAAGATGATCGGATCGCCGCCAGGTTATGTCGGCTACGATGAGGGTGGTCAGCTCAGTGAAAAGGTGCGTCGGAATCCGTATTCCGTCATCCTCTTCGATGAGATCGAGAAGGCACATCCGGATGTACTGAACGTGCTTCTTCAGGTCCTCGATGATGGTCACATCACCGATGCGCAGGGCCGGAAGATTTCCTTTAAGAACACGATCATCATCATGACGTCAAACGCCGGCGCCGAGCAGATCGTGAGCCCGAAGCGGCTCGGCTTCGACACCGGCGGAGACGAGAAGGCGAAAAACTACCAGATCATCCGGTCCCGTGTGATGGACGAGGTGCATCGTCTCTTCCGTCCGGAATTTCTGAACCGAGTCGATGACATCATCGTCTTCCAGCCGATCACGAAGGAGGACCTCCGTGCGATCCTCGACATCATGATGAAGGATATGGTGAAGAACGCACTCGAGGAGCTGAATATCCGGCTTCACCTCGATGCGGACGCAGCGAACCTCCTCATCGAGCGTGGCTATGATCCGAAGTACGGTGCACGTCCGCTGCGCCGGGTGCTTCAGACCGAGCTCGAGGATAAGCTCGCAGAGGAGATCCTGAGTGGACACATTGCAAAAAGTTCCAGTGTCCGTATCGGCGTCGACAAGGATGCGAAGACACTGAAGTTCCAGGGGCGTCGCCTGCCGTCTGCGGGCACGCGGCATATGAAAAAGGATGCGATGACGTCGGTGAAGGAACTGGATACGGAAGCACCGCAGAGCAGGACGGAGAAGGTCAAGATCGCACAGGCAGAAAAGAAGTAAATCTGTATCGAATCCACAGCAACGCACGAACATCCCGATGTCCGTGCGTGCTCTTTAGTAAGAGGAAATCCTATGGCGAAAAGTACATCGCGCTACTTCTGTAAGGAATGTGGCTATGAATCTGCGAAGTGGCTCGGTCAGTGTCCGAGCTGCCGCGCATGGAATACCTTCGTGGAGGAACCGGTCGTAAAAGCATCCCCGGCTTCCGGCTTCAGCCGAAACACCGGTGCACGTCCGCCCCGGCAGCGTCCGGTGCGTGTCGATGAAATCGCCCTCGAAAAGGAGGATCGCATCCCGACCGGTTTCCAGGAGCTCGATCGTGTGCTCGGCGGTGGTATCGTCGTAGGCTCGATGGTACTGCTCGGTGGTGACCCGGGCATCGGAAAATCGACGATCCTGCTCGAGGTATCGCGAAATCTGGCAGCGGAGGATGAGAAATCTGTCCTCTATGTCTCCGGTGAGGAGAGCCTCAAGCAGATCAAGCTACGTGCAGAGCGCATCCGTCCGATCTCCGGAGATCTTCGCTTTATGACGGAAACGAATATCGAGAACATCATCGAGACCATCCGGGAGGAAAAACCGGACTTCGTCGTCATCGACTCGATCCAGACGATGTATACCGAGAGCGTCACGGCGGCCCCGGGCTCGGTCAGTCAGGTACGTGAGTCCGCCGCTCAGCTGCTGCGCACCGCGAAGGAGTGCGGCATCGCCATCTTCCTCGTCGGTCATGTGACGAAGGATGGTACCGTCGCCGGTCCGAAGATCCTCGAGCATATGGTCGACGTCGTCCTCTTTTTCGAGGGCGAGTCCGGAAGCAGCCTCCGCATCCTGCATGGGCAGAAGAACCGTTTCGGTTCGACGAACGAGATCGCAGTGTTCGAGATGGATGGCTCGGGACTGCATGAGGTGCTGAATCCGTCCGAGCTGCTGCTCTCTGGTCGACCGATCGGCGCCAGCGGTTCGGTCGTCACCTGTGGCATGGAGGGAACGCGTCCGCTGCTGCTCGAGATTCAGGGTCTGCTCGTACCGAGTGCCTTTAATCTGCCGAGACGTACGGCGAACGGCATCGATTATAATCGCCTGAACCTGCTGATCGCCATCGTCGAAAAACGGCTGAATCTCGAGATCGGGAAGTACGATGCCTATGTCAATATCACCGGCGGACTGCGTATCGCCGAGCCGTCTATGGACCTCGCTGTCATCATGGCGCTGATTTCTTCTTATATGAATATCGAGATCCCGGAGGATGTGATGATCTTCGGTGAGGTCGGACTGAGTGGCGAGGTACGTGCCGTATCGAACGCCGACCAGCGGATCGAAGAGGCGGCACGTCTCGGCTTTCATAAGATCGTGCTTCCGGCCTTTCATATGAAGAAGCTGCGCCAGCCGAACCTGACAGCCTGCGAGCTCGTCCCGGTGCGCAGCATCCGGGAAGCGGTAAAGATCCTTAAAAGGTGATGACGACGACACGAAGTTACTGTTCACTCGTGTACTGATCAGGCAGGGGGCGAGTGAACAGTAACGACACGAATCCGGGTTCCGAAAATCTTCTGAAATAGTGCTTGACTTACATGTGCAAAATGAGTATTATAAACGAGTCGTCAAAACGACGACGCATACAGGGGTTTCATCCAATGGTAAGATATCGGTCTCCAAAACCGCTCATGGGGGTTCGAATCCCTCAACCCCTGCGAAGGAGAAGGAATCAGACGTTGGTCTGGTTCCTTTTTTCGTATGGTTCACCCGTGCTGTATCTGCAGCACGATCGGGCGAAAACAGCATGGCTTCTGACATATCGGATGTGTCAGAAGCGTTATTTCCATCCGGATATCGGATGTTCTCTTTACTACGGAGTATATCATGACGAACGAAGCAGAGCTTTATACTGAAATTCTTCCTGGCATTTATCGTGTGAGTCTTCACGATATGACGGTTCAGCAGGGCGTAAATCGAATTCAGATTTTCATCATCAAGGGATCGCCGGCTGTCCATGACGGTCGCAGCCTGATGATCGATGCGGGCTTCAAGGACCTGGGCTGCTATCAGAAGCTGAAGAAGGCACTGGCGGACCTGGAGATTCCGATGGATCAGCTGGATATCTACCTCACGCATCGTCACCATGATCACTCCGGTCTCGCCGAGACGTTCGCTGCTGAAGGGGTTCATCTGTTCATGAATCCGGCGGAGGAGCGTCATCCGTACGACTGTCTGTCCTATCGTGTCAGTGACGACAGCCAGCGTGCACAGACGAAGGTCATGCGATGGGTCGGCATCACGCCGGATCACACGCCTTACGCCTGGGAGAATTTCCTGCGCTTTTCGAAACGCGTAAAGGATCATGGCGAGTGGGCGCTTGCTGTCAGCGGCTTCCCATATACGCCGGTGAAGGAATGGGATGTCTTCTGTTACGGAGACTACTGTTTCCGCAGTATCCCGCTGAAGGGACATACCTATGGGCAGATCGGACTGATCGAGGAAGAGAAGCATATCCTCTTTACCGCGGATCAGCTGATTCACGGTATCTCTCCGATCGTGGTCACCACCTATCCGGATGAGCACCTTCTGGAGGGGATGTTCGCATCGCTTCGAAAGATTAAGGAGGAGTATACCGACTGGACGATCATCCCATCCCATGGTGAGATCATCCAGGATGTCCGTGCGGATGTCGACAGTATCGTCTTCAGCTACCTGAATAAGAGCACGATGGCGCTCGAGTATTTAAGGGCCCGGGCATCTGCCTGCCGGACGGAGACATTGACCGAAGGAAAGAGCGGTAGCGAGCTCAGCCGTGCGGAGGACGAAATCGATGACAGACATCAGCCGGAGGAGCTGACGGTACGTCAGGTCGCGAAGGCCATCTACCAGATGGAGGATCATCCGGAGGACGAGGCGGTCTTTTTCTCCTACAAGATGCTGATCACGAAAACCTTCAGCCTGCTGGAGTACCTCCATGATGAGGGCTTCGTCCGGCGGATCGACCGGGACGGTGTGCTCTACTGGAGTGCGGTGGACGCGACGGAATAAGCATCACCGATATCGGCAGTTTCAGAATAGTTCAGATACAGAATTGTGTGCATACCTGTCTTCTGAGAGGGAGCGTGTGCGCACCGACAGGATACCCGGTCTGTCCGGGTGAAGTAAGGAAGGGTATGGCACAGAACAACATCGTAACGATCGAACATCTCAGTAAGGTCTATACCGAGCGGCAGATCTTTCAGGACACGGATTTTTCCATCAACGAGGGCGAGAAGGTCGCGCTGATCGGCGTGAACGGCACCGGCAAGTCGACGCTTCTCCGCATCATCGCAGGGCTCGAGGAGCCGGATGAGGGCAGCATGGCGATGCGCCGCGAGCTCGAGATCCGTTTTCTTCCGCAGACGCCGTCCTTCGACCCGGAGGATACCATCCTCGAGGCGATCCTGCATGATAACGAGGGGCACCAGCATGTATGGGACCTCGAGACAGAAGCGAAGAAGTTCCTGTCGAAGCTCGGCGAGAACGACTTCAGTCGGAAGATCAGGGAGCTCTCGGGCGGACAGAAGAAGCGTGTGGCGCTCGCAAGTACACTGCTCAGTACCGCTGATCTGCTGATCCTCGACGAGCCGACGAACCATCTCGACGGCGCGATGTCCGAGTGGCTCGAGGAGTATCTCAAGCGTTATAAGGGGACGCTGCTGATGGTCACCCATGATCGGTACTTCCTCGATGAGATCTGCGATCGCATCGTCGAGCTCGATCAGGGAAAGCTCTACAGCTATAAGGCGAACTACGCCGGCTACCTCGAGCTGAAGGCCGAGCGCATGGACATCGCCCGTGCGAAGGAGCGGACACGTCAGAATATTCTCCGGAACGAGCTGAAGTGGGTGATGCGCGGTGCGAAGGCACGTACCACGAAGCAGAAGGGACGTCTCCAGCGCTATGAAAAGCTCTCTGCGATGCACGGACCGACGGAGGAAGAGGAGCTGAAGCTGAGCTCCATCCGGACCCGCCTCGGCAAGTCGACGATCGAGCTCGTCGATGTCTCGAAGGCCTACGACGGGCATGTGCTGCTCGATCACTTCAACTATAATTTCCTGCGAAACGACCGCGTCGGTATCATCGGGCCGAACGGCGCGGGCAAGTCGACCCTCGTCAAGATGATCACCGGCTGGGAAACGCCAGACAGTGGTGAGATCAACATCGGACAGACTGTGCGCATCGGTTATTTCAGCCAGGAGAACGAGGCCCTCGATGGAAATCAGCGCGTCATCGATGCGATGACCTCCATCGGCGAGTACGTGCACACCGTGGATGGTCTCATCAGTGCGAGCAACATGCTTGACCGCTTCCTGTTCCCACCTTCCGTGCAGTATATGAAGGTCGAGAAGCTGAGCGGCGGTGAGAAGCGCCGCCTCTATCTGCTCCGCGTCCTCATGTCCGAGCCGAACGTCCTCATCCTCGATGAGCCGACGAACGACCTCGATATCCGTACGATGACGATCCTCGAGGATTATCTCGATCACTTCGACGGCATCGTCATCACGGTATCCCATGACCGGTACTTCCTCGATCGTGTCGTGAACCGCATCTTCGCCTTCGAGGGCGATGGCCGGATCAGCCAGTATGAGGGTGGCTACACCGATTATCAGGTCGAGTATCTGCGCCGCCATCCGGAGGAGGACCCGAGCTTTGCGAAGGCCGGCGCCATCGGCGGTACCGGCGGAAACAGCCTGCCATCGTCGAAATCGTCCGCCAATGCCGGCGACCGCGGCATCGTCACCGCCCAGGACGGATCGGCCAGCGGCAGCGCATCCGGTGAAACCGCAGCTGCGGCGTTTGGCAGCAGCCCGGCAGGCTCCAATCGTGACCGTCACCAGCTCCGCATGTCCTATAAGGAGAAGAAGGAGTGGGAGACCATCGAGGCTGACATCGACGCCCTCGAAACCCGCATCGCCGCCATCGATGACGAGATGATGAAGTATGCCCAGGACTTCATCAAGCTCCACGAACTCACGAAGGAGAAAGAGAAAAAGGAAGCGCTTCTCGACGAAAAAATGGAGCGCTGGGCATATCTTTCGGATTTACAGGACCAGATCGACCGGTCCTGAGCTTTATGAATTTCTTGTGATGATCAGGCAGGGGCCGGAGGGCACCCTGCCTGAATTTATGACATATAAATATTATTTATGGTTTGCATTATAAATGCAAAAATATCTTTACAGACATGCGAAATGTGTCTAATATCTCTATTTTGTCATAACATTATAAACCTTCCATGCACATACATTATATCAGCCGTAACGAATCGCTATGACTTTACGGATTCATGCGCTGGACTTTAACGATGTGAAGTTATATACTTTCTCCATCGCGCAATGGAGTGCTAGTTTTTGATCGGTATACCCATTGCGTTTTCTACTTTTTAAGGAGGAGTAAGTTATGAAAAAGACAAGAGCACTTGTTGCGACCGTAACTGCTGGTGCGATGGTCCTCAGCATGGCGGCTTGTGGATCTTCTGCATACCAGGAGACGACCGCAGCTGCTGCGACCGAGGCTGCCGGCACTGCAGCAGCTGGTGAAACTGCTGCCGCAGAGGCGACCGGAACGGTTTCTTCATCTGACCTGAAGGTTATGCTGGAGACGCCGGTTATGTCTCTCGATCCGCAGCAGGCAACCGATGGAACCTCGTTTGAGGTGATGGCAAACTACACCGATGGTCTGACACAGATGGACGACAGTGGTGCAGCCATCGCCGCTGTGGCAGAGAGCTGGGAGACCTCCGATGATGGTCTCACCTGGACCTTCCATCTTCGTAAGGATGCGAAGTGGTCGAACGGTACACCCGTCACTGCGAAGGATTTCGTATTCGGCTGGCAGAGAGCCGTGGATCCGGATGTCGCTTCCGAGTATGCATACATGCTTTCCGATATCGGACAGATCAAGAACGCCGCTGAGATCATCGACGGTACGAAGGATAAGTCCGAGCTGGGCGTCACCGCTGTAGATGACAACACCTTACAGGTCGAGCTGAACGCGCCGGTTTCCTACTTCCTGTCCCTGATGTACTTCCCGACCTTCTATCCGGTCAACGAAGAGTTCTTCAACACCTGCCCGGATACCTATGGTACATCGCCGGAGACCACTCTTTCGAACGGTGCCTTCGTTCTCGACTCCTATGAGCCGGCAGCGACAGAAATTCACCTTACGAAGAACGCGGATTACTTCGATGCAGACAACATCAAGCTGGCTGGTATCGATTATCAGGTTATCCAGGATTCACAGCAGGCACTTCTTTCTTACCAGAGTGGCGACCTCGATCTCACCCTTCTGAACGGTGATCAGGTTGACCAGGTACAGGACGATCCTGCATTTAAGGCAGTCGGTGCCGGATACCTCTGGTATGTAACACCGAACATCAGCGCTGTTCCAGAGCTGGCCAATGACAACATCCGTAAGGCACTTACCTTCGCGATCGATCGTACCGCCATCTGTGAGGACGTGCTGAAGGATGGTTCGAAGCCGACCTACACCGCTGTTCCGATGGATTTCGCAGCAGGCCCAGATGGATCGGATTTCTCCGCAGACCAGACCAAGTTCCAGGATGTATGTGCGGATGACACCGCAAAGGCAGCAGAGTACTGGCAGAAGGGTCTCGAGGAGCTCGGTATCACCTCCCTCAACCTCGACATGGTTGTCGATGCAGATGATGCACCTCAGAAGGTCGCTACCGTTCTTCAGGAGCAGTGGCAGACCGCACTTCCGGGTCTGACGATCACCCTGACCGTAGAGCCGAAGAAGCAGAGAGTACAGGATCTTCAGGATGGTAACTACCAGCTCGGTCTTACCAGATGGGGCCCGGACTACGCTGATCCGATGACCTACCTCGGCATGTGGACGACCGGCTGCTCTAACAACTACGGCTTATGGTCCAGCACCGACTACGATGATATCATCGCGAAGTGCACCACCGGTGAACTCGCAACCGATGCAGAGGGCCGCTGGTCTGCGATGTATGATGCAGAGAAGATCGTCATGGATGAGTCCGTGATCTTCCCGCTGTACACACAGTGCAACGCAGAGATGGTAAGCACGAACGTCACCGGCGTTGCTTTCCACCCGGTAGCCATCAACAGAGTTTTCAAGAACGCTGTAAAGACCGAAGGCTGATCATCTGATCGTGTGAAACTTTTCTTTTGATAGCAGGCCGCATGAAAATGCGGCCTGTATCATTTCAGGTTTATGCCATAGACAGGCTCAGAAACGCTTCTGGAAACGCATCTAAAAATCGTTTAAGATCGTTCCGGAAACAGATCGTCGATCACAGAAGATATCGTGTCTCGCGGCGCTTTCGAGCGTGTCTACGGCTTAAACCGTAGTACGCAGGGCAGAAGAGTGTACGCACTCATGCCTGAAGGGAGGTAATTGTGAAAAAGTATGTAACCAAACGAGTATTAACCTCGATCTTCACCCTCCTCGTCATCTTACTGGTGCTTTTTATCCTGATGCAGCTGATGCCGGGATCACCGTTCAATGATGAGAAGCTGAATGATGCACAGCGCGCCGCACTGTATGCGAAGTATGGACTCGATCAGCCCGTCGTCGTGCAGTTCTTCCGCTATGTAAAAAACATGCTGACCGGTGATTTCGGTGTCAGCTACAACATCTCGAAGAATACTCCGATTTCCCAGCTCATCGCAACCCGTCTTCCGATCTCCATCCGTATCGGTGGTGCTGCGGTCAGCCTCGGCGCGGTCGTCGGCCTCGTCCTCGGCCTCATCGCAGCGCTGCGCCACGACACCTGGGTCGACACCCTCTGCACCGTGATTTCGGTCATCGGTGTATCCGTACCGTCGTATGTATTTGCACTGCTCCTCAGCTATCAGCTCGGCTTCAACATGAAGCTGTTCCCGATGCTGTTCGATGCGAAGCGGGCGATGTCCTCGAGTGTACTGCCGAGTATCTCCCTTTCGATGTTCACGATGGCGTCCATCGCACGTTTCACCCGTTCCGAGATGATGGAGGTCCTCGACAGCGACTATATGCTGCTCGCGGAGTCGAAGGGTATCTCCGGATTCGCGCTGATTTTCCGTCACGCACTTCGAAACGCACTGATCCCGATCATCACCGTCCTGGCGCCGCTGATCGTCGACCTCATGACGGGTTCCCTCGTCGTCGAAAAGATCTTCGCCATCCCGGGTGTCGGCTCACTGCTGGTCAACGCGATCCAGTCGAACGACTATAACGTCGTCATCTCCCTCGCGTTTATCTATTCGGCGATGTACATCGGCATCATGCTCGTCGTTGATATCCTCTATGGTATCATCGACCCGCGTATCAGACTTGCAAAGGACGGTAAATAAGTATGTTTGGAAAGAAAAAACAGCTCATGACAGCCCAGACGGCTGGTACGGGCGATGTTTATGTCCCGGTCGACAGTGACTTCGTCCGGAAGGATAACGCCGGCGAGATCGCGATCGACAGCAACTTCTCCTCCCAGTCCTTCTGGAAGGATGTGACGACGCGCTTCATCCATAAGAAGAGTGCCGTCATCGGTCTCGTGTTCGTCATCCTGATCACCCTCATGGCGATCATCGGACCGAAGATCTCCGGCTATAGCTTCTCTGCACAGAATCTGCAGATGAAGAACCTCGCACCACGTATGCAGGTGATCGAGAATCTCGGCATCCTCGATGGCTCCGAGAGGATGAAGACCACCACCGGCACGAAGCTCGTGAACGAGTATGCAGCGAAGAAGCTCTACGATACCTTCTACTGGTTCGGAACCGACCGCTATGGCCGTGATATCTTTACGAGAACCTGGTCCGGTACCCGTGTATCACTGATCATCGCCTTCGCCGCGACCATCATCGACATGGTGATCGGTATGTCCTATGGACTGATTTCCGGTTATTTCGGCGGCAAAACCGATATCATCATGCAGCGTATCCTCGAGATCATGAACGGTATCCCGCGACTCGTCATCGTGACCCTGCTTCTCCTCGTACTGAAGCCGGGTATGGTGACCATCATTTTCGCGCTGATGCTGACCGAGTGGGTCGGCATGAGCCGTATCGCCCGTGCCGAGATGCTGAAGCTGAAGGAGCAGGAGTTCGTCCTCGCATCGAGAACCCTCGGTGCCGGCGCGTTCCATATCATCTTTAAGGAGATCCTTCCGAACATCATCGGACCGATCATCACCCAGGTCATGTTCTCGATTCCGACCGCCATCTTCACCGAGGCGTTCCTGAGCTTCGTCGGACTGGGTATCCCGGTTCCGCAGTGCTCCCTCGGCTCTCTGATTTCCGATGGCTATAACAGCTTTACGACCCACCCGTACCAGATCATCCCGCCGATCATCGTCATGGCGCTGCTGATGCTTTCGTTTAACCTGATCGCCGATGGTCTCCGTGAGGCGCTCGATCCGAAGATGAAGGAGATGTAAGATGGCAGAACAGAAAGAGAAAATCCTCGAGATAAAGAATCTCGATATCAGCTTTAAGACGACGGCCGGGATGGTGCATGCCATCCGCGGTGTCGACATTGACCTCTGTAAGGGGGAGACGGTCGCCATCGTCGGTGAGTCCGGCTCCGGTAAGTCGGTGACGATGAAGGCTGCCATGGGTATCCTCGCGAAGAACGCGACGGTCAATGCAGGCTCCATCCAGTTCACCTATACCCACGCAGATGGACAGACCGAGACGGTCGAGATCCTCGAAAAGGATAAGAAGTGGATCCGTACACATATCAACGGTAAGCGGATCTCCATGGTGTTCCAGGACCCGATGACCTCCCTCGATCCGACGATGAACATCGGAAAGCAGATCATGGAGGGCATGATCTGGCACTATAAGACGAAGAAGGAGGATGCCTGGAAGCGTGCCGTCGAGCTGCTTCGTGAGGTCGGCATCGAGGAGCCGGAGAAGCGGATGAAGAACTATCCGCACCAGCTCTCCGGTGGTATGCGGCAGCGTGTCGTCATCGCGATCGCGCTGGCCTGTGATCCGGACCTGCTGATCTGTGATGAGCCGACGACCGCACTCGATGTGACGATTCAGGCGAAGATCCTGGAGCTTATCAAGAAGATTCAGGAGGAGCGCGGCATTTCCGTCATCTACATCACCCACGACCTCGGTGTCGTGGCGAAGGTTGCGGACTATGTCAATGTCATGTACGCCGGAAAGATCGTCGAGAAGGGCACGATCAACGAGATCTACTACGATCCGCGCCATCCGTACACCTGGGGTCTCCTCAGTGCGATGCCGGACCTCGACACCGCCGACGAGCGTCTCTATACGATCCCGGGTTCACCGCCAAACCTTCTCCACGAGAAGCAGGGCGATGCCTTCGCACCGCGTAACCGATTTGCACTTGAGGTCGACGATAAGGCAGATCCGCCTATGTTTAAGATCAGTGATACGCACTATGCAGCCACCTGGCTTCTGGACCCGCGTGCACCGAAGGTAGAGATGCCGGCGGAGCTTCGCGCAAGAATCGAACGTATGAAGAAAGGAGCCGGCATCGATGGCAGTGAATTATAATCAGGAGCCGATCCTGAAAGTGGACGGCTTAAAGCAGTATTTCAAGGTCTCGAATTCCTTCACGGTGAAGGCCGTCGATGACGTAAGCTTCGAGATCTATCCGGGCGAGACCTACGGTCTCGTCGGTGAGTCCGGTTCCGGTAAGTCGACGATCGGCCGTTCCGTGATCCGTCTCTATGATCCGACCGCAGGAAAGATCCTCTTCGAAGGAAAGGACATCAGCGGAAAGATGAGTAAGGATACGCAGAAGCTCCTCCGCAACGATATGCAGATGATCTTCCAGGATCCGATGGCCTCGCTGAATCCGCGTAAGAAGGTCGAGGACATCATCGGAGAGGGCCTCGATATCCATCATAAGTTTGCGAGCGCGGCAGAGCGTGATCAGATGGTGAAGGCGATCCTTCGGAAGGTTGGCCTCGCACCGGAGCATGCGACCCGTTATCCGCATCAGTTCTCCGGCGGACAGCGTCAGCGTGTAGGCATCGCGCGTGCGCTCATCATGAACCCGAAGCTGATCATCGCGGATGAGTGTATCTCCGCGCTCGACGTATCGATCCAGGCGCAGGTCGTGAACCTCATGAAGGATATTCAGGAGGAAACCGGTACTGCATACCTCTTCATCGCGCATGATCTTTCGATGGTCAAGTATATTTCCGACCGCATCGGTGTCCTCCATCTCGGCCATCTGCTCGAGACCGGTACGACCGACGAGATCTTCAACCATCCGGTGCATCCGTATACCCGTTCGCTGCTGAGCGCGATCCCGAGCCCGAACCCGGTGGTCGAGAAGAAGCGTGTCGCGGAAACCTATGACTATAAGACCTCCGGCATCGACTACACGAAGGGCACGAAGCACCTCGTGGAAGGAAGCCATTATGTACGTTGCACGGACGAAGAGTTCAGCGAGTGGATGAAGAAGGCACCGCTGGTCTATGATTAAGTGAGTGTGTCTCAGGCAGGGAGCCATCCCTGCCTGAATCCAGTTCACGAGGTATCAAAAAAGATTTCAAATTAGTGCTTGACGCGGGCGTGGTGCTTTGCTATTATAAACGAGCTGAATTGATGCAGCACAACACATGACGAGGTGTGATAATTGGTAGTCGGCCAGCCTGGAAAGTTGGTGCCCGTGTATGCGGGTTGTGAGTTCGAGTCTCATCCTCGTCGCTTGAAAAAACCGGTTCATTTGAACCGGTTTTTTTGTTATACTAGTCACGATTTGAAATTATATTAGAACTCTGGGTTTGTATAGGCTGCTATTTTAGTTCATGCAGGTGTATGTGATCCGGATGAGATGGATGTGCTACTTCGATCCTGATGGAACGGAGCGAACGTTTGATATCGATATAAATATATGGATTCATCGATTTGATTCTTCAGCTGTAGAGCAGATGGTCGTTCATGAAAGGTGAATCATGGATTCACTGCTTTCGTTCTATATCAGCGGTGCGACGATCGATATCAACATGAAGTGCACAGATTCGCGGTTTTGATTTTTATCAGCGGAGCGGATTTCATCTGGAGAAGAGCGGAGGTGTTCTGTATGGGATGTGTGTCTTATGCAGGCTTCTTCCGGGATGCACGAGCAGAGAGCGACTGTACTGAAGTATCTGCGGGATGCAGAGGCTGGAACCTGTGAGGGAGCATCAGCGAAAGCAGAAGGAGCAACAGTGATTATTTTAGTTGATTTTGAGAATACCCATGCATCGGGGCTCGAGGGCTACACTTACCTCAATGAGAGCGATACGCTCGTCATGTATTACAGTGACGAGAACAGCGCCGTAACGAAGGGCGTCGTGGAGGATCTTCGGAAGAACGGGGTGCATGTGCGCCTCGTGAAGCTGCTGAAGCAGCACAGCAACGCGCTTGACATGTACATCGCATCGACGACCGGCATGTTCCTGGATTCGGGCGAGAAGATCTGTATCGTATCGAAGGATCATGGCTATGCCGCCGTACGCGATTTCTGGCACAGCCTGCGCGGCGCAGAGATACTCCTCGGTGAGACGATCAAGCAGTGCCTGCTGAGCTCGGAGCTGAACGACGAGGCACGGATCCGTCTCTGTAAGGAACGTGAGCAGAAGGCGATGCTCGTCGATGCGTTTACGACGATGAACACCATCCCGACCCGTCCGACGCTCAGCCGTAGCAACCAGCGCCGTCGCCGGAACGATACCCGAAATTTCATGGAGGTGAGTGAGCCGGTTGCGATCCTGCCGAATCCGCTTATGCATGAGACTCCGGCCGATCAGCTCGCGAAGGAGCTGAGCAGTGCCACGGCGAAGTCCGAGAACACGGCGCATGCGTCACAGCCTTCGGTAGTGAAGCCGGTGGCAGCAGAAGATCGTGCGTCACAGAAGAGATCGGCGGCTCGCGAGGCGCAGGCGGATTCTGCGGCACAGCAGGAGATGGCGATGACGACGTCCGTATCCGCGGACAATGCTTCTGACGTGGCTGCCGTCACGGAAGCAGAGGCTTCGACGACTGCGGGACGCAGTGAGCGTGGCGGCCGTGGACGGAATGGACGTAACCGTCGCAATGATCAGAATCATCGAAACGACCGAAATGATCGTTCGGAGCGTGACGACCAGAACGAGCAGAATCGTTCAGATGCCACTGCGGCTGAGAAGACCGACAGTGAGCAGCGTACAGGTCGTGATGCCGATGCCCGGACCCGGAACACGCGCAGTACTCGTGATCAGGCGGATCATCGTCGGGAGCAGAACAGCGCACCGGAGCAGAACGCGATGAGTGAGCCGGTACAGGAGCGTTTCGGCGGCTACGATGGCATCATGAAGATGAACGAGGCTTCCCGCATCGCCCTCGACAAGCGCCAGGAGCGTGAAGAGAAGAAGGATGAGAAGAACGGTACAGCACTCACACAGGTGAAGCCGGAAACGGCGGCGCTGGTGAAGACTGAGAAGAAGACAGCGGCAGTGGCGAAGGTGGATCCGAACCGTGTACAGTTCGTCTGGGATCCGGCGACCCGCTCCATGAAGAGAGTTGGCGTTCCGGCAGAAGAAAACGGAGCGAAGAAGGATGACGCATCGAAGACAGATGCCGCGAAAACCACAGAAGCAGCGGATGAGAAAACTGCAGAGCACAAGTCCGAGAAGGACAGAACGTCGGATGCAGAAAAGAACCCGGGCGCAGCAGGCACGAAAACCATAGACGTTTCCGGTGCTGCGGCTGATCATCAGGCAGACGCAGCAGACGATGCAGAGACCTCTATGGAAGAGAAGACAGCCGTAGACGGATCGACGTCAGAAGATGGAAAGCAGCCAGCTGCGGAGGCTCCAGCAGTGCGGATCGAAGCTGTGGTAGAGAAGGCTGAGGCAGAAACGGACGTCATCGAGCAGACAGTTGGTACGGATGCATCGAAGACAGACTCAGAAGTGGCACCGGCAGGACAGCATGCAGAGATGGACGGTAAGAAAGTGGATGTCGAGACGAAGAAGTCCGGCGCACATCGAAAGTCGAAGAAGTCGGCTTCTGTAAAGAAGGAGTCGGACGCTTCAGAGAAGCCCGCGTCCTCCAGCAAGCCGGAAGGTAAAAAGAAAGCAGATGCTGTAAAGCATGAAAAGGCTTCGGAAAAGGATGCCAGTGCTTCAGCGCCGGATGATGCAGCGAAAGCTTCGGAAAAGTCAGAAATGAATGCCGAGGCTGCAGCTTCAGCCTCGAAGAAGACGAGCGCGAAGAAGTCGGCAGACCATACGACGGATACAGCCGGCAAAAAGAAGTCTGTCAAGAAAGCGTCTGCTGAAAACAGAAAGTCTGAAAAATCACCGAAGAAGGTCGAAGACGACGTGACCGCTGATGTGGCGGACGCGCAGCCGGCCCTTCAGATGAGCGAGGAAGATATTCAGCTCACGAAGAAAAAGTACAGTGAAGGCATCAACACCTTACACACCTACTATGTCCGCTTGATGAAGGCCTTCGGCCGTGAGCAGGGCCGTGTCATCTACGAAAGCACGAAGAAGTCCGTCCAGGAGGATATCAAGACACGTAAGGCACAGCTCGCTTCGCAGCCGACCACAACGGAAGCCGAAGAGAATTGATAGAAGACGCAGGGGGCTGGCCCTATCGTAGGTGATGCATCCACATATCGGACTCATGATGGGGGGGGCAGACCACATCGTAGATAATGCGTCCACGTATCGGGACCCTGATGGGGTCTGACCCCGTTCGTTAAATAAAAATGAAAAAGTTGTTGCCAACTGGCTTCCGCTGTGCTAATATACACCTTGTCGCGCGGGAGTGCTGAAATTGGCAGACAGGCAAGACTAAGGATCTTGTGTCCGATAGGACGTGTGGGTTCAAGTCCCATCTCCCGCAGGAATGAACCGGAAGCTGTAGAGCTTCCGGTTTTTTTATTCTCGATTGTTTCGTATATCGCCCGACATGCTGACCATCACGGAAGAGACAAAACGAAAGGATTTATTTATGAAAATCGCAATCATCACCGGCGCAAGCTCCGGTATGGGCCGCCGTATGGCCATCGAGCTGAACGATACCATCCCGAACATCGAGGCGTTCTGGCTGTTCGGACGTCGCATCGAGCGCCTGGAAGCCCTCGAGAAGCAGCTCACGAAGCCATGCCGCTTCTTCACTGACGATCTTCAGACGAGTGCCGCACGGGATACTCTGCAGCGTGCCCTCGCTGAGGAGACGCCGGAGATCGTCTTCCTCGTGAATGCCGCGGGCTTCGGCCAGATCGGCACCATCCGGGGATTAAGCCTCGAGGATCAGCTCGGCATGGTGGACCTGAACATCAGCGCACTCACCGCGATCACGCGCCTCTGCCTGCCGTACATGGCTCCGAAGTCCCGCATCCTGAACTTCGCGTCCAGCGCAGCCTTCCTGCCACAGCCGAATTTCGCCGTTTACGCCGCGTCGAAGAGCTACGTGCTGAGCTTCAGCCAGAGCCTCGCCGAGGAGCTGCGGATGACCGGCATCCGCGTCACCGCCGTCTGCCCTGGCCCGGTGAAGACCGAGTTTTTCGAGCGTGCCGAGACCAGCGGCCACATCCCATTCTATAAGTATCTTTTCATGGCGAACCCGGAGAAGGTCTGTCACCTCGCGCTGATGGACAGTGTGCTCGGAAAGGGCATGTCCGTGTATGGCGTGAACATGAAGCTGCTCCGCATCCTCAGCAGGCTCCTGCCGACGAAGCTGATCATGCTGAGCATGCGCCTCCTGAACGGCCGCTGTGCCCACGACGACGATGCAGCCAATGCAGGCGACCAGCTCGTCACCGGCTCCGCCTTCCATCATACAAAGCCATAAATATACAGTGAGGAAGCTCTGTGAGAGAAATCAACGTATCGACCAACGAAGCCGG
>CABTMH010000030.1 GCA_902485915.1 uncultured Oribacterium sp. | reverse complement strand
TACGATGAGTGGGACTATCCGGAGGCGGCGCAGGGCACGCGGGTGTTTATCCGTCATCGGAGTGAGGCGGCACCACGGGAATTTGTTTCAGAGAGACGGCTTACAGAGCTGTCGAAGGAACAGACGCCACGGGACATCTGGGGAGAGCGTGGCCGTCTCGCGAGCGTTTTCGTGCGGAGATGCGCCAGCATGCGAGCTGGCAGGGCGTCGCGGCCTGGATCGAGGGCGATCGCAGCTTCACTTTTTCGAGCACGCTGGAGCTGTTCCGTGCGATCGATCAGAGCGTGAGCGCAGCGACGATGTAGAGGCCGACCACATCCGCGGTGGATACAGGCAGGATGTGCAGCAGGCGCGCAGTGACGATGTAGAGATCGACTGCATTGGCGCAGGATAGAAGAAACCGGCTGCGATGGTGCAGCGGAGAAGTCGGCCTGGGAAAGAAGAGACGGCGTGCGGTACGAAGGAACTACCGTCAGGAGGAGAAACGTGGAGAAGCTGTTTTATGACATGATCACGGAACTTCATATTCGGGAGGGATTTGCGCAGATCACCTACCAGAATCCGGCGCTCTTTGCGTTTCCGACCACGCCGCTCGACTACTATGAGGCGCGGGAGCACTTCCTGCGGCAGGACGTGTATGGCGAGGATACGGATCGTGTCGAGGACTTCTGGAACGGGGACAAGGTGCGGACCTTCCTCGGCAACGGAAACCGCCCGGCGATGCAGAAAATCGAGTTCCGCATGCACACGAAGAAAGGGCTCCGCTGGATGGAGCAGGTCGCGCTCTTTGCGTCTGATGAGGGGCGGCAGGGCGGACTCATGGTTCTGCTTCGCGACATCACAGATACGAAGGGCGAGCGGATGGATGCGCTCGATGCAAAGGAACGCTCGCAGCGAGAGAAGATCGGCCTCCCGGATATTTTCACCTTCTACAGGAACGCGGAAGCACTCCTCGCGCAGTATCCGGAGCAGAAGTTCCTCCTGTTTACCACGGATATCAATAATTTCAAGCTCTATGAGGCGATCTATGGCGAGGAGAAGGGCCAGGCGCTGCTGATGATGGTGGCGGACGAGCTGAAGAAGCAGCTTCGGACGACGCTCGGCACCGCGGGCTACCTCGGGGATGATTACTTCTGCTGTATGTTCGCGACGGAGTGGGACACGCGGGAAATCGTGGAGGTCATGCAGAAGACGATTCAGCAGCTCGCGGATGCGAATATGGGCTTCTCTGAGTCCGTCGGCATCTATGAAATCGCCGACCGCAGCGAGCATATCGAAAACATGTACGATAAGTCGCTGCTCGCGCTGAACACTGTACGCTACAATTATAAGGAAAGCATCGCGGTATACCGCCCGAACATGTTCATGTCGAAGGACCGGGAGGTCGAGATGATCCAGGATATCATCCGTGGCATCCGGGAAGGGGAATTCACCTTCTATACGCAGCCGGTCGTGGATATCAGCTGCGGTAAGCCGGTCAGCATGGAGGCGCTCGTGCGCTGGGTGAAGGAAGGCCGGGTGATCTCACCGGGCGAGTACATCCCGCTCCTCGAGCGCAGCGGCTATGTGGTCATGCTCGACCAGTACATCTGGGAGCGGGTCTTCGAGCAGCAGCGCGCGATGCTGGATCAGGGTGTCGAAACCATCACCTGCTCGGTCAATGTTTCGAGAATCGACTTCGAGCTCATCGACGTCGCACAGCTTTTCGCGTCACTGAAGGAGAAGTATCGCCTCGATCCACAGCTGATCGGCATCGAAGTGACGGAGTCTGCCTATGTGGATAACTATGACCGTGTGCAGAAGACCGTCTCGCGCCTGCACGAGCTCGGCTTCCGGATCTATCTCGACGATTTCGGCTCCGGCTACTCGAATCTGAACTCCCTCGGCGACATGAAGCTCGACATCCTGAAGCTCGACATGAAATTCGTGCAGGGGAAGGACGAGCAGAAGACGGTCAAGATCATGGAGTCCATCATCAACATGGCGCATCTCCTGAATCTGCCGGTGGTCTGTGAGGGCGTGGAAACGGAGGCCCAGCTCAGGATGGTGAAGGCGCTCGGCATCTACTACGTGCAGGGCTACTACTATTATCGCCCGTTCCCGTACGATCGCATGGAAGAGATCCTGCGGGCGGGTGGCCGCGTCGAGACGGAGGGAATCCGCCTGCATCGGGCGAACCGTATCCACATGGTGGAGATGCTTGATGACAATGTCTACAGCGATACGCTCCTCAATCATATCCTGGGACCGGTAGCGTTCTACGAGATGGATCCCGAGAAGCATGTGGAGCTCGTGCGGGTCAATGATCTCTACTACAGCATCGTGGGCAGCGAAGCCCTGATGGATGAGAATTACAGCAACCACATCACGGAGTATGTCATCAACAAGGAGGATATCGTCCATCTCCTGGAGGCTGCGGAGGCCGATCCACTCACCGGCAGTCAGGCGGATATCCTGTATAAGCGTGCGGACGAGAAGATCATGACGATTCATGCGCATGCCTTCTTCATATCGAAGAGCTCAGATGGCATCGGCAGATATTTCGTAAGTCTTCGGAATTTCACCGTATTATATGATAGAATACGGAAGGAAGTGAAAGCAGAGCGCGAGCGCGAAGAGTGCGGGCACACGCCGAAGGAGAACGAGATATGAGAACGAAACGACTGGGCGATATGCTGGTGGAGATGAACCTCATCACCGAGGAGCAGCTCCAGCAGGCCCTGAAGATACAGAAGGAGGAACACGACCGACTGGGCGCGACGCTGGTGAAGCATGGCTTCATCACGGAGGCGCAGATGGTCGACGCGCTGCGGCTGCAGCTGGGCATCGACTACATCGACCTGACGAAGACGGATATCAAGCCGGAGATGTCGCGGTATATCCCGAAGGCGCTGGCCCGTGAGAATCGTATGGTGCCGGTGTCCGTATCGAAGGATATGCTCTTCCTCGCGATGGCCGATCCGACGAACTTCATGGCGATCGAGCAGGCGAAGATGGTCAGCAAGAAGAACATCGTGCCGATGATCGCGGCGGGCAATGCTGTCGACCATGCGATCAGCACGCTGTATGGTAACGAAGGCGCCGCGCAGGCGATGGCGCAGATGCGCGCAGAAGCCGGCCTCGGCGAGGATGAGGTGACGAGCGGTGAGGCGTCCGCCATCACCGAGAGTGGTGATGTGGCGGCACCGACGATCCGACTCGTCAACTCCATCATCGAGCGTGCCTTCATCGAGAATGCCTCCGATATCCACTGGGAGCCGTCGGAGAAGGATATGATCATCCGCATGCGTATCGATGGACGACTGCATAAGATTCTGACGATCCCGCGGAACCTGCAGGAAT
>CABTMH010000029.1 GCA_902485915.1 uncultured Oribacterium sp. | reverse complement strand
TCTCGGCCCGATCGCGCTGGCGGCCATCCCGGCCGGCCAGCGTATCAGTAATTTCGTCTGCTGCGTCTTCGATTCACTCGGTGCAACCATGGCGACCTATGCCGGTCAGAATGTCGGAGCCCTCCGCTTCGATCGTATCCGTGAGGGGGTACGCTCTGCGACGATTCAGGGCGCTGTCTATTCGGTGCTGATCTGCGTGATCCTGATCTTCTTCGGTGGAGAGATTCCGAAGCTGTTTGTGGATGCCGGTGAAACGGAGGTCATCACAAACGCACATCTCTTCCTCGTCTGTAACGCGGCGTTCTATATTCCGCTCACCATCGTCAATGTCTGGCGTTTTACGATCCAGGGCATGGGTTTCTCCGGCCTGGCGATTCTCGCCGGTGTCTGTGAGATGGTGGCCCGTGGACTGGTCGGCTTCGTGTTCGTTCCGCGGCTCGGCTACATCGCGTCCTGCTTCGCGTCACCGCTTGCGTGGATCTTCGCAGATGCTTTCCTGATTCCATGCTTCTATCACTGTCTGAAGAAGCTGAAAGAGCAGTATCATATGAGCACATAACGTACAGTTCAGGCAGGGAGCCGGTGGGCCCCTGCCTGAACTGTTTTTCGAACACTCCAAAAGGCCGTATCCTGTAAATACATAGTTGCTATATCGGGATTTGCGTTTTAAAATGAAATCAGCTATGTCTGAATACAGGAGCATGGCGCAGGTTCTATGCGTTAGTAAGTAGAGGTGGAGGATATATCATGACGAAAGATATGGAAACGATGGCCGTCAATGCCATCCGTGTTTTATCAGCAGATGCGATCCAGAAGGCGAATTCTGGACACCCGGGACTGCCACTCGGTGTGGCACCGATGGCCTATGAAATGTGGGCACATTATCTGAACATCAATCCGGCCGATCCGACCTGGGAGGATCGTGACCGCTTTATTCTTTCTGGTGGACATGGTTCCATGCTGCTGTATTCCCTGCTTCACCTGTTCGGTTTCGGGCTCACGAAGGAGGATGTGATGCAGTTCCGTCAGCTCGGGTCCCTGACACCTGGCCATCCGGAGTATGGTCACACGGTCGGGATCGAAGCGACAACTGGACCACTCGGCGCCGGCATCAGCATGGCGGTCGGTATGGCGGCAGCAGAGAAGCACCTGGCATCGATTTTTAACAAGCCGGGCTATGAGATCGTCAATCACCGTACCTTCGTCATCGCAGGTGATGGCGATCTGATGGAGGGTATCTCCTCCGAGGCACTGTCGCTGGCCGGTACCTGGAATCTTTCCAAGCTGACCGTGCTCTATGACTCTAATAAGATTTCCATCGAAGGTTCCACAGATATCGCGTTCCGTGAGGACGTGGTGAAGCGTGCCGAGGCCTTCGGCTTCAAGACCCTCGAGGTGGATGATGGTAATGATCTTCAGAAGATCGCAGCTGCACTGGATACAGCGCTTCAGGATGATTCCGCGCCATACTTCATCAAGGTGAAGACCACCATCGGCTTCGGCTGTCCTGCAAAGCAGGGCTCTGCAGCAGCCCATGGCGAGCCGCTCGGCGAGGAAAACGTAAAGGCGATGAAGGAGACGCTGGAGTGGCCGTCTCAGGAGCCGTTCTACGTGCCGGAGGAGGTATACGCACATTATAAGGCGCTCGCTGAGGCGAAGCAGCCGGCAGAGGATGCCTGGAAGAAGCTCTTCGACGAGTACTGTGCGAAGTTCCCGGAGATGGCGGAGCTGTGGGCCCGCTATCACTCGGATGAGGATGTGAAGGCACTTCGTGAGGATGCCGGCTTCTATGCAAAGGCCGAAAAGGCAGAGGCGACGAGAGCCTCCTCTGGTGTCGTCATCAACTACATGAAGGATAAGCTTCCGAACCTCTTCGGCGGTTCGGCTGATCTCGGACCTTCCAATAAGACCGAGATGAAGGGTGAGCGCTACTTCAGCGCGGAGACACCGGAAGGAAAGAACATTCACTTCGGTGTGCGTGAGATGGCGATGGCCGGTATCGCAAACGGTATGCTGCTGCATGGTGGTCTTCGTACCTTCGTGGCGACCTTCTTCGTCTTCAGTGACTATCTGAAGCCGATGGCGAGACTGGCCGCGCTGATGAAGATTCCACAGATTTTCGTACTGACCCATGATTCCATCGGTGTCGGCGAGGATGGCCCGACCCATGAGCCGATCGAGCAGCTCGCGATGCTCCGCTCGATTCCGAACTTCGATGTCATCCGTCCTTGCGATCGTACCGAGACCGAGGGCGCATGGCTGATGGCTCTGGAGGCGAAGGATCGTCCGACGGCCCTCGTGCTGACGAGACAGAACCTCGAGCAGCTGCCGGGTGCGGATGCGCATAAGGTGGAGAAGGGTGCCTACATCATCGATGACTGTGAGGGCACACCGGAGTACATCCTGATCGCTACCGGATCCGAGGTCGCACTCGCGGTGAAGGCGAAGGCAGAGCTCAGTGCGCAGGGAAAGAAGGTACGTGTCGTTTCCATGCCGAACATGGAGGCCTTCGATCGTCAGGATGCGGCGTATAAGGAGTCGGTACTTCCGAACAGCGTACGGAAGAGAGTGGCCATCGAGGCACTTTCCGATTTCGGCTGGTATAAGTATGTCGGTCTGGACGGTAAGGTCGTCAGCATGCATGGCTTCGGTGCGTCCGGCAACGGCTCGCTTCTCTTTAAGCACTTCGGTTTCACGGTGGAGAACGTCGTGGAAACCGTAAACAGTCTCTGATTAATATCCCAGGGCGGCGAGGCCGTTTTGCCGGCTTGTCCGGCAAAATCAAGCGACTATGCCGGCACCGAAGGCGCGTCTCATGGCATGGTCTCCTTATAATTTCGGGTCCTATGCTGCCGGCGAGGTGGGGCGTGCGTGTGAAGCATGCCTTCCGACAGGCAGACTCACTTCGCCCGGCAGATGCGGTATAAACGTTCATCAGGAGGTGAACAGTATGAGATTCTTTATTGATACGGCAAATGTAGATGAGATTCGTGAAGCGAATGATATGGGCATCATCGCAGGTGTCACCACCAACCCTTCCCTGATTGCGAAGGAAGGTAGAGATTACATGGAGACCCTGAAGGAGATCACAGAGATCGTCGATGGTCCGATTTCCGGTGAGGTAAAGGCCAGCACCACGGATGCAGAAGGCATGATCGCCGAAGGCCGTGAGATCGCGAAGCTTCATAAGAACATGGTCGTGAAGATTCCGATGACCACAGAAGGTCTTAAGGCAGTGAAGGTTCTTTCTGCGGAGGGCATCCATATCAACGTGACGCTTGTGTTTACCGCCTCCCAGGCGCTTCTTGCAGCGAGAGCCGGTGCGACCTATGTATCTCCGTTCCTGGGCCGTCTGGATGATATTTCGACCGATGGCATCGCGCTGATCCAGGATATCGAGGATATCTTCCAGATGTATCCGGACATCGAGACCGAGGTCATCTGTGCCTCCGTTCGTCATCCGATGCACATCATCGAGTGCGCGAAGACCGGTGCAGATATCGCCACCGTTCCGTTCAAGGTACTCATGCAGATGGTGAAGCACCCGCTCACCGACA
The DNA here is from genome assembly GCA_902485915.1 of uncultured Oribacterium sp. Classification (GTDB taxonomy): domain Bacteria; phylum Bacillota; class Clostridia; order Lachnospirales; family Lachnospiraceae; genus Oribacterium. Next base: position 3,447 of record CABTMH010000029.1, on the reverse strand, counting down.
GCGGTATCGAGCGGTTCCGGAAGGATTACGAAGCTGTATTCGGTAAGCAGAACTGATCCGATTTTTAGATGATCTCAGAAGAGAATAAAAAACACCGATGCGGAGGGCGTTCCTTCTGCACCGGTGTTTTTATTATACTTTCAATCGCTGTGTATTACTTGTCGAAGACGACGTACTTCGGGATGCCGTTCTCGAATCTGCAGGAGCGCTCGCCCTGCACGAGCGGACGCAGATACTCGAGCATTTCTTCGGTGACACCGTTGCCCTCGGAGGTGATCCAGCTGTCCGGGACCTTCTTCTCCCGATCTGCGATGTCGGCGATGTCTGCAGCACCGTAGGCTACACTGTACGGGTGATTCGACGTACGGGTCAGCGTCGACATCACGCCATTCTGCCCATCGACAGCGAGGCGGACAGCATTACGACCGAGCTCGGTCGACTCCGTGATGTCGGTCTCGGAGAGGAGATGGCCTGCACAGCGCTGCAGGAGATTCAGCTCGATGTAGCGCACCTTGCAGCCGATGTTTGAGCGGATCGCGTTCTCCAGCACCTTGCCGGCACCGGTCGCGATGGTATGACCGAAGGCATCCTTCGACTGGTCGCGATCGGCATAGTCGCAGATCATCTTTCCGCTACGGTCACGGATACCTTCGCTGATAGCGACGATGACATCCTTTCCGACCTCGAGCTCACCCCGGAGATCGGAGATGAAGTCGTTCAGATCGAACGGGCGCTCCTCGAGATAGATGAGATACGGAACGTTGCTGTTTGCGTTCTCTGCGAGTGCGGCCGCGGCCGTCAGCCAGCCGGCATTCCGGCCCATCATCTCGACGACGATGACATACGGTGTATCATATACCTCGAGCTCACGCTCCAGCTCGGAGATGGAGGTCGCGATATACTTCGCGGCGGAGCCGAAGCCCGGGCAGTGATCGATACCGTACAGGTCGTTATCGATGGTTTTCGGCGCACCGACGACCACGATATCCGGAATGTTGTTTTTCTTTATATAATCCGAGAGCTTCCAGACCGTATCCATCGAGTCGTTGCCGCCGATATAGACGAAATAGCCGATCTCATGCTTCTGGAAGATACGGATGAGCTCCTCGAACTCCGACGGGTCCTGTGCCGGATCCTTCAGCTTGAAGCGGCAGGAGCCGAGTGCGGCGGCCGGGGTCACCGCCAGGGTGTCGAGCATGTCCTCGATGTGTTCGATGCCGCTCAGATCCAGGAACTGCTCACGCAGCACGCCCTGGATACCATAGCGTGCACCGAGCACATCGCTTACCTCCGGATTTCGGATGGCGGCTTCGATGATGCCGGCCAGCGTGGCGTTGATGGCAGACGTCGGTCCGCCGGACTGTGCGACTAAAAGCTTCTTTCCCATAGCTTCTCCTTCAAAACAGTGCATACCTGCAGAGGTTGAATCTCAGGCATGGCATAGTATATATGATGATTCGGACGGGCCCCGGTACGCGGTACCGACGATGGATTTTCAGAGATATGCACGATGCAGGCCCCGATTTGTCAGTATATCATACTTTTTCCTTCTTTACTGCAAAAGGTACGACCTTTTCCAGTGCATATTCGACGGCCGCCTCATCGCTCAACTCCTTTACGAAGGATGCTCGCTGCGACGGCACGGCCCCCGGGCCTTCATTCTGGTACTCACAGAATCGTACGGAGCCCTCGGCCTCCGTTTTTCCCCAGTTATGGAAGCCCGCTGGATGAATCTGCGGTCCGAGCCAGGAGCGGAGGATGGCGACGTGGGCGAAATTCCGCCATGGTCGGCCCAGATAGCAGCTCGCATCCGGACAGTCGGAGAGGAAGCGGCAGTGGTCGAAGACATAACCATACGCCTGTCCCTCCGGGGTGGAGGCTGCCGTGGCGAAGCACAGGGCTTCCGCCCCTGCGCGCAGATCAGCTGCAGGACGCAGCAGCTTCCGTCGGTCCTTCTGAAGAAGCGTGCAGTGATCGAAAAAGGCTGTCGCGGAGCCGAAGATGAAGTCGATATCCCCCTCGATATGGCAGTTCCGATAGTACTGACGTCCATTTCGACGCGGCGCGAACTGCTTCGGACCGATGAACCCGTTCTTCTCGATCTCCTTCGGCGGCAGTGGCCCGGTAAAGAGCGTGTCCTGCCAGCCGAGGAGGGCGATACTGTCGAAGCAGAGCTCGTCACCATCCGCATAGAGTGCGATCGCCTGTCCGATATCGGGACCGGCGCCGGCCGTGTTTTCGATGCCGAGATCGCGGAGTGTTACCTGGTCGGCATCGATGAGCATCGTGTAGCTTCGAAAGGTGCCGAGTTTTCCGATGTCCGGGGAGGGCATAAAACCATAGAGCCCATAGGAGATGATCGTTTCCTTCGCGCCTTCCCCGCGAAGTGTCAGTCCCGGTGTGGTGATCGTGACACGCTCGTGGTAGATGCCCTTCGAAATCCGGATCGTCTCGCCCGTCCAGGATACGCCGCGTCGACACGCTTCTTTATACGCTGCGTCTGCGGCATCGACGGCGGACTGGATGTTCGGAAAAGACGCGGATGCCGTGCCGTGAACGGCAGCGGTAGCTTCTTTATTATAAAGCGCATGTATTCTGCCGCTGTGGGATGCAGCATTTTCACTTTTGGATACAGTGAGCACAGGGCCTCCTTTCGGGATAAACTGCGAAAAATGCGACTTTTTATGCATTCTGGCAGCGCCATTTGTGTAAATTTCTTAAACATTGTCCTGTCTATTATAAGGCTTTATCCTATTTGCTCAAGCTTTCGGACATAAAAAATGATAAAAAAGCGCTTACATATGGAGAATTTATATCAAAAAAGTGTCCGATTAGATAAGTGCAGGCAAAATGGGTCCTTTTATATAAGCATTCTGTGATATTTGCTCGTATACTTAAGCCGTGTTAAGATACTTGTTAGTGATATTTCATAACGTTAAAGATTTGACCAGTGAAACACAGGAGAAGAGATATGAAATTCACGATTAGAGCGGTGTTTAAGCGGAGCGTCACCATCGAATGTGATAATCAGACGATCTGCTACGCACCGGAGGAGTACAGTGTGCTCCTGAATGGTGAGGAACGTGTGCGATCGACGCTGAACGTGCTCACGATCGATGGTCTCCAGCCGGACAGCGATTATACCCTGAGCTTAAAGACCGAGGATGGAGAGGAAACACAGTCCTTCCATACGGAAGCCGAGTCGGTGCTGCTCGATGTCCGTAGCTTCGGCGCCCATGGCGACGGCGAGACCGATGACACGATTTATCTGCAGGCAGCGATCAGTGCCTGCCCGAAGGATGGAACCGTGTACGTGCCGGCAGGAACCTACCTGTCGAGGCCACTCTTCCTGAAGAGCTACATGAGCTTATGGCTCGATGAGGGTGCCGTGCTGAAGGGTGATCCGGACCGGAATCACTACCCGCTGATGCCGGGTATGACGAAAAC
>CABTMH010000028.1 GCA_902485915.1 uncultured Oribacterium sp. | reverse complement strand
CTTGCCGTTCATCGTACCGAAGCCGATGAAGCGAAGCTCCTCCTCCGGACGTACGAGGCCTGCCTTCCGTGCCACACGGAAGAACTGGGTATAGTGGAGGGACTGCCGGCTGTCCGCGATGTAGATGTACTGATCCGGATGATACAGCTTCTCACGCTCGACGATGGTACCGAGGTCAGAGGTCGCATACAGTGCCGCACCATCTGACTTACGGATCATGCATGGCGGAATCTCCTTCGCATCGCTCTCCTCTGCGACATCCACCACCAGCGCGCCCTGGGACTCATACGCCAGTCCCTTATCGATCAGATCCTGAATCAGACCCGGAATGTACTGCTGCGCATCGCTCTCTCCCTTCCAGAGATCGAAGTGAACGTCGAGGTTTCCATAGTTCTTCTTCAGATCCGCGATGGAAACCTTCATGATCTTCTCCCATACCGCACGGTAGGTCGGGTCACCGTTCTGCAGCTTCAGCGTCGCCTGATGTGCACGCTCGGCATACTCCGGATGTACGAGCTCACCCTTATGCGGGCCATCCTCATACTTCGCCTTCGCCTTTGCAGAGGCGAACGGATAGATCTCCTCCAGCTGGGAGATCTCGAGATCTGCATCGAGCTGTCCGCGGTCCTCGAGCTCCGTGATGATGAGGCCCATCTGAAGACCCCAGTCACCGAGATGTACGTCACCGATGACGTCATTGCCCTGCTGAATCGCCATCCGCTTGATCGCCTCACCGATAACAGCTGAACGAAGGTGACCGACATGAAGCGGCTTCGCCGCGTTGGCTCCGCCGTAGTCGATGATGATTTTCTTCCCCTCATGGGCATCGAGACCGAGATCCTCATGGAAGTTCATCTCGTTCAGATACTTCGTGGTGAGCTCCTCGGATACGTTCAGGTTGATGAAGCCCGGCATCACCGCTGCGACCTCAGAAAACATCACGATATCGCCCTGCTGCATGGTCTTCAGCTTCTCCACCACCTCGCTCGCGATATCCATCGGCTTCTTGTGATACTGCTTCGAACCGGCCATCGCTCCGTTCGACTGGTACTCACAGAGGTCCGGACGGTTGGAAATCGACACGCGACCGAGCTCTGCATCATAGCCGGCCAGCACAAACGCAGTCCGTACGGCGTCGGTGATAACATTAAGAATCGTAGTCAAATCAATACTCCTTTAACTATGCCATGAGAGGCGCGCCTCCCATGAATCGACGGTTTCTTAAGAATTTCGTAAGGGGGGGTCTGACCCCATAAACTCGAAAAAAAGAAGGCTTCCCGTTTGGGAAACCTTCTCACAAACGGATCGCTCCGTATATGTTCTGATCACGCAGATATCAGCCGCGGGACTCGTACTCACCCGTCTGGGTAGATACGATAACCTTATCACCGATGTTGATGAACAGCGGAACCATGATCTCTGCACCAGTCTCAAGGGTTGCCGGCTTCTGAGCACCGGTTGCGGTGTTGCCCTTTACGCCCGGCTCCGTGTGGGTAACCTCGAGGGTGACCTTCAGAGGCGGCTCAACAGCGAATACCTTACCCTGGTAGGAGTCTACACGAACAGTCTCGTTCTCCTTTACGAACTTCATCTCATCCGAAATCTGCTCGTGGGAAAGGGAAATCTGCTCGAAGGTCTCCGGATTCATGAAGTTGTACATGTCACCATCATCGTAGAGATACTGCATATCCTGACGATCGATATGTGCTGGCGGGAACTTCTCGGTCGGACGGAATGTACGCTCGATTACACCACCGTTAATAACGTTTCTAAGCTTCGTTCTTACGAAAGCAGCGCCCTTACCAGGCTTTACATGCTGGAACTCGACGATCTGAACAACCTGACCATCAATCTCAAGTGTGACACCGTTTCTGAAATCACCTGCTGATACCATAAAATCCTCCTAAAATAAAAACCAAAATATCTCTACTCTGGAAACATGAAGTTTTTATAATCTAATCGTACTTTCAGGCCCGAATCAACGTCCCTTCGGATGCGCCAAGCTCACAAAATACTGATGTATTTTAATATAAATACATCCGCAATGCAAGCATTTCTTAGGTTTCCGGCCCTCTCTTCACTGTTTTGTTACTGTTCGCTTGTGTACTGATCAGGCAGGATCAGTAATGTACGACCTCGTCTGCTGCCTGGATCCGCTCGATCACGGGTGCCGCTTCCGGCGATGCGAAGTAGCGGTATGTCGTTTCCGGCACGAGGTCGCGGATATCCTCGAGCCGTCCATCATGGATACAGCTCCGTACCGTGGAGGCTGAAATGGCCTTTCCATCCGCCTCCTTCCGCGGGATGATGTGACACGCCACGCCGGCCTCCGGCAGCGCCGTCGACAGGATCTCGTTATAGATGCCCGTCACCACCGACGTCGGTTCATCCCCGACGAAGCGATCCGTGATGCCGAGCGCCGCCGCAATCTGCGTGAAAATCTGCGCATCGATGCCCGCCTGGCTTCGGATCACCGCGTTGTCTCCCTTCTGGAAGTACGCCGGGAAGGTCGCGGAGCTGATGATATACGAGCCGGCTTCATGGTAAACGATGCCCTGGATATCCTTCGTTCCTTCCATGATCAGCTTCTTCCGCACAGAAAACGGCACGAGACTCACATCCTCCGACACCATAAACAGATGCAGGACCCCACAGGCTGCCCGCGCCTGCTCGACGAGGTAGCGATGCCCGAGGGTGAACGGATTCGCATTCATGACGATGGCGCCGACAGGTCCACTCTGGTTCAATGCTGTCGGGCCGGCAGTACAGGACCCTCCCGCCGCCACGAGGGCAGCGGCCGGGTGCGATGTGACCGGCTCGCCTGCATTGGCCTCCACCTGCTGCGTCTCCTGCTGAAGCGCCGCGAGGTAATCCCGGAAGCCGGTCCGCTTATTCTCCATGAAGACGATGTTCTCCTCCGGCACGCGCGTGATCTCATAGAAGCCGAGGTTCCCGAAGAAACGCGCGGAATCACACTTCGTATATAGGAAGAGATGGTAGTTTCCGCGGCTGTACTGCACCTCGATGAGATGGGAAACGATCGCATTCATGAGGGACTCGCCCTGGTGATCGGCGCTCACCGCCATACAGCGGAGGGTGTTTCCGAACAGACTGCCGGTCGCGATGACATGATAGTCCTCGTCGAGCATCGCTGCCGTATAGTCGAGATGCTGATCACGATGGATACCCTCCCGCTCGAGGAGCGCGTCCACCTCTGCCTGCAGGTAGCGGTCACCCGGACCGACCGATGAGATCGCATACGTTGTATCTGACATAAAACCTCTTTTCCATCCTCATCGTGCACGACGGCGCACGGCAGAATCCTCCGTGAGCTTCAGAAGAAGGATCGCCACCGCGAGGATATCCGCAGCGCCTCCTGGACTGATGTTCTTTTCGATGCAGACCGTGTTCAGTGCCTCGATCGCCCGCACACCCTCCTCCGTAAACATCGCACCCATGTCGAGGATCGTACTGCTTTCTGCCTGCAGCCAGCACATATCCTCATAGGAGCTTCGGATGAACACGTTCGTGTCGTTCAGCACCGACATGATCGCGATCAGTGTGCTGACATGCACCGCATTCTCGAAGTGCTCGGCGTGCATGCTGCCGGTATCCCGAAGGAGTCCGCGGCGGAGCGTCGCCTGCGCAGCGAAGGACTGCTGGAGCGCCTCGTCACTGCCCAGGTTTCGAAAACGACACAGCCATGGCACGGCGGTATCCCGAAGGATCGGAAAGCCCTCCATCGCCTGTCCGCGGATGCCCCGCTCCCCATACGCCTGAAAGAGCCGCTCCCCATGTGTTTTCGGCGGGTGCTCGAGCATCTTCCGGAAGTCCTCCGCCATGCTTCGTGCCGTCATCTGACGCGCCATGTCGAGGATTTCCTCCACCGTACCGTATCCATCGCGCGCATACAGGATGCCCGCCGCCGCCAGCACGATGCCCATGGTGAAGATCATGCCCTTATGGGTGTTGACGCCATCGGTCGCCGCATACATCGCCTGCTCCGCCTCGAGGCCGATGCCGCGGATCACCCGAAACACCGCTTCTGGTGTCTGCCCTGCCATCGTCGCATCCATCCCCTCTGCGAACATGCGCACCATGTACGGTGTGATGGCTTCGGTGCTCGCGAGGAAGGTCTCATAATTCATATCGCGATGCGCGCCGGTATCCCGACGATCCACGAGACCCGGCTTCGGTGTCGCATAGACCTCGCCGAGCAGGGCGTTCCGTACCCGCCAGCCGATGCGCTCGAGAAGAGCCGCACGGGCGGCCGGGTTCCTGTCTGTTTCTATCCTCACCTCTGCCCTCCTCATCCTGCGCACGGAACGTGCGCTTCCTTCGATCCAGATGATCTGCCATTGCCCGAGCGTCCCTATCGTCTCCACTCCACTCGGCACCGATCAGGTCTCAGCCTCTCGCCTGTTCGATGATGCGATGGATCTCTGCGACCATCTCCGACACCGTATGGGTCCGGTTCCGCGCACAGAGATGTGCCTCCTCTTCACACATGAGGCACTTCCGCGGCGGCATGCCAAACTCCTCACGGCTCACCTTCTGTCCATCCTTCCGGATGACATCGATGTCGAAGATTCGTCCGAGCCGGTCCGCATCCTCGATGAGACACATGAGCTCCTTCACACGGATCGCCTCCGCATCCACGGAAGCGTAATACACATATCCCGTCACCTCGATGTCCTTCTTCTCTGCTTCGATACGGATATCGTTCTGGTCGAGGCAGTGCCCTATGCGCTGCAGCCCGGTCTCGAAGGCCCAGTAGAAATCCTCGCCCACCTTATGCGGACCCGGGATGTTCAGCATGAAGCAGATCACCGGATGATGAAAGCGCGCGATGAAATCCCGCTGCAGCTCCACCCGCTGATCCCGCGCGGCCAGCATCTCCGGCACCGTCACCTCATGTGTAAAATCAAGTTTCTTTTCCATAACAGGCCTCCTGTTCTTTCTGTCTACGGCTTATTCTAGCACACGAAAGCGATATACGTCGAAGAAAATCCGTATAGAAAAAGGCGCCCTGGTTATCCCCCTAACCAGAGCGCCTTCGTTCATGAGAAGACCGTGTCATGCACGGAGAGGTCATGATCTGCTGACCCGAATCGAAACCCAGGTCCTGTATGATCAGTCTTTAAACTCGAATGGCTTGATCTGACGAACGACATCCATGATAGAGCCGTCACGTGCTTCGATGATACCGACAACACGATCCGCGAACTGAACCTTCTCCGGCTCACCGGTGATGGAGTACGCGATGTCACGAAGCTCCTCGATGGTCTTGATCGGAAGATCCTTACCAGCGACAGCGTCGATGAGATCCTGACGCTTCGGGTTGATGGCGATACCATAATCGGTCACGACGACATCGACATCCTCACCCGGTGTGGTGACGGTCGTACAGTCACTGCAGATCGTCGGGATTCTGCCCTGCATGATCGGTGCGATCACAATGGTGCACTTCGCACCTGCGGCTGTATCCGGATGTCCGCCCTGTGCGCCGGTGATGACACCATCAGAACCGACGACGACGTTACAGTTGAAGTGTGTATCCACCTCGAGTGCAGCGAGGATAACGAAATCCAGCTTGTTCACATATGCGCCCTTGTTGAACGGGTTTGCATACTCATCCGCCGTGATATAGAAGTGATGCGGATTCGATGCTGCAGAGCGAACGGCATCCTGATCGAAGTCCTGTGTATCCACGAGGCAGTATGCGAGGCCCTCATCCAGAAGGTCACACATCGGCTTGGTGAGACCACCGACACCGAAGGACATATGGATGTTGCGCTCACGCATGACCTCTGCAAGGTACTTGGTAGATGCGATGGATGCACCGCCGACACCCGTCTGGTAGGAGAAGCCCTCCTTGAAGTACGGTGTATTCACAACGAAATCTGTGCAGTACTTCGCCATGAGCAGCTTTCTCTGATCCGTCGTCGGCTTCGCCGCGCCGGTGGCGATCTTCGTCGGATCACCGATCTCGTCAACCTTTACGACATAATCGACCTTCACCTGAGAAATCTGTGCAGGAAGGTTCGGGAATGGTACCAGTGTGTCGGTGACCGCAACGACGCGGTCTGCATACTCTGCATCCACTGCGGAGTATGAAAGTACGCCGCAGTCTGCCTTACCGCCATTTGCGTTCAGGTTACCATACTCATCCGCTGTTGGTGCGCCGATGAAGGCGATGTCGATATGGGTCTCACCGCTCATGATGGCTCTGGAACGAGCACCGTGGGAACGCATGATCGCAAGTCCCTGAAGACGACCGTTTGAAATCGCCTTACCGATCTCACCACGTACACCGGAAGACTCGATGTTTGTGATGGTACCGTCGTCCAGCATGTACACGATCGGATCGTTCTGTCCACCGAGGGAAGAAGCACAGATCGTGATGTTCTTGATGCCCATGGCATGAACCTCTTCCATGACCATGTTGAGCACCTTGTCACCATTACGGAAGTGGTGGTGGAAGGAAAGGGTCATACCGTCCTTGATACCGCACTTTACGAGTACATCATGGATGGAATCTACGAGCTTGGAGCCGTTTGAGTTGATCACGCACTTCACCTTATGGGAAGCGGTCTCATACTCATGACCGTCGAAATGGTGGGTTCCCTGGAATACTTCCTTACCGGTCGCCTTTAAAATCTCCTCCGGAATATCTCTTCCTACTGCATTTAACATAATTAAAGATCCCCCTTATACACACCGGCTGCCTTTGCGAGCTTGATGGTTCTCTGTGCGCCGTCATAGAAAGCGATATCGATCATCTTACCGTCTACGGTGAAGACACCGATGCCCTTTGCCTTCTTGTCATCGATTTCCTTAATTACCTTCTCTGCGAAGATGATATCCTTTGTGGTCGGCGTGAAGATCGCATGAACGATATCGATCTGACGAGGATTTACGCAGGACTTTCCATCGAAGCCCATGTCATGAATCGTCTGAACATCCTTGCGGAAGCCCTCCATATCATCGAGGTTCGTCCATACAGTATCGAAGCACTGTACGCCAGCAGCACGTGCAGCGATGATCATCTGCTGACGGGCACCCATGAGCTCGACGCCGGTACCGGTGATATGGGTCTGCAGATCCTTCGTATAGTCACCACCAGAAAGGGCGACACCGATCAAACGGTCAGAGGCTGTGCAGACCTCGTAGGCATTCATGATGCCCTTGCAGGACTCGAGTGCGGACATGATGAGGGTGGAACCCGGCTCACGATCGAACTCTTCCTCCGCAGCTACGACCTTCTCTTCTACGGCACGTACCATGTCGGCCGACTCGGTCTTCGGGATACGGATGACATCCGCGCCTCCAGCTACGCAGCAGCGGATATCCTCCTCCCAGAGGTCGGTATCGAGGCCGTTGATACGAACGACACGCTCAGATCCACGGTAGTCAATGGTGGTCAGTGCATGGTAGAGTGAGAAACGCGCGGTATCCTTCGCGGTGACCGCAACTGCATCCTCGAGGTCCAGCATGAGTGAATCACACTTGTAGATGTACGGATCCTTGATGAGTGACGGCTTCTGTGCGTTCAGGAACATCATGGATCTTCTCAGTCTCTTCTTGTTCGGATTCTCAATCATCGGATGGCACCTCCCCATGGTAAATTCGTGTACTGATCTACCGAACGGTATACAGCACCTTCGATACGCGCCTTGATCGTGCAGTCGAGTGCACCCTTGTCGACGATGGAGATCTTGACATTATCGATGCCCAGATTCTTCAGGGTTTCCATGGTGACCTTGCGGATCTCGTTACCAAACTGATGTGCAACTGCGGAATCGAGAGTGAAATCGATCTTTCCGTCTCCCGGCTCAACCGTTACCTGGCAGTCACTGGATTCCATCGTGCCCGCTACAGCAGGTTTCTTAATTTCCATAGTTTCCTCCTTGTCAGCAGAAGCGATCCCCCAATCGCTCCCGCAGCTCCATAAGTTACATGTTTCGACTTAACCAACGCTTTTCTGTGTTTAAGTTATCGTCATTATACACCTTGAAGCGCCGGATAATTCTGAATTTTTGTGGTAATTCCATAATATAGCAGTGTGGGGGTATAGTAAAATAGTTATATTATTATAGGCGGCATAAGGTGTTCCTATATTTATACAATCTTCATACTCGTCTGCCACAAAAATCGTATTTATATGATGTCGCAGCCTGGTGTTTATCTGCTTTAAGCACGGGCATGACCGAACTTATTATAGTTGATGAGACAGCCATCCATGACGATTCTCCGCTCATTCTCGGTCATCGGAAGCACATAGAGCTCGATCTCGGTCACCTGTCCATCCTTCAGAACATACGCCTTGATATCGTCGAGCTGATTCTCGCTCAGTGCCTGGCGGATACCTGGTACATAGATATAATCACCGACCTCGAAGCTGTCCGGCTCACCCTTCAGGTGGAACGGAACCATGCCCCAGTTCATGCAGTTACTTCTGTAGCGCTTCGTTGCATACTCCTGCGTGATGTTCGCAAGTGCTCCGAGTACACGCTGGCAGGAAGCGGCCTGCTCACGGGCAGAGCCGTCACCCGGCTTGTTTGCATAGATGGTGGAACCGATCTCGACCTCGGACGCCTGTACATTCTCCTGGCCAGGGATCTGATGGATCAGCTCAAATACTTTCTCTACTTCAGCCGCGTTCTTTCCGGCCTTACGTGCATCCTCGAGCTCACGTACCGCCTTCGCACGGGCGACGTACTCCGGATCCCGTCTCGAAAGCGTAAACTCTGCGAGGCCGAGCGGGTTCGAACGATAGGAAGAGGTCTCACCGGACGGGATGAGCTCATCGGTCGTGGTGACCGGATCGAGGATCTTCGAAGCAACCTTGAGCAGGATGCTGTCGGTCATTTCCTCCTGCTCCGGCCAGTCCTTGATGTTCGGTCCGAAGCGAAGCGGCAGCTCGAGATCCGCCTTCCCCCAGCCCTGGTATACACGGTTCTGGTATGCCTTGTCGTCGTAGTTGTACGCCGGGATATCGCCCCAGCAGTCGAGCTCCTCGGCGGAGGTCAGCTTACCGCCATTGGCCGCGGTCGCCGCGATGGAACGTGCATCCATGAGGCATACCGCCGACATCTGACCTGCGCCTGGCTTCGAGCCCTCACGGTTCGGGAAGTTACGGGTCGTATGACGGATGGAAAGTGCGTTGTTCGCCGGTGTGTCGCCTGCGCCGAAGCAAGGTCCACAGAAGGCGGAACGGATGATCGCACCCGCATCCATGAGATCCGCGAGGAGACCCTTGCGATCGAGGTCGGTATAGACCGGCTGCGAGGACGGGTAGACACTGAGATAGAACTCGCTATCGCCGATGTTTCTGCCCTTCAGTGCATGGGCCGCCTCGACGACGTTCGTATAATTACCACCTGCACAGCCGGCGATGATACCCTGCTGCACCTGAAGACGGTGATCTCTCGTGATCTTATCGAGGAGGGTGAAGTGTGCTCTGCCCTCAGCGACCTTCTCGGCTTCCTGCTCGGTTGCACGAAGGATGTCCTCGAGGTTATCATAGAGCTCGCTGATCTCGTAGGCGTTGGACGGATGGAACGGAAGAGCGATCATCGGGCGGATGCTGGAAAGATCGACCTCGACGCAGCCGTCATAGTAGGCAACGTCCGCCGGATTCAGCTCCTTAAACTCTGCGCCTCTGTGATGCTGGTCCAGGAACTCCTTCGTCGCGGCATCGGTTCTCCAGATCGAGGACAGGCAGGTGGTCTCGGTGGTCATCACGTCGATGCCGTTACGGTAATCTGCCGTCATGCTGGATACGCCAGGACCCACAAACTCCATCACCTTGTTCTTGACATAGCCGTTCTTGAAGACCGCGCGTTCGATCGCGAGTGCGACATCGTGCGGACCGACGAATGGCTGTGGCTTACCGGTGAGGTAGATGGCCACCACGCCCGGATAAGCGACATCATAGGTCTGCTGCAGGAGCTGCTTGCTGAGCTCTCCGCCGCCCTCACCGATGGCCATGGTACCGAGGGCTCCGTAACGGGTGTGGGAATCGGAGCCGAGGATCATCTTGCCGCAGCCGGCGAAGTTCTCACGCATGAACTGATGACATACGGCGATGTGTGGCGGAACGTAGATTCCGCCGTACTTCTTCGCGGCAGAGAGACCGAAATAGTGGTCGTCATCGTTAATCGTACCACCGACCGCACAGAGAGAGTTGTGGCAGCAGGTCAGCACATATGGCAGCGGGAACTTCTCCATGCCAGAGGCTCTGGCTGTCTGGATGATACCGACGAAGGTGATATCATGAGATACCATCGCATCGAACTTGATCTTCAGATTTTCCATGGAATCTGCGGTATTATGTGCCGCCATGATGCCATAGGCGATCGTACCCTTCTTCGCCTCTTCCTGCTTCGCAGCCTTTCCTGTCAGCTGCTCAACTCTCGCTGCTTCCTTCTCTGGAACGATTTCTGTTCCGTTTACGAGGTAAACACCACCTTCATGTAACTTAACCATATATACCTCCTTCGTTTTAGCGGTTCAGTCAAAGGATGCCTCCGACAGCTGCACCAGAGTTACTGTTCACTCGTGTACTGATCAGGCATGTGCGGTGGCCCCTGACTGAACGATCATCTTTTATAAATCTATGATTCTGTTATGGAAATAATAACGTATATAAAGCTATCGCAGAATCCGATATTTTGTTATACTAGATATCGGAAAAATCGATATATAACGTATTCTCAAGGTTTTTCAGAATAAGTAAGAATGATTATCAAAATCAGAGGTGCATATGGAATTAAAGGATCTCCAGTTCTTAATCGCTATACATGAGGAAAAGAGCATTTCGCGCGCAGCCGAACGTCTCTATATGGCGCAGTCGAGTCTGTCACAGTTTCTTACGAATTATGAGCGTGAGCTCGGCTACCGCCTGTTCGTCCGCACCGCAAACGGTGTGCGTCCGACCGAAGCCGGTGAGCTTCTTCTTTCTTATGCATATAAAACAACGGCAGAGTACAAACGTGTACAGGACGAGATGCAGGACACCGCAAATCTGAAAAGCGGCAGCGTTCTTCTCGGCATCAACACCTTTCGCGGTTCCTATATGCTCCCGCCGGTACTGAATGCCTTTCACATGAAGTGCCCAAACATACATGTGAAGGTCGTCGACGGACGGACCCGTATGCTCGAGCAGTTGCTTCTGAATGGCGATCTCGATCTCGCACTGCTGGCGACACCGGACAGGCATAGTCGCATCAAATCAGACTACCTGATGACGGATGAAATCTGTCTGATCACCAGCACGACACATCCGATCATGAAAAAGGTCAGAAAAAATCGACGCCACAGCGGCAACTCTCGTATACCGATGTATGTCGATCTTCAGGATGCGATAAACTATGAATTTAATCTCTGTGGTACGGATACGATGCTGGGACAGTACGCTCGTCGCATCTTTCTGAAAAACGGGCTTACACCGATCACGTACAACGACAACATGTCGGTTCTCCTCGCCTCCTCGATGGGTGCAGGTGGCCAGGGACTGGCCTTCACCTACTACAGTTCCCGCCACTACTTTCGAAATGCGGAATTCCTTTCACTCGGAAAGGATGGCAGCGCCATCGAAATCTCGACAGCGCTGTCACCGGGACGCTACCATAGCAAAGCAACCCTCGCTCTTCGGGATGTGATTCACGAAATTCTCAGTGATCGTCGCGATAATGATTGATCAGACATCCGCTCATCAGGATCGCCCGCTCTTCTTCCGTCAGACTGTCCAGTGTTGCATGCATCGTCCGCACGGTATGCCGTTTCAGGTCCGCCGGCCGAAGCATGCGGACGTCTTCCTCGCTCTCAAGCTTTACCTGATCGTCGAGCGCGTAGAGCAGGAGCTCTGTACCACCGCTCTCCAGGAGTGTGCGAATGCCTTCGATATAAACACAGGTCCCAAGCGGAAGGTCCAGTCTTTCCTCTGTACGAAGCGGCAGCAGTCCCCAGTTGATGAGATTCGAGCGGTAACGTTTCGTAGCGTATTCGTTTGCGAGGTTTGCGAAGCCACCGAGCACCTTCTGACAGGAGGCGGCCTGCTCTCGACTGGAACCATCGCCGATCTGGTCGGATACCATAAGTGAGCCGAAGGTCACACCGTCTGGATCCGCTGCCTCCTGCGATGTCCGCAGCCCTCTCTCCAGATTCGGCTGTGCCTCGATCGCACGAATCGCTTTCGCGTTCGCTACATAGTGCGGATCACGTGAAATCATCGTGAAACCGGAAATCTTTTCCGGATTCGAACGATAGGAGCTGGCCTCACCGGACGGCACCAGTTCATCCGTGGTGACCGAGCCATGATAGGAGCCTGCTACTTTCAGAAGGATATTTTCCTTCAGCGGTGCCATCTCCGGCCAGTCCGCGATATTCGGCCCCTTCACAAGCTCGACGCCTGGGTTTTCGTAACCAGTATAATCAGCCACCTGATTCTCATAGATTTTCTCGTTAAAGTGATGTTTCAGCACACGATACGTAACATCCGTAAGCTCCGTTGCTGCCGTCAGACGACCTCCGTTTCGAACCGTCGCTGCGATGGAACGTGCGTCCATCAGGCATACCGCAGCCATCTGTCCCTGGCCTGGTTTCGATCCCTCACGTGTCGAGTAGTTTCGCGTCACATGCCGGATGCTCAGCTGGTTGTTTGCCGGCGTATCCGTCACGCCAAAGCATGGCCCACAGATGCACGGGCGCATGGTGACGCCCGCGATCGCAAGCTCCGCTCCGATGCCCTGCCGCATCAGGTCCTCCATCACCGGAAGGGATGCCGGATTCACATGAAGACTCACTCCATCCCCCGGAATGCCATAGATCTCATGTGTGCCAGCAGACTTCTCATCTGCATCAAGTGGTGCACGAAGAATATCCGCCACGGCCACGATATTTTCGAAAAGCCCGCCCGCACAGCCGGATACCAGTGCCTGATCTGGATAGAAGGCACCCTCACGCAGGTGGTGCATGATGCTGAACGGTTCGCCATGCTCTCCCTTGATCTTATTTCCTTCCACTTCGACTTCATGAAGCACTTCTTCCATGTGCTCTTTAAATTCACGAATCGGCATCGCATGACTCGGATGGAACGGAAGTGCGATCATCGACTCTACCGTATCCATATCGATTTCGATGTAGCGATCATAGTATGCCCCTGTCTCCGGTGCCAGCTTATCATAGTCACGCGCACGTCCATGCTCAGCGAGATACTCCTCGGTCTTCTCATCCGTGCACCAGATCGAGCTGAGCGCTGCCGACTCCGTAGTCATAACATCGATGCCCATACGATACTCCATCGAAAGATTTTCGATACCCGGCCCGAAAAACTCCAGCACACAGTTCTTATTAAACCCACTGGCAAATGTCTTCGAAATCAGCGCAAGTGCTACATCCATCGGACCGACGCCCGGTTTCGGACGTCCGCTCAGCCGGATACCGATGATCTTCGGATAGGCGAGGTCATAGGTATGCCCTACCAGCTGCTTTACAAGCTCTCCACCGCCTTCACCGATCCCCATGGTTCCCAGCGCCCCGTAACGCGTATGGGAATCTGATCCGAGAATCATCTTTCCACAGCCCGCCATCTTCTCCCGCATATACTGATGAAGAACGCCCCGGTAAGGCGGAACGAAGATGCCGCCATACTTTTCAGCGTTTGACAGACCGAAGGCATGATCATCCTCGAGGATCGTACCACCGACAGCACAGAGTGTGTTATGGCAATTTGACAGTACATACGGCATCGGGAACTTCGTAAGTCCGGATGCACGCGCTGTCTGCAGGATATTGACATAATTGTTGTCCGGAGACACCATACAGTCAAACTTCAGTTGAAGATGCTGCATGTCGCCACTGTGATTGTGCGACTCCAGAATATGATACGACATGGTTTTCTGACGACCAGCCTCGACTGCCTGGGCAGACGCCACACTTACATCGGACGCGCACCCTTCTGCATCCAGGATGACGCCGTGATCAAATAAAGCAACCATATTTTCTCCTTTTTTACAGATTCGGTGCCTGCTCGAATCGCTTGATTCGGCATAAAAAGAGCACCCTGTTCATGCTTCTGATTATACGGGTGCTTCTTCCCATAAGTAAAATATATTGATTTATATATTTTTTATACAGCTTTTTCTATCCGTTGTTTTTACCGCCTTCTGCTTCAAACACCTGCTGCATCGTTCGGATGAGGCCGCGCTCCGCCTCACCGAGGTAGACATTTTCCTTATAAACAGCATTGACCTCCCAGGCGTCCGGCATCGGACTGTACTTATAAACCTTAAAATTCGGATTTCGGAAAGGCACGATCGCCCGCTCCGGTACGATGGTCACACCGAGACCAGAGGCCGCAAGCTGCGTCGCGGAAATACAGCTCGACACCTCCATGATTTCCTTCGGCATAAAATCGAAACGCCGAAAAATCTCATCCACCTTCCGGCGGATATACTGCCCGCGTTTCATGATGATAAACGGAAGGTCTTTCAGCTTAAGGATATCCACTTCCGGAAGCTGCTCGAGTGATCGCTCGTTCTCTTCCGCCGGCTCCCATGACGCGCCTGAAACCAGCATCTCTTCAGAAATCATATCCTTCCCCGCGACGAGATAAAGACGCTCCGTGTAGATGTATTCGGTCTTCACGCCGACCGGCAGATGGTCCGTACCACCCGGCAGCACACAGAAGGCGATCTTATCATTCATGAGATTCGTGATGATCTCCTCCGACTTCGATTCCTGGAGATGGATTTCGATATTCGGAAACTGCGCCCGGAATGGGCCGATGACCTTCGGCAGCATATAACCCGCGCGCTCTGTCGGGATGCCAATGTTGATGCGCCCCTTCTGTCCGTGGCCGATATCGCTCAGTTCTCTCCGAAGATTATCCTTCAGAAGTAAAATTTCCCGTGCCGTTTTCACATACCGCTCACCTGCATAGGTCAGAGAAATCGGATTCGTCTTCCGGTCAAACAGCTTCACGCCGAGGTCTTCTTCCACCTTCGAAATGATATAGCTTAACGACGGCTGGGAAACATACAGCTTCTTCGCCGCCTCCGTCACACTATGATGATCCGCTACCGCGATGATATAGTTAAGCTCTCTGAAATCCATGCTCCGCCTCCGTCAGAAAAATATCAAAGTCTATTATATATCAGAAATGACATTTTTCATAGAAAACATCTATAAAGAGCACGCCTCTCTACCTTCTTGTTCTTCATCAAAAAAACCGAGGGATGGTCATAAGCAGCACGTTATATGCATGCCGCCTGTAACCATCTCTCAGGTTTTTACATCAGATAAGCCCCATCGTCTTTACAAGCCATAACCAAAACGTCAGTGAAAAGGCGCTGAAGAGCGTCGTCAGCATCACCACCGACGAGGTCAATGTTCCCTCATGGTGCATATTCCGTGCCATCACATAACAGCTTACGGTCGTAGCTGAGCCGAGCATCACGAGAATCGCGATCAGCTTCTCTTCCCTGAATCCGAGTGCGATCGCCATCGGCAGGAAGACCATATTAAAACCGATCAGTTTCAGAAACGCCGCACCGAGAGACGGCCCCAGCTTTCCAGATGCCTTCTTAAAATCAAACATTGCGCCCATCGCCATCAGTCCGAGCGGTGTTCCGAGTGCGCCCACCTTCGAGCAGGTCGTCATCAGAACCTTCGGCTGTGGGATACGGAGAAGTGACCAGAGAAGGCCGACCAGAATGCCGATGATGATCGGATTCGTCACGATACCACGAACGGTCTTCGAGAGCGTCTTCTTATCGAGTCCCGTATTCTCCGGATCGGTCAGGCTGAGCGCCACGACCGCCATCACGTTATAGAGCGGTACCGCACCGATGATCATAAGCGGTGCCATGCCAGCAGTGCCATAGATGTTTTCGATGAAGGCTACGCCAAGCAGAGATGCACTTGAGCGGTATGCTGCCTGAACGAACTCACCACGTTCCGCATGATTATGGATCAGCAGCGAACCGAGGGCCGCGATGCCGACGCTTAGAAGCGTCGCCACAAAGCAGAACACCACAAACGTCGTATCCCAGGCCGCTCGAATATCGAGTCCCGATACCTGCACAAACAGGTTCACCGGCAGTGGTATCAGAAATACAAACTTGTTTAACTTACCAGCAAAATCCGTATCGAGCCAGCCGATCTGATGCAGAGCATAGCCCAGCACCATCATAAGAAAGATCGGCATCGTCGCATTGAGACTGAAGATCAGATTTTCCATAGAATTCTCTATATCCTTTCACGTCATGCCCCGAAGGCTGTCCCTCATGAGCTGCGCCCGTTTTAAGAAGCTGCCTGGTTCGTTCCGGCACAAGGGGCTGTCCCTCCAGTATACACCGACTTTTCATCGATAGATAATCGCTATTCCATATCGAAGTCATGCAGACTGCTTATACACTCTTTTTGATCTTCGCCATAACCTTTCCGGTTTCAATCATTTCCCGCACGGTGGCCTCCTGCCGCTGCTTCTTATCCAGCGATTTCGCCATCGCCTCCAGTGCTTCCTCCGGGCGCATCACGAGTACACCATTTCGGTCTGCACAGATGATGTCTCCAGGCATCACCACCTGATTGCCACAGGCCACCGGCACATTGATGGCACCGACGCCGGATTTCTGCGCCGTACCGCAGGTCAGCCCCTTCGCAAAGATCGGGAAGCCTACATTTTCACAGCCCTCGATATCACGGAATGCGCCATCTACGATGACCCCCTCTGCGCCCATCATCTTCGCGCAGAGGGAGCGATGATCTCCCCAGTAGGAGCATTCACAGTTTCCCTTTCCTGAAACCACCAGGATGTCCCCCGGCTTCAGCGCGAGAATCGCATCGGCGACGATGCCACCCTCCCCGGATGGCACGTCGACCGTGACGGCGGTCCCGACGATGTGGGTACTGCCTACACGCGGTTTGATTTCATGATCCATGACATGGTAGAGCGGAAGTCCATCACATAGCTCCGGCACCGTAAAGGTCCGAAGGCGTT
>CABTMH010000027.1 GCA_902485915.1 uncultured Oribacterium sp. | reverse complement strand
TGAAGAACCACAGGCTGCTAAAGAAGCAACCATCGAAGCTGCAAGTACTGCACTTAATACCTTTTTCATAATTTTTCTCCTCTCAGTTTTCTAAAATACAAGCTTTCTGAAAACTTTTCATCATTATAAAGTTCATAGTTATGGAAGTCAACAACTTTTATAACATATTTTCACATTTGTAGCCCATATGATAACTTACAGGAATGCGTGCTATAATATTTTTTCCCTAAAAAATGCAGGACCCTGGAGGGTCCTGCGCGAAATTAAATTACTGATCGAACGCCAGATTCACGTTCTCGATGGTTCGGTCGCGGAGCATCAGATCACGGACCGCTTCTCGGGCCGGCTTGCCTTCAAAGAGAATCTGGTTGATGCCCTCGACGATCGGCATCGATACCTCATACTTCTCTGCAAGTGCACGTGCCGCCTTCGCCGCATATACACCCTCGACCGTCTGGCCGACCTCCTGCATCGCCTCTTCGTAGCTTCTGCCCTCTCCCATCAGGATACCGGCACGACGGTTCCGGCTGTGTACGGACGCACAGGTCACGATGAGATCACCGATGCCGCTCAGGCCGTTGAAGGTCTCCATGCGGCAGCCCATCTTCATACCGAGTCGCTCGATCTCCGCGATACCGCGTGTGATCAGCGCTGCCTTCGTGTTGTCTCCATAGCCGAGACCGTCCGCCATACCGGCTGCCAGCGCGATGACGTTCTTCGTCGCGCCGCCGATCTCGATGCCCTTGATATCCGGGTTTATGTAGACACGGAAGCAGTCGCACATGAACGCGTTCTGTACGAAAAGCGCCGTCTTCTCGGTATGTGCGCCGGTCACGATCGTCGTCGGAATGAAACGCGATACCTCCTCGGCATGGCTCGGTCCAGACAGAACGGCGACATCCGCCTGCGGGATCTCCTCTTCGATGATATCCGACATCGTATAGAGTGTGCCCTCTTCGATGCCCTTCGCCACCGACACGATGACCTGACCCTCGCTGACATACGGCTTCATCTCATGTGCCGTGGCACGTACGAAGATGGACGGCACCGCCAGCACGACGAGCGTCTGATCCTTCAGTGCAGATTCCAGATCAGAGCTGAAGCGCACGCTCTCCGGAATCACGGCACCCGGCAGATTCTTATGACGGCGGGTCTCCTGAAGCGCATCCACCTCCTGCTGAAACTTCGACCAGATGGTCACCTCATGTCCGTTATGGGCGAGCAGAATGCCGAGGGCCGTACCCCAGGTACCTGCGCCGATGATTGATGCTTTCATAAAATCTCCTTATTGATAAACACGGTTGTATGCCGAAGCAAACAACCGTGATGCCTTCGTGGCGACCGTATGCTTTCATATAGTTATATGTCTACCGCCACCCATCTGCGATGACGCTGTCATCCTCGATACGGATTACTTCTTAAAGTGGAACTTCGACTCCGTACCCGTCTGCAGACGCCGGATGTTCGAGCGATGCTGCCATACCCCGAGCGCTGCGATCAGGAAGAACACGACGAGTACGATCGGGTAGATCGCCATGGACATCGGAAGGAGTCCGAAGTATCCGAAGATGGCGGTCAGGATAAACAGCAGGGATATGCCGCAGATCGAGCCGACGCTCACATAGCCGGTGGTCTTCACGATCACCACAAAAAGCGCAAACAGCACGATGGCCATCCGCCAGTCGAAGGCGATGATGAGCGCACCTGTGCAGGCGATCCCCTTTCCGCCGCGCAGCATCGGAAGAATCGGGAAATCATGACCGAGGATCGAACCGAAGCCCGCAAATACGGTGATGAGGGTCCCCTCATCGATCGTCGCCGGCTTAAAAATCATGTGCATCATCAGGATCGGGATGATGGTTTTCGCGATATCCAGCAGCAGTACCGTCGCCCCCGCCTTCTTTCCGAGGGTACGGCCGATATTCGTCGAACCTGGATTGCCAGAGCCCTGTTTATAGATGTCGACGCCCTGGGACTTCGCATACAGATAGCCATTCGGGATGTTACCGAAGATATATCCCACTACCAAGGAAATGATCATGTGCTGTATATTCATCACTCATCCTCTCCGGCCTGGCGCTCACGGATCAGGAACTTCAACGGGGTCCCCGGGAAGCCGAAGGCCTCACGAATCTGATTCTCGATGTATCTCGTGTACGAGAAGTGCATCAGCTGCTGGTCATTCACGAAAATAACGAAGGTAGGCGGCTCGACCGCGGTCTGCGTCATGTAGAACAGCTTGAGACGCTTGCCCTTATCACTTGGCGGCTGCTTCATCGCCGTCGCTCTCGTCATGATGTCGTTCAGCACACCCGTACGGATACGAAGTGTTTGGCTCTCCCGCACCTGATCGACGAGATCGAAGATCTTATTCAGACGCTGTCCGGTCTCGGCCGAGATGAAGAGGTACTGTGCATACGGCATATAGGAGAACTTCTCCATCAGCTTCGTCTGGAATTCCTTCATCGTCTTATCGTTCTTATCCGGCACCGCATCCCACTTGTTTACGCAGATGATGACGCCCTTTCCGGACTCATGCGCGATACCGGCGATGCGCGCATCTCCCTCCGTGATGCCCTGGGTCGCGTCGATCAGCACGAGACAGATATCCGCCCGATCCACAGCCGCGACAGTACGGATGACAGAGTAACGCTCGATATCATCGTCGATCTTTCCCTTCCGGCGCAGACCGGCGGTATCGATGAAGGTATATTCCTTTCCGTTATGCACGATCTTCGTATCGATCGCGTCACGGGTCGTGCCGGCAATGTTGGAGACGATCACACGGTTCTGCCCCAGCAGCTTATTGATCACGGAGCTCTTTCCGACATTCGGCTTACCGATGAGGGCGACCTTCACGGAATCATCCTCGTCCTCTTCTGCCGTCTCGACCGGGAAGTGCCGGATCACCTCATCGAGCATGTCGCCGACACCGAGCTGGTTTACGGAGGATACACCGAACGGATCGCCGAGTCCCAGATTATAGAACTCATAGATATCATTTCCGAACTTCTGGAAGCTGTCGACCTTATTTACACAGAGAACGACCGGCTTTCCGGACTTCCGGAGCATATTCGCTACCTCATAGTCCGCATCGACGAGACCGGTACGCACATCCACGACGAAAATGATGACATCTGCCGTGTCGATCGCAAGCTGTGCCTGCGCGCGCATCTGGGACAGGATGATATCCTGAGAATCCGGCTCGATACCACCTGTATCGATCAGCGTAAACTTGTTATTCAGCCACTCCGCATCCGCATAGATACGGTCGCGGGTCACACCCGGCGTATCCTTCACGATGGAGATCTGCTTCCCTGCAATCAGGTTGAACAGCGTAGACTTACCTACGTTTGGACGGCCTACCACCGCCACCATCACTTTTCTCATATCTTCACCTTACTACGTGGCGCCCGAAGGCCCACATGCTATATCTACTTATTTAACTAAATAATTTTAGCATGAGATACATAAATCGGCAAGTTCCGTTCATCCGTCATCGAACCCGTGGCGGTTACTGTTCACTCGTCAACTGGATCCCGACACGGCCCTGCCTGATCAGTACACGTGTGAACAGTAACTTTCTCCACGACCACGGGTGCTATACGACGAAGGGAGCCGGCTTACGCCGGCTCCCTTCTCACATCACATGAACCGAAGTTCAGGTGAATCAGTTGTTATACAGATCGATGAGCTTCTTCAGGTGCTCATATCTAGCCTGAGACTCAGCCTGGTTCTTCTCATCAAGAGCCTTTGCTCTCTCCGGGTTCTTAAGGCCGAGGGACAGGTAACGAACCTCACCCTTCAGGAAATCCTGGTAACCGGTGAAATCCGGCTCCTTGGAATCGAGAGTGAACTTCTTATCACCACCAAGCGGGTTGAATCTGAAGTTGTTCCAGTAACCAGTCTGGAGTGCAAGCTTCTCCTCCGTCATAGCCTTCGCCATGCCCTTCTTGATGCCGTGGTTGATACAAGGTGCGTATGCGATGATCAGAGATGGTCCTGGATATGCCTCAGCCTCTGCAATCGCCTTTACGGTCTGCTGCATGTCGCCGCCCATGTTGATATGAGCTACATATACATAGCCATAGGACATCGCGATACCAGGAAGATCCTTCTTGCCGGTCTCCTTACCACCTGCAGCGAACTGTGCAACTGCACCGGTCGGAGTAGACTTGGAGGACTGTCCACCTGTGTTGGAGTAAACCTCCGTATCGAATACCATTACGTTGATGTCCTTGCCGGAAGCAAGTACATGATCGAGGCCGCCGAAACCGATATCATAAGCCCAACCGTCACCACCGAAGATCCACTGGCTCTTCTTAGCGAGGAAGTCCTTATTCTTTACGAGATCCTTCGAAAGATCATCGGTCTTATCAGCAAGTGCTGCAACGAGCTTATCCGTAGCTGCACCGTTGGTAGCGCCGACAGCGAAGGTATCCAGCCACTCCTGAGCTACATCCTTTACAGATGCATCCTTCTCAGCGAGCTCCTCTACTTCCTTCTTCAGTCTGGTACGGATTGCGTTCTGTGCAAGTAACATACCATAACCGAACTCTGCGTTATCCTCGAAGAGGGAGTTATCCCATGCCGGGCCCTGACCCTTCGCGTTTACAGTGTACGGTGTAGAAGGTGAAGAGTTACCCCAGATTGATGAGCAGCCTGTCGCGTTTGCGATGTACATTCTGTCACCGAAGAGCTGAGTGATGAGCTTAGCGTATGGTGTCTCACCACAGCCAGGACATGCACCGGAGTACTCGAGTAACGGCTTCTTGAACTG
>CABTMH010000026.1 GCA_902485915.1 uncultured Oribacterium sp. | reverse complement strand
TCGAAGCACGGGCGTATGTCGTCCGGCTCCTCCGCACGGTCTCTCCCCTGCGATTCCGAGGAGAGGGCCGCATACGGCGACAGGGTCTCCCGCTCCAGCGCTTCCAGTTCTTCTCTGATACAGCTCATCTTGCCTCCGATCTGATGCAACAGCCGAATGATTGTTTGCTCTTAGAATATCATTTTCAGAGGGCTGAATCAATGAACATTCCGTCCTGTATGTATGATTAAACGAGGAAATGAATAAAAAAAGAAAAACCCGTAAGCCATGCTTACGAGTCAGTCCCAAGGGTAGTCGATGCGACTGGAATCGAACCAGCGACCTCTGCGTCCCGAACGCAGCCCTCTACCGAGCTGAGACACGCACCGAAAAGTTGTTTTCGTTGCTGCGTTTTGTCTGCCTCAGCAACAGGTAAGATATTATCAGACAGACGGGCGAGTGTCAAGCATTAATTTGAAACTTTTTTGGCATATAATTTGACCCATTCATCTGAAACTTGTTACTGTTGCAGAAAACAGGTCGTGGAGTGTTCGCTCCACGACCTGTCTCATCACATCACTTACTGTGCATCATCCTGCGTCGCTGCCGCTGCCGGCTGCTCTGCTGTCTCCTGCTGTGGCTCCGGCTGATAAACGGCCGTATTCAGTTCACGACGATTGCTGACGACGACATCGTAGGTCTGCTGCATATTTTCCATGAGCGCCTGGTATCTCGACTGCTGCTCGACCATCGAATGGCTCATCAGGGTCTCGATGGAAGCGAGGATCGAGTCCGTGTACTGGATGGCGTTCAGCTTCATGTTGTTGGACTCAGCGGTCGCGTTAGCAAGGATCTGATCTGCCTGCGCCTGTGCCTGCTGTACGAGCTCGTTTGCCTTCGTATAGGCCTGCTGCATGATCTCGTTCTCAGATACCATCTCCTCGGTCTGCTGCTTCGCATCCTGAATCATACTCTCTGCCTGATTCTTCGCATCTGCGAGGATCGCATCCTGCTGGGAAATGATCTTCTGGTACTTCTTGATCTCATCCGGAACACGGAGGCGAAGCTCGACCAGAAGCTCCTCCATCTCTTCTTTATTTACAAGGATCTTCGAATTCGACAGTGGCTGATACTTACAGCTGTCAATGTACTCCTCAATCTCACCGATTAACTGCTCAATTCTGCTCATGTTTCTTAACCGCCTTAAATTTTTCCTTCATTCTATCCTGTACCTCAGGTGACACAAATTCATGGATATCGCCGCCGAAGCTTGCGATTTCCTTTACGGTGCTGGAGCTGAGATAGGAATACTTCAGATTTGTTGTTAGAAAGATCGTATCGATATCCGGCGCGATGACCTTATTCGTCTGTGCGAGCTGAAGCTCGTACTCGAAATCCGTCACGGCACGGAGTCCTCTGACGATCACGGTAGCGCCCTCCGCATGTGCGAAGTCGACCGTCAGGCCATCGAAGGCCTTCGCCTCGACATTGTCGAGATGTTTCGTCAAATTATTAATCATTCTAACACGTTCTTCACTTGAAAACAACGGCGTTTTCGCGTTGTTTGTAAGCACACCTACGATGAGCTTATCGACGATTTTCGCGCCGCGCTCGATGATGTCCAGATGACCGAAGGTCACCGGATCGAAGGATCCAGGATAGATTCCGATTTTCATACTGTTCTTCTCTCCAGGCTAATATTTTATGCCTTTTTCGTCACTTGACAAGTCCGATCTTCCGAAGTTTTTCTTACTTTTTACGGAAGAAAACGTGCTTGTTCGTCTTATACAGCTTTTCACGTACGAGCGTGTAGCCGAGTGTCTCGATGTCTTCCGTCAGATCATCGTCGAGATCCGCCTCGATGATGAACAGCGTGTGCTCATCGACATAATCCATATCGTGGAGGATGTCCATCGCCTTCCGCTCGAAACCGTGGTTATATGGCGGGTCCATGAAGACCACGCTGAAGTGGTAGCCTGCGTTCCGGAGGCGGTTCAGCGCCGACATATAGTCGGAGGCGATCACCACGCCCTCGTCTGTGAACTTACAGTGCGCGAGATTCTCCTCGATGCAGCGGATCGACTTCGGTGCGTTGTCGACGAAGACGGCGCGACGAGCGCCACGGGAGATGGCCTCGATGCCGATGCCCCCGGAGCCCGCGAAGAGATCGAGGAAGTCGATGCCCTGCACCTCGAACTGTAAAATATTAAAAAGGGTTTCCTTGATACGGTCCTGTGTCGGACGTGTATCCATCGAATCCACGGTCTTTAGCTGAAGGCTCCGTGCGCTTCCTGCAATTACTCTCATCTCTTCTCTCTTTCTATAACACTTCAGTTTTCTTCTTAATATAAAGATGCACCGGCATCTCTGTCAAATGCTGATTCCCGTCCGATCTCTGTCATCTGGCCGAGCTCGCCTTTCTGCTTCTGCCACAGACGGAAATCTCACAGCGTACAGCTCTTCGCGAGGAAGTGATCGAGTGCTTTTCGCAGCTCCGCATGTTCTGGAAGCGTAAGCCCCGCGTCCTCCTTCAGTACGAAGGCTGCGTCCTCTGCCGCCTCCCTGAGCAGCGCACCATCCTCATAGATGTCCGCGATGGCGAAATCCAGCGCGCCCGACTGACGAACACCGAAGATGTCGCCCGGTCCCCGAAGCCGGAGATCCTGCTCTGCGATGTCGAAGCCATCGTTCGAGTGGGCGAGGATCTGCAGTCGCTGCTTCGACTTCTCCGAGTTCTGCGTATCGACGAAGATACAGAAGCTCTGGTGCTCCGAGCGTCCGACACGTCCGCGCAGCTGATGAAGCTGCGCCAGTCCGAAGCGTTCTGCGTTCTCCACCATCATCACCGTCGCATTCGGCACATCGACCCCGACCTCGACGACGGTCGTCGACACGAGGAGGTCGATCTCGCGCGCGAGAAAGCGCGCCATGATGTCTTCTTTTTCTGCCGGCTTCATCTTACCATGGAGTTTCCCGATCTTCACTTCTTTTGGGAAAATTTTACGGATCTTTTGCACATAATCCGATACATTCTCGAGATCGAGCATATCGTTCGGCTCCACCATCGGACAGATGATGTAGGCCTGACGCCCTTTCCGGATCTCCTCGTAGATGAATTTATACGCATTTTTCCGATAATTCTCATCGACCACCGCGTTCCGGATCGGCAGACGGTCCGCCGGCTTCTCCCGGATCAGGCTTACCTGCATATCCGCATAGACGAGCATCGCGAGCGTCCGCGGAATCGGGGTCGCCGACATCACGAGCGTATGCGGCCGCTGCCCCTTTTCCGACAGCTCCTGCCGCTGATTCACGCCGAAGCGGTGCTGCTCATCCGTGATCACGAGTGCGAGCTGATCATAGACGACCTTCTCCTGAAACAGGGCATGGGTGCCAATGATGAGGTCCGCATCGTGGGTGGCGATGCGCGTATAGAGCGTTTTCCGCTCCTTCGCTGTCATCGACCCCGTCACGAGCACCGGGCGGAGCGGGAGGGCATACTTCTCGATCATCGCCTTCATCTTCGCATAGTGCTGCTCCGCGAGGATCTCCGTCGGTGCCATCAGTGCCGCCTGGAAGCCACTGAGCGCCGTTTCCAGCATTGCCAGAAAGGCGACGATGGTTTTTCCGGAACCTACATCGCCCTGCACGAGGCGGTTCATCACGAAACCAGAACGGAGATCCGCCGTGATGTCCTGCACTGCCGCCTTCTGCCCTTCGGTGAGCTGAAACGGCAGCTTCTCTACCAGTACCGCCACCTCCGGATGCGCCTCGATCACATAGTGCGAGCGTTCCGCCGAGTGATGCGCCTTCTTCTCCGCCAGCGCGAGGGAAAATAGAAACAGCTCGTTAAACGAAAGCCTCTTTCGAGCCGCTTCGAACTGCGCCATGCTCTCCGGAAAATGCATTGCCCGGATCGCTGTCCGCATATCCATCAGTGTCCGGTTATACCGGATGCTCTCCGGAACAAAATCCGGACGGAACACGGCCACGTCCATCGCCTGCCGGACCGCCTTCAGAATCGCGCGATTCGAGAGGCCCTTCGTCTGACCGTAGACTGGCTCGAGGGTGCCCGGCTTCGCCTCGTATTCCTCCGGTCGGAAGATCCGGGGCTGCTGCATCGTCTTCTGTCCCTTGAAGCTCGTGACCTTTCCGAAAAAGACCAGCACCGTACCGGCCCGCAGTGTGCTCTTCAGAAAGCCTGCATTGAACCAGCAGAGGCGCAGCTTTCCCGAGAGATCCCGGACATAGGCCGTCGTCATGAGGAGACCGTGGAGATTCACCACCGTCGCATCCTTCTCGAGCATGCCCATGACCGCCTGCTGTTCGCCATCGACGAGACTCCCCACCACCTGCGTCTTCGGATAGCTGAGATAAGTATGCGGGAAATAGTAGACGAGGTCCTCTGCGGTCCGGATCCCCAGCTTCTGAAACAGCTTTTCTGTTTTCGGGCCGATGCCCTTCAGCTCCGTAAGTTCCATGCTCACTCCACTCTAAGCGCTCTCCCATCCAGGAAAACATATGACCGCCTGTCACGTCCGTCGTTCGACGCGGTCAGTCGCACCGCCACACTCATCCCATCCGGGAAAACATACGCCCCTGTCACAGCCGTCGTTCAATGCTGGCAGGCTCTCCGCTGTACCGACGCGGTCACTCATACTGCCCGCTCTACACACTTCTCAAAAAAAGAGCCCCTGAGTTTTCTCAGGAGCTCCGTTTCGTTCATACGATTACTCTACCGACAGGAAATAGTAGTAGATCGGCTGTCCGCCGTACTGAAGCTCGGTCTCGATCTGCGGATATGCCTTGCGGATACGCGCAGCCAGTGCCTCGGCTTCCTCCTCCGGGATGTCCTGACCATAGTAGATGGTGATGATCTCGGATTCGTCGTTCACCATCGCATCGACCGCTTCCAGCACGGCCTGGTCCTTCTCCTTCGCTACGGCCAGCAGACCGTCATCACCCAGTGCCATGATGTCATCCTTCTCGATGGCATGACCATCGATGGTGGTGTTGCGGACCGCATAGGTGATCTCACCGGTGCGTACGCACTGGGACGCATCCTTCATCGCCTCGAGGTTCTCCTCCGGAGTCATATCCGGGCTGAAGCTGATCATCGCCGTGATACCCTGTGGGATCGTCTTCGTCGGAACGACGACGATGGTCTTATCCTCGATGATATCCTTCGCCTGGTTGGCCGCGAGGATGATGTTCTTGT
The DNA here is from genome assembly GCA_902485915.1 of uncultured Oribacterium sp. Lineage (GTDB taxonomy): Bacteria > Bacillota > Clostridia > Lachnospirales > Lachnospiraceae > Oribacterium. The sequence goes on along the minus strand of CABTMH010000026.1, from coordinate 4,262 downwards.
TATTCGGGAGGACGAAGATCGTCTCCGCATTGACCTGATCGCAGGCGTTTAAGATGTCCTCGGTGGACGGATTCATCGTCTGACCGCCCTCGATGACATAATCGACGCCGATGCCACGGAAGATTTCCGTGAGGCCCTCACCTGCCGATACGGAGATGAAGCCGTACTCCTTCGCAGGCGCTGCCGGCTTCTCCGGTGCCGCTGCAGGCGCAGCTTCCTCCTTCTTCGCCTCAGCGATCTTCGAGGCATCCTCGATGAGCACCTCATGATGCTCGAGGCGCATATTATCGACCTTCATCTTCGAGAGATAACCCATGGTGAGGCCCTTCTCGAAGGCGTCGCCCGGGTGATTCGTATGCACATGTACCTTGATGATGTTCTCATCTGAGAAGCAGACGATGGAGTCACCGACTCCGCCGAGCCACGCACGCAGGCTGTCGACCTCCTCATCCGTGAACTCATGATCACCGTTCACCATGAACTCGGTGCAGTAGCCGAACTTGATATCCGCCGTCGAGATCTCTCCACGGGACTTACGCTCTGCCGGAGCCTCGGCCTTCACCGCGCCCTGATCGCCGAGATCGAGGACGACCTCTTCTCCCTTCAGTGATGCCAGTGCACCCTTCACCACCGTCATGAGGCCCTGTCCGCCGGAATCGACGACACCGGCCTCCTTCAGTACCGGAAGCATCTCCGGGGTCTTCGCGAGCACCTCGTCACCGTACGCGACGACCTTCTCCAGCATCGTCAGCAGATCCTCATCGGTCACCGAAAGCTCGGTGATGCGATCGGCCATGCCCTTCGCTACCGTCAGGATCGTACCCTCCTTCGGCTTCATGACCGCCTTATACGCCGTCTCCACTGCACGACTGAAGGCACGCGCCATGATCAGGTTATCGATCCCTGCCTCATCCGCATGCTCACGAATCTCCTTCGTAAATCCACGGATCAGCTGGCTCAGGATGACACCGGAGTTTCCGCGTGCGCCACGAAGAGAGCCGCTGGCCATCGCCTTCGTAACGCTCTCCAGGGTCGGTGCATCGATCGCGGCGACCTCCCGTGCGGCTGACATGATGGTCATGGTCATGTTCGTACCTGTATCGCCATCCGGCACAGGGAACACGTTTAACTCATTGATCCACTCCTTCTTCGCGTTTAAGTTGTTAGCGCCAGCCAGAAATGCATTTTTCAGCTGTAAAGCATCTATCTGATTACCCACAGGTAACTCCTCCTTGTAAAGCCACTTAGTCAATGACGCGAACGCCCTCTACATAGACATTCACATCCTTCACCTTCATACCAGTATACTCTTCCACCTTGTAACGAACGTTCTCGATCAGGTTCTCCGCGACCGCCTGGATGCTGACGCCGTATGCCACGATGACATGGAAGTCCAGAGAGATTCCGTCCTCCTCCATCGTTACGAGGATGCCCTTCGACTGACTTTCACGCTTGAGGAGCTTGACCAGGCCCTGCTGTACAGAAACCTTCGCCATACCCACGATGCCGAAGCACTCAACGGCGGTCATGCCCGCATAGGCTGCAATAACGTCTGGCGTTATCTGAATCTCACCCATTTTGGATGCAATCGTTCCTCTCATATCGTACCTCCCGAATAAGGATCTATATTAAATCATAAACACGATGATTATACCATATCTATGGAGCGCTTGAAACAGAAAAAGGGCATTACGATTCGATCGTAATGCCCAATAATCTTTCAATCAAACGATCTCAAAATTAAGCGTTCTCTGTTGCAGCTACTGCCTCTGAAGCCTTGGCTGTACCGAATGCACGCTCAACCTTACCGGATCTTAAGCAGGAAGTACATACATACATCTTCTTTGTACCACCATTTACCTTTACTCTAACAGACTTAACGTTAGCCTTCCAGATCTTGTTTGATCTTCTATGTGAATGGCTTACCTGATTTCCGAAGTGAACTGCCTTCTCACAAATTGCGCACTTTGCCATGGTTGCACCTCCCTTTCAAATTAATCGAATCGAGACACAATCATGCCCCTGAATTCGCGACTCGCCTATAATAACAAATCTCTATTTGTATTGCAAGTACTTTTACGCATTTTTTCTAAAATATCATCCGGAACATGAAATGTAAAGTCAGTATACCGGAATTACAGGATTTCTGCATCCTCTACGACGGTTTCCGACGCTGCTTTTTCGGCCATCTCATCCGCTGCTGCCTGGGCACTCTTCGAGATGCGGCTGCCGCCGGTGATCTTATCGATGGTTTCCGGAAGCATATCGAGGAGCTTCGTGATGGCATCCTGGTTCTTGATATTGACGAGCTTCGTATTTCCGTTCTGAAGCACGAGAATCGCGGTCGGGGTGATCTTCAAGCTCAGCGCACCGGCACCACCATCGCCGTTCTTTGCATCCTTCTCCTTCACATAGCCGCCGGCACCCATGCCGCAGCTGACCTCGATGAGCGGAATCAGGGTGGCATCACCGACCTTCACAGGCTCACCGACGACGGTCTTCGAATTCACGAAGCCATCCATGCCCTTAAACATGGTATCGAGTATATCTTTTACACTTGTAGAATCACTCATACTGAGCCTCCTTATATACGATCGAGCACGAGCCCGCGTATCTTCTTATTCATCATCAGCTGTATCCCCGCGATCAGGACATGGATGAGACGCACATGTCCCTTCAGTGCGATCTCGCCCTCGAACAGCGCATGGTCAAACACCGGCGTGATCGTGAAGCTTTCCCCGTACAGCGGGTAGAACAGGCTGAGTACAGCGAGGATCCGTCCCATCGTCGCCGGATCCTCGAAGCCGAACACGAGTCGCCCCTCGAACTTCCGAAAGCGAAGATGGTGAAGCAGGTACTTCACTCTGGAAATCAGCAGGCGGACGGCTTTCTGATTTTCCTCATCCTCCACCATCTCGCGAAGGGAAGAAGCCTTTTCGCATACTCTTTTTATTCTATCAGCAAATGAAGATTTTTTCCTCTTCTTTTTCTTCGGCGTGGAGACCTGCGGTTTTTCGTCTATCGAAGAAGATTCTGTTTCCTTTGTTTCCTCTGCTTCCTTTGTTTCCTCTACACCATCCGATACATCGCCAGACCTGTTATCTTCCATATGATCGGATGCATCTTCGGATTCAGAGACTTCTTCGGATGTCAATGTTTCGGTCACCGCTGTTTCCGCCTCCGTCCGTTCATCCGGCTCCGAAACGCTTTTCAGTTCGACGCTGTCGACCGCTGCCGTCTGTGCAGCACTTTCAGAAACATTCACGCTCTCTTCCTGTAATCCCACACCATCTGCAGCATCGGCCACTGTATCGTCTGTCGCCGTCACCGCTTCGTTTACGGATGGATTCTCGTCGGAAACATCAGCCACCTCATCATCTGTCGCCTCCTCCTCGCTTCGTGACGAGGTTTCGTCGGAAGCATTGGCCGCCGGCATATCCGGCTTGCGGCTGTCGAGCGGGCGGAAGCAGAGGATGCGGAGGGAATACTCGAGCCCCGCCGGGGTGATGCCGGCGTGGAGCTGCACCATACGAAGAAGCCAGCAGAGGTCGATGTGCGCGGCGTAATCCTCTGCCTCTTCGCCCTTATGGCCGGCACCCGCATAGCGGAACGGGACCAGCAGGACGAGTCCGAGGAGAAGCAGGATCAGAAGCAAAAGAAAGAGGAGGACGAGCCCGATGACTTTTAATATCGTAAATAAAAGCATCTGCTCTCCTCCTCGTGTTTACAGGATGTGTCGATCCTTCAGCATCTGTGTGACGCAGTCGATCGCATCCCGATAGCCATAGCCGATCCCGAGTACCTCGACCGTCTCCGTATCGAGCTTCGGATTCAGGAACATGGCCTGATTGTAGATTTCATATAGATTGGGCTCCGGTGCACGCACGATGACGTACGCACCCGGCTGGAAGCGGCCCTTCCGGAGGTTATCCAGGATATAGGACCGGTGCTCTGCTGCATGCTTTCCATAGTACATGTGCTTAGAAAAAATCATCGGATTCTCTCCTTACATGCCGCCCTCGGTGATGACCTTATAGTTCTTCGCGATGTAGTCCAGCAGGGATACCAGCGTCAGGACGAAGGCGATGCCTGCGATGAACATCGTCACGGTATGAAGCGTCGGGATGTTCAGGATCAGCAGGATGACCGTGAGCATCTGGAAGGTGGTCTTAAACTTACCCCACCAGGAAGCGGCGATCACGATGCCGTTATCCGCTGCCACCAGACGAAAGCCGGAGATGATAAACTCACGGGCGATCACG
>CABTMH010000025.1 GCA_902485915.1 uncultured Oribacterium sp. | reverse complement strand
GGGAGAGGAAGGAAGCTATGACGATTAATATCGATTTTGATACAGAGAAGAAGCTGGATCTCGATTTCGAGGCGATCATCCAGGACATCATCGCGGCGGCCATCGAGTATGAGCACTGTCCGTATGAGTGTGAGCTCAGCGTGATGATCACGGACGACGACGGTATCCACGAGCTGAACCGTGAGACCCGCGGGATCGACCGGCCGACGGATGTGTTGTCTTATCCGATGGTCGACTGGGCGCGCCCGGCCGACTTCGACGAGATCGACGAGGACGATGACGATATCTTTAATCCGGACAGCGGAGAGCTGCTGCTCGGGGATATCGTGCTGAACCAGGACCGTATCGCGTCGCAGGCCGCGGAGTATGGTCACCCGGAGCGTCGGGAGCTGGCTTTCCTCGTGGCGCACAGCATGCTGCACCTCTTCGGCTATGACCACATGGAGGATGAGGAGCGCATCGAGATGGAGCGTCGCCAGAAGGAGATTCTGGAAGGGAGGGGCTACTTCAGATGAATGAACGACCATCCAGACGCCCATCGACGCGTCGCCAGATGAGCCCGCAGAGCGTGCGCGTGCAGCGGACCGCAGACGAGCAGCAGCGACAGAATCGCCGGAACAACTTCATCGTGCAGGGCTCCCTCCTCGCCATCGCGAGCATCATCGTGCGCATCATCGGGATGGTGTACCGGGTGCCGCTCACGGCGATCATCGGCGATGAAGGAAACGGCTACTACACCAGTGCCTTCAGTATCTATACACTCCTGCTGATCCTCAGCAGCTTTTCCATGCCGACCGCGGTGTCGAAGATCGTATCGGCGAACCTCGTGAACCGGCAGTACCGGAACACTGCCCGCGTGCTTCGTGCCGCCTTTTTCTACGCGACGATCGCCGGTGCCGTGATGTGCGGCGCCCTCTGGTTCGGCGCAGATGCCATCGCGGAGGTCTTTCTGAAGAAGCCGTTCTGCTCCTTCGCGCTTCGTGCGCTGGCACCGACGGTCTGGCTCATGGCCTATCTCGGCATCCTGCGCGGCTACTTCCAGGGCAGCGGCAACATGGTGCCGACGGCGATCTCCCAGATTCTCGAGCAGGTCGTCAATGCTGCCATCTCGGTGCTCGCCGCGAGCATCCTGTTTCATCGTGGAGAGACGGCGAACGTCCTCTACCAGAGTGAGGAGTACGGCTATGCCTTCGGTGCTGCGGGTGGTGCCATCGGTACCGGTGCGGGTGCGCTGACGGCGCTGCTGTTTTTCGTGATCCTCTTCTTAAGCCAGGTGCCGACGATGCGCCGGGATATGCGCGAGGATACGAGTGAGGTCGACAGCTATGCCTCCATCGGCTTCCTGCTGCTCGGCACGATGCTCCCGATCCTCATCTCCTCGACGGTCTACAACATTTCCTCCGTCATGGACGACGCCATCTTCGGAAACGTGATGGCGAAGCTCGGCCGTGGCGACGAGATCGTCACGCAGTGGGGCATCTTCGGCGAGTACCACATCCTCTTTAATATTCCAGTGGCCCTGGCCAATGCTCTGTCATCGTCACTGATCCCGAGTCTGACGCGGGCGGTCGCGGAGCATAACCGGCGCGATACGGTGACCCGTGTGCGCTACAGTATCCGCTTCACGATGCTGATCGCGATTCCGTCGACGGTGGGGCTCTGCGCGCTGGCGGATCCGATCTGCCGTATGCTGTTCCCTGGAAAGCATGTCGAGATGCTCATCATGCTGACGCGGATCGGTTCGCTGGCCGTCGCGTTCTACAGCCTCAGTACGATCAGTAACGCGATCCTGCAGGGGCTCGGACATCTGAATGTGCCGCTGGTGAATGCACTGATTTCCCTCGTGTTTCACGTGGTCTGCCTGCTGCTTCTCCTGATGACGGGCATGGGCGTCTATGCGGTCGTGCTCTCAAACATCCTCTTTGCGTTCATGATGTGCTTCCTGAACCAGATGGCGATCCGGAAGCATGTGCGTTTCCGTCAGGGGGTGGCGAAGACCTATGTGATGCCGGTCATCGCGAGTGTGGTGATGGGTATCGTGGCGTTCGCGATCTCGACGGGTGTGCGTATGGCGCTGCCGGAGGCGATGAAGTACTCGCGCATCGGGTCGGTGCTGATGGTGGTGCCGGCGGTGCTCGTGGCGATCGTGCTGTACTTCGGTATGTTACTGGCGATGCATGCGTTTACGCGTGAGGACCTGGATCATATGCCGATGGGCGGACGTCTGAAGCGCTTCGTTTAAAATCCATGAGAGGGCCGCGCGAAGCGCGGAGAGGCTCGTGG
>CABTMH010000024.1 GCA_902485915.1 uncultured Oribacterium sp. | reverse complement strand
GTGCTCTTCCGATCTCCCCGGTTTTTCGCACCGGAAATCACCGACAGCACCACGCGCTCCTTAAACATCTTCGGATCGATGCTGAGCTCCTTCAGCACCTGGCGCATCAGCGTCCTCTGATCATCCGTATCATAGATGGAAAAATCCGATTTATAGCCGAGACGATCGATGTAGCGCCGAAGGATGCGGACACACATCGAGTGAAAGGTCGATACCCAGACCTCCCGCGCCTGTGTTCCGATCAGCCGGTCGACACGCTCCCGCATCTCCCCTGCCGCCTTATTCGTGAACGTGATCGCGAGGATGTTCCACGGCGCGACACCACAGTTCTCGATGAGATAGGCCACACGATGCGTCAGCACCCGCGTCTTCCCGGAGCCCGCACCCGCCAGCACCAGCAGCGGCCCCTCCGTGCAGCGCACCGCCTCACACTGCTCCTTATTCAGAATCTTCTCCAGATTTTCCATAACTCTCCTGTATATACCATGTCTCCGACCCGCAGGCCGTCAAGTCTCTATCGCCTCACGAACGCGCAGATGCCGCCCAGCGGCAGAACCTGAAGCTCCAAACGCGCTTTCGATTTATCAAAACGAATGTACGGGAATTATAGCACAGAAGTCCATCCAAGTTCAAGCGAGGACGAAATGCGTCATCGGTCTTCCGTCCCGCTACCGGCTGCCCTCCGGCCCCTGCCTGATCGTGGCCTGATCGTGGCCTGATCGCCCACATGGTTTAGGAAACCATGTCTTGTCGCTCAGGTGTGAATGTGTTATAATCGCTACTATGGACGAACATTTTTTTCAGAATTTAATGGAATATCTGCAGTCGATCGGGCACATCGCTTCCGATGACATCCCGAACCTCGAGCTCTACATGGATCAGGTAACCGGCTTCATGGACAGCCACCTCACGACCATCAAGCGGCATCCGGAGGATAAGGTGCTGACGAAGACGATGATCAACAACTATGCGAAGAACAAGCTTCTGCCGCCACCAGATAAGAAGCGTTACAGTCGCGAGCATATGCTGATCCTGCTTTTCATCTACTATTATAAGAGCATCCTCCAGCTGAACGATATCGAGGCGATCCTCCGCCCGCTGAAGGAGAAGTACTTCGGTGGCCAGGGCGACGCGAAGCTGAAGGACATCTACGATGAGATCTTCGACCTCGAGCCAGCTGTGAAGGCGAAAACCCTCCGCGATGTCAGTGAGATGGGTGTCAATGCACAGGAAACCTTTAAGGAAAGCGACCCTCGCTTCCAGCAGCTCTCCGACGAGGACCGGAAGGAGCTCCAGCTCTTCCTCTTCCTCTGTGAGATCGGCACCGACATCTACCTGAAGAAGCTCCTCATGGAAAAGGTCGCGGATCAGCTCCACGACATCGACCTCGAGCGCCAGGCTGCCGAGCGCGCATCGAAGATGAAGAGGTAAGGTTTCATCACAAAAATCCCCACTCCGATCACGGAATGGGGATTTTACTTTCTCAGGTCATTTCTTCTTCAGATTATCCTCGAGTCCCAGGCGGCTGAAGACCATATCATAGCCGTCGGCACCATAGTTCAGTGAACGATTCACACGGGAGATCGTCGCCGTCGACGCACCGGTCGCCTTCGCGATGTTGAGATAGGTCTCCCCCTCACGCAGCATCTTCGCCACCTCATAGCGCTGGGCCATGGACAGCAGCTCGTTGATCGTGCATACATCCTCGAAGAACTTATAGCACTCCTCCTTCGACTCCAGTGTCAGCACTGCATCAAATAAATGATCCACTTCCTTCGTTTTTAACTTACTATTCATCCTGATAACAACTCCTGTATATTACTTAAGCACGAAAGCTGCACACTGCTTTACCAGTTCTCAGTTTCAACGCGTGAACTTTCATACTTTAATTTGCAAAAGTAGTATAGCACCGCCGCCCCGGACTTTCAAGCAGATTACATGTAAACTGTGCAAGGAGACACTGCCATGCAATGCGCCTTCGGCGCGGGCAGTGTCGCTTGATTTTGACGTCTGCGTCGTCAAAACGGCCTCGCTGCCCGGGGGCATCCCAGAGCATAGCGCTGGGATCAGTTCCACTCAATCGGTGTCGGCCGTCTGGTGTCGAAGACGCTCTGCACGTCCATGAGGTCACTGAGCTTCGTATCTTCGCCGCAGTAGTCCTTCCAGAGACGATAGCCGTCGAGATTCCGGCGGCCCTGGCGCATGGTGTCGCCACTGATCTGCGTCCACGCCTGCGTGGAGTCGACGTTACAGAAGTAGCGGAAGCCCGCCTTTTCGAGCATCTGGAACTTCTCGTTGTCCGCACTGTACGGATGCCAGTCGCCGATATCCGCGCCGAACGGATAGAGGATGATATCACACGGCTCCGGCATCAGCGTCTCGACGTTCCGCTCCCAGCGATCCGTGTCCCGCGTGAGATCCTCGAGGCTCCGGTTCGTGAAGTTGATGTGGCCCCAGCTGTGGGAGGCGAGCTCGTAGCCATCCTCCACCAGCGCCTTCATCAGCGTCTTCACCGTCTCCCGATCCGCCTCGATGTTCGGGTTCGCCGTATTCTTCGGATCATAGTTCGGCGAGCTCGCATCGTAGGTCTCATCCGTACGATAGCCGAGCACACCGTTGTAGCCCGTGAACGCCATGATGGCCTTCGCACCGCGATAGGAGAAATCCGGATGCTCGTCGATGAAGCGATCGAGGATCGGAACGATATCATAATCCCCGATCGAGACCTCCCCTGCGGCATCCGTGTACTGCAGCTTCAGCTTCCCGTCCTCATCGAGCACCATCTTATCCGCGAAGCCGCGGCCCTCCATGTACTCATAGTAGCAGACGTCGTCCTCCGACATCACGAACGGCTTCTTCCCCTCCGGCAGCATGATCTTCTTCGACACCATCTTCTCCGTGCCGTCGTCCTGCTTCTGCACCTCCGCGATGTCGTGGAGCCCCACGAGCACATAGCCGCGCTCATACATCTGCTGCAGGATCTTCTCAAACTCCGGGATGGTCGTCATAACCTGATTGAAGTCCTTCCCCTGCTTGTCATCGGTGAACGCGCGATCCGTATCCACCGTCAGGATATGGAAGAACACATGCGTGATCGCACTGTTGTCTGCCGCCACCATCGTCGCTGCGGTCGCCTGATAGTTCTCGATCCGGCTCAGCGCCTCCGGGTCCTCCTTATAGTCGGAGTTTGCCAATGTCTCTGCCGCTGCATCATAATCATACATCGCAGCGAGTCGATCTGCCTTCGCAAAGAGTGCCGTCCGCGCATCCTGCGACGCAGCATCAGTCTCTGTTTCACCGCCGCTCTCTCCCGAAGTCGCCACCACAGTACCGTCGCCCGCATTGGCCTCATCCGACGTATCGCTGCCCGGGTTCAGCACGCTCTCCTGCGTCTCGCCCTGCTTCCCGACGTGAAGCCGCCTACCGAGCGCACGCACACCGACGGCGAGCAGCAGGATCACATCGATCAGTATAAACGCCGCCAGGACACGATAGAACCAGGCCTTCCGCACCCGCGCCCGATGCCGCGCCTGACGCTCCGCCCGACGCGCCGCAAGCCGCTCCTCATACCGCCGCTCCATCTCCTCCGGATCCCCGTCGAACGCATCATACACCGGCTCACCCGTCGCGACATCATAACCATCCGCTTCCGCTTCAGTCGGATACGCATCATCCTCCGACGCATCCATGTCCACATCCTCATCCAGATCGATATCCTCGAGATCGAGATCCGACTCCGAACCCAGTTTATTTTCTCTCATATCCCTATCCTCATCTCACTTCAAGAAGTGATGTCCACCGTTCAGACGCCCCTCTTGTCTATTCAAAATTTATAAAAGTGCAAAAACCCACAAATAACATTTTGTCAATTATGCATATCTTATCGCAGAAGCCCCACACAGGCAACAAACACTTCCTTAATTTTCCGAGTCACTGTTCACACCTGGACTCCCGATTGACATGTCATGCCCGTCTGCTATAATATCTAGTATTAAAAACTATGTGTTGTTAAAGAGGCGAAGCATGAACTATAAGATTATAGGTGACAGCTGTTGTGATTATACCCCGGAACTGAAGGCGGATCCGCATTTTACGATCGTTCCGCTCACGTTGGAAATCGGAGATTATTCCGTCGTGGATGACGAACACTTCGATCAGCTCGATTTTCTGAAGCGTGTACATGCCTCGCCGATCGGAGCGAAAACCGCCTGCCCGTCTCCGGAAGCCTATATGAAGGCGATGGAGGACAGCGACGCAGAGGAGGTCTATGTCATCACCCTCTCCGAGCATCTCTCCGGCTCCTATCAGGCCGCCGTCATCGGAAAGCAGATGTACGAGGAGGAGCACCCGGACGACGGACGGAAGATCTATGTGTTCAGCTCCGATACCGCATCGGCCGGTCAGCTGAATTTCTGCCTCACGATTAAGGATTTAAAGGAGGCCGGAAAAAGCTTTGACGAGGTCGTCACCCTCGTAAACGAAAAGATCCACACGATGAAGACCTATTTCGTGCTTGAGTCCCTCGACACCCTCCGGAAGAACGGACGTCTGTCCGCCGTAAAGTCCTTCCTCGCATCCGCCCTCAACATCAAGCCGATCATGAGTGGCGACGGTGGTGTCATCATCCAGCTCGAGAATCAGCGTGGTATCAATAAGGCGCTGAAGCGTATGTGCCAGATCGCAGTCGAAAAGGCCGGCGGTCCGGAGAAGACCGCTCTTCTCCGTCTCTGCATCACGCATGTGAACAACCCGGCCCGCGCCGAGCTCGTAAAAGAAGAATTTCAGAAGCTCGCCTCGTTCCGCGATATCGTAATCACCGACGCCATGGGCGTCGCTACCGTCTACGCAGAGGACGGCGGCATCGTCATCGGACTTTGAGATAAAAAAGGCAGGGACGGTTAAAAAGGCTTCGCGTCCAGCCGCTGAAAAACAAAATCGAACCCTGAGAGACAGCAAGCTCTCAGGGTTCGATTTTTAATTTTTACAGCGATTGCGACCAGCCTCTTCGACCGTCCCCCTGCCTCTTTTTGTACGATCAGAACGAGATGTTCGCGTCAAACAGTGAAAAGAAATTATCGGCGTCGCTCTCCGGATGCGCCGTGAGATCGATCTCCTTCCAGAACGGTTCACGGAAACGGACGATGTGCTCATCCGCGTACGCCGTATACTGCTTGAGGAGCGCATTCGAGCGAATCGTTTCCTCGAGCTTTTTCTTACGCTCGAGGGTCGCCGCCTCATCGTAGGCGTCGATGCATTTCAGGATATAGTACTTACCATCCTGCTCGATGATATCCGAGATCTGTCCCTCCTCGAGGGCGAAGGCCGCCTGGTAGATGGCGTCCTCCTTCTCGGACTTCGCGAGCGTCTTCTCGATGTTCGGGTCCTCGCTGTTCTGACGCGCGTAGTAGGAGAAGTTCGCGCCCGAAACATGCACCTGCTGCAGAAGCTGCTCTGCGAGAAGCTCATCCGATACCACGATTTCCTGCACACGGATGATCTTCGCATCTGCGTCGGAGACCTCGGAATCCACATCCGAGATCAGGTACTCGGCGGTCTTGCAGGCCACGAAATACTCGGTATAGATCGAGACGACATCATCGAGCGTGCAGTCACCCATGAAGGCCATATCCTCTGCGCTCAGGCCGTCGTAGAAGTCGTTTGCGACGGTACGGATCTTCTCCATATCGGTCGAGGTCGCGATGATGCCCTTCTCGGCCGCCAGCAGATTCAGCGTCTTGATGTCCTGGAGAAACTCCTTCATCTTCGCCACGAAGTATGGACCGTAGGTACTCTCCTGCTGGTTTTCCACTGGCAGATCCCAGATTTCCACACCGAGCTGATTCTGAAAGCGGTTTCGCTCGGAACCGATCACGATCATCGCCTGTGCCTCCGTATAGCCGTCGACATCCTCGGTTTTACCCGTGATTTCGATACCCTTACACGAAATGAAGCTGCATGCTATCAGCACGCAGCTCAGTAGAAGCACTGTTTTTTTTAAAAATCGTTTAAAGCTCATTCAGTATTTCTTTCTTTTAGTAGAAACTACGCATCCAGCAGGCCGTGACGATGCCGAGGATCGCGCCCATCAGCACCTGCAGCGGTGTGTGGCCGACATACTCCTTCAGCTTCATCTGAAACTCCTCCGGCTTCCAGTTAAACGGGTTATCCTCGAGAATCTTATTCAGGAGGACGGCCTGCTTACCGGTCTCCATCCGTACGCCGGTCGCATCGTACATGACGACACTGGCCAGGATGAAGCTGACGGCGAAGGCCGGGGACTGGAGTCCATACTGGAGTGCGGCGGCCGTCGTCAGCGCCACGACCGTGGAAGTGTGGCTCGATGGCATCCCACCGGAGCCGGTGAGGCGCTCCCAGCTGATGCCGTGATTAAGATAGGCATCGAGCGCGGTTTTGATCACCTGTGCGAGAAACCAGGAGACCACCGCTGAAACCAGCATATAGTTCTGTAATAAGTCATCCAAAAAATTCATCTAGTCTGTTCTTTCATGTTGTAAAACGGCGCGGTCCTCTCATAGATTAAGAAGAAACGATGCCATTCGATGCGCCTGCGGCGCGGGCATCGTCGCTTGATTTTGCCGACTTCGTGGCAAAACGGCCTCGCCGCCCGGGGGCATCCACGAGCCTCTCCGCGCTTCGCGCGGCCCTCTCATGGATTAGTACCCGATCAGCCAGTCATACAGCTCCTGGTACTTCATGGCGCTGGTCTTCCAGGAATAGTCCGCAGCCATCGCACGGTCCACGAGCTTGTTCCACTCACGCTTATGATCGTAGTATACGCTCTCGGCGTAGCGGATCGTGCCGAGCATCTCATGCGCGTTATAGTTCGAGAAGGAGAAGCCGGTTCCGCTGTCCTCGTACTCGTTATACGGCTGTACGGTATCGCGCAGACCACCGGTCTCACGTACGATCGGAATCGTTCCGTAGCGGAGGGCGATCAGCTGGCTGAGTCCGCACGGCTCGAAGAGAGACGGCATCAGATAGGCATCGCAGGAAGCATAGATCTTATGGCTGATTTCATTGGAATAGTAAATCTGTGCGGATACCTTATCATGGTACTTCCAGTCATAGTGACGGAACATGTTCTCGTACTTCTCATCACCGGTACCGAGTACCACGAACTGGATATCATCCTGGCAGAGCTCATCCATGATGCACTCGACGAGATCGAGGCCCTTCTGGTCGGTGAGACGGGATACGATACCGATCATCATCTTGCCCGGGTCCACGTTCATGCCGAACTGCTCCTGGAGTGCCTTCTTGTTCTTCGCCTTCTCCTTCCGGAAGTTGCGTGCGTTGAACGGCTTTACGAGGTACTTATCCGTCTCCGGATTCCAGTCATCATAGTCGATGCCGTTGACGATGCCGCGGAGGTCATGCGCACGTGCACGAAGCAGTCCATCGAGGCCCTCGCCGTAGAACGGCATCTTAATCTCCTCCGCATAGGTATCGGAAACCGTCGTGATCGCGTCGGCATACACGATACCACCCTTCAGGAGGTTACCATCCTTCTTACACTCGAGCTTATCCGGTGTGAAGTAGTAGTCGGACAGCTGGGTGAAGCGCTGGATCGTCTTCACATCCCATACACCCTGGAACTTGAGGTTATGGATCGTGATCACTGACTTGATGGAGCGGTAGTACTCTCCGCCGGCGAAACGGTCATGCAGCAGTACCGGAACGAGACCGGTCTGCCAGTCGTGGCAGTGGATTACATCCGGATGCCAGTCGAGCAGCGGCAGCGCAGACAGTGCTGCATAGCAGAAGAAGCAGAACTTCTCGAGATCCCAGTACCAGTCACCGTATGGACGGTCACCGGAGAAATACGACTCGTTATCGATGAAGTAGTACGTCACGCCCTGGTACTCATACTTCAGGATGCCGACATAGCGGTCCTGTCCGAGATAATTCATATAGAAGTGGTTCACGTACTCCATCTTCTGGCGCCACTCCCACGGGATGCACATATACTTCGGAATCATGACACGGCAGTCATAGTACTGCTTATCGATGGTCTTCGGAAGTGAGCCGACGACGTCCGCGAGTCCGCCCGTCTTGATGAAAGGCACCGCCTCCGATGCGAGCATGAGTATGTTTTTCATTATAGTCCTCCGGTCCATATTTCTTAAATAGAAATATAAATTTAGATAGCTCTATTTTAATCCTTCGTTAAACGCTTAGCAAGGTTTTTAGCTTCGTTCGGCCAATGCCGTCGGCCGGTACGTACATCTCCGCCTGAGGGGGCCTGAATCCGAGGCTGCCAGCCCAGCAGGCGACACGCACTCAGCTTCGCGCAAGCTTCTTCAGCTCCCGCGCGTTCGCGAGCACGGCGTCCGTGATCTGACCGCCCGCAAGCAGTCGCGCAAGCTCAAGCACGGACGCTTCTTCAGAGAGCGCATGGATCCGGGTATGTGTATGGCCGTCGGACACCGACTTCTCGATGCAGAAATGCTGATCGGCCTTCGCTGCGATCTGCGGCAGATGCGTGATCAGGATGACCTGGTGAAGCTGTGCGATCTTCCGAAGTTTCTCCGAGACCTTCTCTGCCGTCCGACCGGAGATACCGGTATCGATCTCATCGAAGATCAGGGTCGGGATCTCATCGCTGTCGGCCAGCACGGTCTTGATGGACAGCATGATACGGCTGAGCTCACCCCCGGACGCCACCTCACTGAGCGGTCGCAGCGGTTCACCCGGATTCAGGCTCACGACGAAGTGGGCCTCATCCATACCATTCGCCCCCGGCTCCTTCAGTGCGGTGAGTGGAAGCTCGAAGCGGATATCCAGGAAGCCCATCTCCGACAGCTCCTGACGGATGCGCGCGCTCAGCTGCTTCGCGCCCTGTTCACGGGCCCTCGTGAGCTCTGCGCAGCGTGCCCGAAGCACGGACTCCGCCTGTGCCACGGCCTTCTCGCAACGTGATCGTGCCGCATCATAGTCCTCGAGCTCAGCGAGGCGCTGCTTCTTCGCCACGAGGGTGTCCTCCACCTTCGCGACGGTACCGCCATACTTCATCATGATCGAGCGGATATAGTCGAGCCGCTCCGTCACCAGCTGGAAGTCCTCTTCGTCGTACTCGTTGTTCTCCATATAGTGGTCGAGGGCACGCACGGTATCCTCGGAGATCGAGGAGAGGTCATACAGGCTGTCGCTGATGTTCTGAAGCGCGCTGTCGTACTGGAGCGCATCTTGCATCTCGTGGATCGCCGTCGAAAAATCGACGCCGTCGAGGATTTCCCGCGTCCGTGCGACCGAACCGTAGATGCGCTGCGCATTCTGATACTTCCGGTACTTCTGGGCGAGCGCTTCCTCCTCGCCTTCGCGCAGTGCCGCCTTCTCGATATCGTCGATCTCAAACTGGAGGAAATCGAGCTCCCGCTGACGCTGCGCCTCATCCATGTCGAAGCCCGCGAGCTTCTCCCGAAGCGCCATATAGTCATGGTACTTCTCTGCGATCTCCGCACGCAGTGCCCCGGTCTCCCGCTGCTGGAAATCGTCGAGGATCTTCAGATGGTAGCCGTCCCAGAGCAGCGACTGATGCTCATGCTGCCCGTGGATATCGATGAGGAGCTCCGTCACCTTCCGGAGCTTCGCGAGTGTCACGGTCTCATCGTTGATCTTGATTTCCGAACGCGTAGCCGAGATCTTCCGCCGAATGATGAGCTGCCCGTCCTCCGGCTCGATGTCGAGCGCCCGCAGCTTCCCGACGAGTTCCTCGCTGAAATCACCGAAGACGAGCTCCACGAGTCCATACGGCTGGCCGCTGCGGATCATGTCCCGGCTGGCCTTCGCGCCCAGCGCGAGATTGATGGAGCCGATCAGGATCGACTTTCCGGCACCCGTCTCACCGGTCAGAATATTGAGCCCAGGCTCGAACTCCACCTCGGCGGAGTCGATCAGGGCGAGATCCTTTACATGAAGATGATATAACATATACGTTTCCTCCGAAACTTCCGTTATATGTAGTAAGGCCGGACGCCACAGCGCCCAGTCTGCACGATTCTTCCACCTGCGTATCCGGCTGTCAGCTCATCTGTATCCGGATGCTCCGTCAGCTCTTCTCCCCGAGGAGTCCCCGGACCTTCTGCATGATATGCTCCGCATCGTCACTGTTTTTCGTTGCACACATGATGGTATCATCGCCGGCCAGCGTGCCGACGATTTCGTCGAAGCGGAAGTGATCGAGTGCCGCCGCGACCGCGTTCGCCATACCGGACATGGTACGGATCACCAGCAGGTTTCCCGCCGTATCCATACTCATCAGCGCCTCGCGCACTACACGGATATACTTATCAGAGTACGCCTGCTCCTCCGGCTCCAGCAGCTGGTAGTACTGTACGCCCCCCGGTCCCGGGACCTTGCTGAGCTTGAGCTCCTTGATATCACGGGAAACGGTCGCCTGCGTCACCTTATAGCCTTCCTGGTTCAGGATATCTGCCAGCTCCTCCTGTGTCGCGATGCGCGTATGCTGCACGAGATCGATGATTTTCTGGTGTCTGGATTTCTTCATTTATAAACCTCTTCATGGATGCTGCCGTTCCCCGACAGCGCTCGTATCACCGGTGTCCCCACGTCCCTCGGACGCACCCGTGGTCTTTCCGTCGGACATCTCCGATGCCCTCGTAATGAACTCAGCCTTCGTCGCGTGGAGGGGCTTTGCGGTCGATGGTCACGCACTGATGCCTGCATAACTCAGTTTTCGTCGTCCATCTTCTCGCGCAGGGTCTCCAGGAAGCTGGACGCGCGGAGCTTTACGAAGGTGGTCATCTCATTCGCACGCCGCACCTTCACGACGTCGCCCGGCTGCAGACGCACGATCCGCTCACCGTCGAAGGCCACGATTTCGTTTTCCGATTCGATGCGCACCTCGATATGGCTGGTATCCGGCAGGATCACCGGACGGCTGTTCGTCGCGTGGGCGCAGATCGGCGTCATGATGATGACACTGGTCTCCGGTGCCGCGATCGGTCCGCCCGCCGACAGATTATAGGCCGTCGAGCCGGTCGGCGTCGCGAAAAGGATACCATCCGCGGTATAGTGGCTGAGCTCCTCGCCATCACAGAATACCGTGAAGCGCAGCACATTGATACCCTCGCAGCGCGAGATCAGGATCTCGTTCAGCGCGGTTCCGCGGCTGACCACATCGCCATTTCGGCGCACACTGCCATGCAGCATGGCGCGCACATCGCGTGTATAGTCATGGGCGAGGAGCCGATCGAGCGCCTCCGGGATCTGTGCTGCCTGCGAGACCTGGGTCAGATACCCCAGGTGGCCTGCATTGACCCCGAGCAGCGGTGTATCCTGCCCGCGCAGCACGCCCGCGAGCCGAAGCATCGTGCCATCTCCCCCGATGGAGATGATGGCGTCCGCATCCGCGAAGTCGTCCCGTGTATACTCACCGTACAGCGCCTTCACATGCACATCCCGCGCCTCGAGGTACTGCCGGATGCTCTCCGCATAGCGGCTGGAGTCCGGCTTTTTCGCATTTACTACCAGTGTGATATTCATGTCTCATCATCTCCCGAACCACATGGTCTTCTATCCGCCTGCATCGCCCTCACTTGATGTCGAGCATCGCATGGGATGCCTTTACGACCTCCACCGCGCGCGCATGCAGCCACGCCGGTGCCGGGCTTTCCGCCCCGTCGGTCGGGGCATGCTTCGGATCCGCCGCATCGTCACTGTCTGCCGCGTTTCCTTCGTGCTCCGCTGCGTCCGGGTTCTCCACCGTCGCACCGGAAACGGCTGCATCACTGCTCTCCATCGCCACATCGGAAACGGCCGTATCACTGCTCTCCATCGCCACATCGGAAGCGGTCGCATCACTGCGCTCCATCGCCGCATCCGGTCGGAGCATCAGCTCTGCGAGGTACTCGATATTCCCCTCCGGTCCCTTGATCGGGCTGAAGGTCAGCTCCTTCAGCATGAAGCCGAGGGCATAGGCGGCGGTGATGGTCTTCTCGATGACCTCGACATGGACCGCCTTATCACGGACCACGCCCTTCTTACCGACCTGCTCTCTGCCCGCTTCGAACTGCGGCTTGATGAGGCAGACGACCTGACAGTCCTCGGCGATCAGGGTCTTCACCACCGGCAGCACGAGCTGCAGGCTGATGAAGCTGACATCGATGGACACGAGTCGTGCCTTCTCTCCGATATCCTCCGGCTTCACATAGCGGATGTTCGTCTTCTCCATGCAGACCACGCGCGGATCGTTCCGGAGCTTCCAGTCGAGCTGGCCGTGGCCGACATCGATGGCGAAGACCCTGACCGCACCGTTTTGCAGCATGCAGTCGGTGAAGCCGCCGGTGCTGGCACCGATATCGAGGCAGACCTTGCCTTCACAGGATACGCCGAACTCGCGGATCGCCTTCTCGAGCTTGAGCCCCCCACGGGAGACGTATGGAAGCACATTCCCGCGGACCTCGATCTCCGATTCCGGATCGAAGGTGGAGCCGGCCTTATCTTCCTTCTGGCCATCGACATACACGATGCCGGCCATGATGGTACGCTTCGCTTTTTCTCTGGATTCTGCCAGTCCTCGGTTGACCAGCAGCACGTCAAGTCGTTCTTTCTTCACTGATGACTCTTTCCGGGCGATGTTCCGCCCTTTCTGTTCTTCTGCACCGGCGCGGTGATGTACATATCGTTACGCATCTGTCCTCACTCCGGTACATATTCACTTCGTTTCGTCCGCCTGTTCAGCGCCCGCGGAGGCATCTGCACGCCGGTCATCTGCATTGACCTCCGCATCCGACGGGATCACGCCCTCGCGGCGGAGGCGCTCGATGATCGAGTCGCTGTCGATGCCGAGGAAGGCGCGAAGCTTCGTCACATCGCCGTGCTCCACGTACTTATCCGGGAGGGTGATCGTCACGACCTTCATCTCCGGGTGATGCTCATGGACGTAGGCCTCGACCTGGATCCCGAAGCCGCCCTGCTTCACGTTCTCCTCGAGGGTCACGATCGTGGTATGGTTTTCTGCGAGACGATCCAGCATATCCGTATCGATCGGCTTCACGAAGCGCGCGTTCACGAGCGTCAGCTGCTGGCCACAGGATGCCGCCTTTTCACGTATGTGCTCTGCCG
>CABTMH010000023.1 GCA_902485915.1 uncultured Oribacterium sp. | reverse complement strand
TATACTGTACCCATAACTGTGGACACGAAAGATTTTAGGCACCCACAATAATGGACACGTAATTTCAGGTTACCCTCTGGATTGGACTGCCTTGAGTATGGTACTCTCACAAGTACAGGAGGAGCGCCATGAGCAAGGTCAAGTTCACACCAGAGCAACAACAGTTATTACGCAACAACCCCTATACCCTCCGGGTATCAGAGAATGTGCTTAATCTCTCGAAAGAGTTTAAAGAACTCTTCTATAGAGAGTATCTCGCTGGAGCTCTACCAAGAGACATCCTGCAGAAGTATGGTTTTCCACCAGACGTACTCGGGGACCGGCGTATCTGGGGCATCAGCCACACCATCCGCAAGCAGTTTGAAGAAACCGGCAAGTTTCGCGATGTCCGTGCACCAGGATCTCCTCTGACGGAAGTTTCCCCGGAGGATAAGATCCGGCAGCTGGAGCACCAGGTGAGTTATCTGACCCAGGAACTGGAGTTTTTAAAAAAAATTTCCTCGATCAGAAGTACCAGGAAGTAGGTGCGGCCATTATGCATGCCTCTTCCTGTGTGTTTGAAATCATACAGCAGTTGCAGCAGTCCTCCAGCTCCTTGTCTGTAAAAGAACTATGCTCGATCGCCGGCGTGTCCCGAAGCGGGTATTATGCCTGGCTCAAGGCGGCCCCGATCCGCGAGCAACAAGAGGAACAGGACCGGAAGGACTTTGACCAGATCCTGACCGCATACAAGATGCACGGCTATACCAAGGGTGCGAAGGGCATCTACATGGCGCTGCTCCATATGGATCCCCCTGTCGTCATGAACCTGAAGAAGATCCGCCGACTAATGGATAAGTTCAGCCTTTCCTGTCCTATCCGGAAGGCCAACCCCTATCGGAGGATGGCCAAGGCATTGAAGACCAGTAACGTGGCTGACAACCTCCTGCAGCGGGAGTTCGAATGCTATGGTCCCCGGATGGTGTTGCTGACAGACATCACATATCTGCCGTACAATGGGACATTTGCTTATTTGTCATCTATCTTGGATGCCTTTACGAAGCAGATCCTGGCCTATGTGGTGAGCGAATCTCTGGAGGTTGACTTTGTACTGGAAACCGTAAACCTGCTTATAGAGAATCACGGAGTCTCGCTTCACGCCGAGGCGATAGTCCATAGTGACCAGGGGTGCCACTATACCAGCTATAGCTTCATCAACATCCTGAAGGATAAGAAGCTGCGTCAGTCCATGTCCCGTCGTGGAAACTGTTGGGACAATGCCCCGCAGGAGAGCTTCCATGGCCACATGAAGGATCACATCAACGAGAAACTCGCGGCCTGTGCGGAGTTCTCTGATGTTAAAGTCATTGTTGATGATTACATAGACTATTACAACAATCGCAGGTACCAATGGGAGCTGGCGAAGCTCGCACCTAACGAGTTTTATCAGTTCTATACAACGGGAATATATCCGCTGGATGTTCCAAACAAACCCACGCCTCCGATTCCCAGCAAGTCTGCTTCGGAGCTTGGAGCGGGAATGGAGTCAAGGGACAGAACGCTGGACGCGTCAGCGTCCGGGCAGCCCTTGACGGAATGACACGGATTACCCTTTGGTGCGAAAGCAGCTCAATGTTGCTTTCATGCCTCCCCGACGAGGGGCAGGTCCGGGCAGAGCCCGGGAGTAATGTTAACGGAGTACTAAACTCTTAGCCGTCAAATGTCCAATAACATGGGTACTCAAAGTGCCAGTATCTATTGGGCTGGGTACGAGATTCATAGCTGTCTGAAAATAGGGGCAACTAAAATCTCTTGTGTCCTTGACAAGGGGTACAATTCACTTCGCCCAGAATAAATCCCTTATTTTCAGTCAAATAAGCAAAATGCCCATCCTTAGTAGTTATATCATCCAGATAAAACTTATATTTATATCCCGAGCCATCTTTTTCGACCTTAATCTTATCTTTAATCGAAAACGTATCAAGCCAGCCACTATCCTGCACATATAACAGTGGATCGTAGGTAAGCGGATTATCCGTTTTCACACGCATGACAAAGTCAATTTTCGCTTTTGACCGCGCACCCTCAATACTAAAAAGAACCATTTTAGAGCTCGTGTCACTCGTTGAATAGTCCAATTCCAAACGTACATCATCAGCGCCATTTTTTATTACCAGATTTCCATCTTTTTTGGTTACTGCCCAGTCTCCGACATGCTCCTTGATAAACCATGGAAGGTAAGTATCCTTTATGGTCGCATCCCCTTCACACAGGTTCCGCACGGTGCACAGTGGATAGCTGGTTTTATCCATCATCGTGTGCTCTGTTTCGAAAGTCTTCAGTATCAGCTTCCGATCATACGGTGTAGCCTGACGGCGCAGCTGTCCTGTTGTGATTTCTGCTTTTGCAGTATCGTCTGTGGATGCGTCAGTGCCGTTATGTGGTCCGATGGCATAGTAATTATTTGCCGTACCGAAATTCGCCTGCATGTTGCCGGAGAATGAACCGGAACTTGCAGCATTATCAGAGTACGCCGATGCCGTAGAATACACGGCATTCATGCTGACATTATTTGTAGTCACGCCGATAAAGCCACCGGCATAGCCGCTCGCCTGTACATTATATCTTCCTGCGCCTTCAAGGACTGGCTGCTTCGTGGTTGCATCCGTCGTGCTGTACACGCCATCCTTCGTATGTCCACCGGCATAGCTCCGCACGATAGTGGAGCCGCTCGTCGCACCGGCGACGCTGCCGATGAGGCCACCTGCGGCGCTTTCACCCTTCACATAAACAGCGGCTGCCGAATTCTTGACCTCGAGCTTTCCAACGACCACGAGACCGATGAGACCACCGGCCACCTGCTTCGCCTGTACTTCTACCGTAGAATCCTTTGCTTCATCGTACTCTGTATCATGATAGTATGCGAGGACACCATCCACCGTCAGATTCGCGCTCGTCTTGCCGAGAAGCATGCCTGCATTTGTTGCAGAAGCATCCCCCGGAATTTTGTCATTTCGTAATATCAGATTCTTTACCGACAGCGTATTCGTAACATTACCGAAGATACCGGCATTACCCGCTTCTTCACCACTTCCACCAAGATAAGGCGCGATGGAAAGATCATATATTTCATGACTGCCACCATCATAGCTCAGAGGATAGTTCACATTTGCAGCGATATACATATCGGACATTGTTCCAGATCCATAAATATAAAGACTATTAGACGAAGCATCATATCCATTCAAACCTGAAGATGAGAACATCGTGATATCGTTCTTCTGCATCGCATTGATGCTTCCATCCTGCGATCCAGACTTATCTTTCAGATCGCCTGTAAAGCCTGACATGTCCACACTCAGGTTCTCGAGATGGCGGAGGTTTTTTATGTACACCGTCCGTCCGTCATTGGCGTCACCAAATAAGCTGCTGGTCGTATAGACCGCAGAGGTCTTCGGCGTCGCCAGGGCATCGGTCGCACGTGCCGTTGCGCTGATTTCGATATTCTCTCCCGGGATAAATGCGATGCCGGATGTTGCAGAACTTCGTGTGAATCTGCCATTACTTAGAATCGTGGCAAAGCGCATGTCTTTACGAGTATTGTGATTGACTGTGATATCATCGAGCGTAACATCAAATGTATTGTTCGTCTTGCCCGTCGTGCCTGTGCAATTCAGCTGCATGATGGCCGTGGTATCACTCTGGACGCCATGAATCGTGAGGGTGATGACATCCTTCGAACTGTAGTTTCCACTCACGATGACATGCAGCTTATTTTCGTTCTTCACTTCCAGCTTCGGTGCTTCAAGTGTTTCGGTCGGGACGGGCGCGCTACCTGCCGTGCCGGTGTAGCAGCCGACGATGGCGGTGACACCGTTCTTCTTCTGATAGCTCTTGCGCTTTGATTTGTCGTTGTAGATGTTTTTGATGTTCGTAACGTCGTCAGCATCCAGATGAATCACCGTGGCATTTCCGAAGGAGGCATTGCCCGCGCCGGAATAGAGGACGGCGACGACGGACGCAGAGTTCAGCTCGTAGACGATGGCATAGTTTCCGCCGCTGGCGACGGTTTCATCGAGCGCGCCGAACGGCAGCATCATCTGGAGGATCTCCTCACTGCCCGTCGGCGTGCAGCTCTCGCTGCCGCTGTTCACATCATGAATCACATAATAGTATTCACCTTTCTCATTGCCCGCATAGGAAGGGGCAGGGGCCAGCTTCGTGCCGATCGTCGAGGCCGTCGTACCGGTCCCACTCGCCTTTGCTTTTTCCGCGAAGCGGTCGAGATCACCGGAGGCCTTCGCGACGCTCAGGTGATTCTGCGCGGCGATGAAGATTTCCTTCGCGGTGCCGTCCATCTCCATCAGGCGAAGATTTTTCTGGTACTGCACCACCGAAACGAAGGTGACACCCGCGAGTATGAGGATGATGGCGACGGTGACCAGCACCTCCGCCAGCGTGAAGCCTTTTCTGTTGAGTCTTTTCTTTGCTGTATCTATCATAGAAGTCTGTTCCATTCGTGTTCTATACTGGACGCATCGCAGGGATGCGGGCGCATACGTTTTCCACTATATTTTAAGTTATTTTCCTCTAATTACAATCATAAGAAGCTGAAATGCGAGATTTTCAGGAACTTCTTTACTGTTCACTCGTAAACTACCCTCCGGGCCCCCTGCCTGAACGCTTACCTTGGATTTCGTTGATGCTTTCCTTTTACAGAAAAAGGATGCCTGATTTCACTCAGACATCCTGTATCGATCATGTTGAAATTTGGTGAAGTGTGAAAAACGTTGATTTTACGCGGTTTCCAGTACTTTCACCTCCCTATTTTTCATATTTCATCTAACCATTGTTATCGTCCCGGACGCAATTCGATATGCAATTCCATACCCAGTCCTTTTGCAATTCTTGTCAAAAACTCAAGCGATGGGTTGTAATTCCCGCCTTCCAATCGACTAATATTACTCTGTCTGATTCCAGTTCTTTCGGCAAGTTGTGCTTGAGTGATTCCCTGCTCATCTCTGGCCTTGATAATCTGAGAGATCACCTCGTACTGTGGACGAAGCACTTCAAATTCCTTTGCGGTCTCTGGATCAGCTAACAGTTCTTTTCTTGCCTGATTCCATTTTCTTAATTCAGCCATTATTCACAAACCTCCTTACATAATCCTCTTTATAACGCAATGCCGTTTCTAATTCCTTCTTAGGAGTTTTTTGATCCTTTTTCACAAAACCATGTAGAAGTACGAATTTATTACCAATTGGAAGAAAATAGAAGATGCGTGAAATATCATTCCCTTGCTGAACTCTTAGTTCCATCAATCCCCTATATTTTTCCCCTTGGATATTTTTTACATACGGCATTTTTAAAGACAATCCATGCTCTTCCAACAAATCAATCTCCCAGATTGCTTTCGCTCGATGTTTACCGGGCAAAGAGTATAAGAATGTCATGACGGGTTCTTCGCCGTTTTCAGTTGCGTATAACTCTATGTCCCAACTCAAATTATATCTTCCTCCTACTTTATTATATCATATACGATATATGCTTCAAGTTTTTTCTAATCTCTTTGAAAACTTGCAATCCGGACTTGTTACTGTCCACTCATGTAGTGATCAGGCAGGGAAACAGAGGGCAGTTGATGAGTGAACAGTAACCTGGGCATTATAACAGCCCTTCAAACTAACCCCTCTAAACCTGTGAATTGTACCCCTTGTCAAGGACACAAGAGATTTTAGTTGCCCCTATTTTCAGACAGCTATGAATCTCGTACCCAGCCCAATAGATACTGGCAC
>CABTMH010000022.1 GCA_902485915.1 uncultured Oribacterium sp. | reverse complement strand
GGCGAGGCTGTTTTTTCGCTTAAGCGAAAAAATCAAACGACGATGCCAGCGCCGAAGGCGCATTTCCTTGGCATCGTCTCCCTATCTGAACTGTTATGTAATCTAAACAAAAGGAGAGAATCATGATATCCGGAAATATCCATGAAAATGAAAATCTGAGTTTTCTGCCGGCAGCGTTACAGCGTGCTGTGCAGTTCCTGAAGGAGAACGACCTCGCAGCGCACGAGCCGGGAAAGTTCGAGCTCGACGGTGACAAGATGATCCTCCAGGTCATCGACCAGGACACCGCTCCTCGCGAGCAGCTACGTCCGGAGTGCCATCGCAAGTACGTCGATGTACAGTTCCTCGCAGCCGGTGGCCCGGAGCGCATCGGCTGGTATCCAGACCTCGGCGATAGCGAGATCGACGAGAACCTGCTCGATACCCCGCGTGACATCTGCTTCTATAAGAACAACGCGCATGCCCGTGAAGGCATCATCGAGATGCAGCCGGGCAGCTATGCGATGTTCTTCCCATGGGATGTGCATGTACCAGCCATCCAGGTCGACGCACCGGCTCATATCCGGAAGATCGTCATCAAGGTGGCCTTCGATACCTGTCTCTGAGCGGAGGGTGGTCGCGGGGTCTGACCCCCGCGTGCATCCGGCCATCATCTTAAGAATTTCGTAAGGGGGGGTCAGACCCCATCAAGTCGAGGTGGAATACGTGGAAGTGAATCGATATTTAGCGGAGATCGCACAGGCGGATCCGGCGGCGCGGCGCGCCGCACTGGAGGCGGCACTGGAGGCAGAGGGCTTCACGCCGGAGATCCAGGAGATCGCGGCGGATGAAAAGCACAGGGCGGCACGAAACTATCTGATACGGAGTGAGCGTGCCGAGGCCTGCCCGCTGTTCTGCGCGCACTATGATGCGCATCCGGGCAGTGAAGGAGCCAATGATAATGCCGCGGGCGTATGCATCGTCCTCACGCTGGCGGCTGCGCTGCGTGCACAGGGTGTGGCGGCGGAGTTCGCCTTTTTCGATGGCGAGGAGAGCGGCCACAGTGGCGCGAAGCTGTTTCTGGAGGAGCAGGCGCGGGAGTACAGCTGCATCGTGAACCTCGATATGTGCGGCTACGGCGACACGATCACGGTGTATGCGCGTGGCTGTGAGAAGCGTGAGGGTGCGCGGGCGTTCTGTCTGAAGGAGCGCCTCGCGGCGCATGGCGCGGAGCTCGTGCGCTATCTGCCGGAGGGCGATGATGTGTGCTTCACGACACGTCGACAGCCGGTGCTGAGCATCGCCATCATGCCGAAGTGGGATACGAAGTACCTGACGGCGATGGCGGCGCAGGGGAGCGGACTCCTCGGGCGCACGCCGGAGTTCCAGATGATGGTCGGCGAGATGGAGGTCGCCTCCACGATGCACGGTGGCTACCGTGATGCGCTGCAGTATGTGCAGCCGGAAGCGATGCAGCAGGTCTTCGAGTACCTCCTGGACTGCGCGACGCATCCGTCGCCGCCGAAGAAAAGATTCGGATTTTTCTGATTTTAAAAGCGTCTCCGGGATATCGGAGACGCTTTTTCGAACAACCTTACTGTGGTTCATTCAGATATAAAAGTGGAGAATGAAGACCGACCAAAATTAGTTTTAGGACAGCCTGACTGAATCCAGTTGACGAGTGAACAGTAACGGAACGACGCAGCTGGGTGTCTCGCCGTCATGTTTCACTGACGGTGAAGTAATCCGGATGCCGCTCGATCTTATCCATGAGGTTACCGCGGAAGCTGGTCAGGTGCTCGCTGATCTTCGTCTCGGCGCAGACATCATCCGGGAGGCCGAGCAGGAGATAGTCACAGAACTCGCGGTGCTGGCGGTTGACGCGGGCGAAATCGCATCGGCCCTCGAAGATATCGAGGTAGCGGAGGCGATCATAGTGGGAGACGAGGCCGCGCATCGCGAGCCAGGTATGGGCGCGGCCGCCGAAGTAGTACATCATGCGGTGGAACTCGTCGTCGAGCTGGATGATCTCGTCCACCGAGTCCTCGATGTGGCCGATCAGGGCATCCTGCTTCCGCATGCACTCCATCAGCTCCTGGATCTGGCTGCGGCCGATCTTTCCGGCGACATCCCGGAGCAGTGCACTCTCGAGCAGAAGGCGGGTCGAGTGGCCCTCCTTGACGAGCGTCGGATCGATGCGGCTGACCCGGGTTCCGCGTTGCGGAAAAATATCGACCAGCCACTCACTCTGCAGGGTGGTCAATGCTTCGTGCACCGGTGTACGGCTCATCCCGAGTGCATGCGCGAGCTCGACTTCGTTGAGTGGCTCCCCCGGCTTGAGCCGGAGCGTCATGATATTCGTACGGAGCACACGGGAAGCGTAGGCGCGGTTGTTTTCGCCTTTATATGGAGATGGGATGATCAGGTTCATGTGAAGGACTCCTTTCATGAGATTCACTATAACTAATATATCAGTATCATGTGCGCTTTTCAAGATGATGTATACAAAAATCGCATAAAATATCCAAGAATAAGAAGGAAAATATAGAAAAAACAGTCAAATACGTCTTGAAATGCATCTGTGAACTGTGCTATGCTAACGCTAATTGAAAACAACTGATATATTATTGCGAAAGCTTAACGATTTAGAAAAGGAGAGTTCATTATGAGCATTCGTGTACCTGTAGAAACGGTGAAAGCAACCGTCAAGAAGGCATTTCTGAACCTCGGTTTAACCGAGGCGCAGGCAGAGCAGTGCGCAGAGATTCATACCGAGAGCAGCCTCGAGGGTATCGAGAGCCACGGCCTCAACCGTGTACCTCGTTTTGCAGAGTATGTGCAGAAGGGCTGGGTCGATATCACGGCGAAGCCGGAGCTGGTGGGTGCGAAGGGTGCAGTCGAGAATTACGATGGTCACCTCGGCATCGGTACACTGAATGCCACCTTCTGCATGGATCGTGCAGTTGAGCTCGCAAAGGTACATGGTATCGGCTGCGTCGCACTGAAGAACACAACCCACTGGATGCGTGGTGGTTCCTATGCATGGCAGGCAGCACAGGCCGGCTTCATCGGTATCAGCTGGACCAACACCGAGAGCTGTATGCCGATGTGGGGCTCGAAGAAGCCGGGCGTCGGTAATAACCCGTTCTGTATCGCGATTCCGCGTAAGAGCGGCCCGGTCGTCTTCGATATGGCGATGAGCCAGTAAGCATACGGTAAGCGCGGTGTATATCGTCTCGCCGGTAAGCAGCTTCCATATCCGGGAGGCTTCGATAAGGATGGTAACCTGACCAGCGATCCGGGCGCGAT
The DNA here is from genome assembly GCA_902485915.1 of uncultured Oribacterium sp. Classification (GTDB taxonomy): domain Bacteria; phylum Bacillota; class Clostridia; order Lachnospirales; family Lachnospiraceae; genus Oribacterium. The sequence goes on along the minus strand of CABTMH010000022.1, from coordinate 2,363 downwards.
CGAGGCCAGCGGACGTATCCTTCCGACCGGTTACTGGAAGGGTACCGGTATGGCGATCGCCCTCGACCTCGCAGCCGCTGCGATGGCGAACGGTAAGACAGGTGCAGATATGGACCGTGAGGGCCGTGGAAGCTGCACCGGCTGCTGCCAGATCTTCATCGCATATGATCCGTATCTCTTCGGTGATGAGGAGGAGATCCAGGCGAAGTTCGATGATCGTGTAGCCGCTGCAGATGCGACTGAGCCGGATCACGAGGGTGGTCACGTAACCTGCCCTGGTGAGCGTACCGCTGCGACCCGTGAGCGTAACCTCCGTGAGGGCGTCGTGGTCGATGAGCAGATCTGGCAGCAGTGCCTCGATCTCGCAGCCGGAAAGATGGAGACGAAGGACATCTCCAGTGCCTGCGTGCTCGACAACATGAAGGACGAGGAGAAGAAGTAATCACTTCTGTTCGACCGGATATCCGATAAAGATGAGCATATCATCGGGCCTGCGATCGATCGCAGGCTCATAGCATAAAGTTTGAATCTGAGAAGGAGTACACTATGTTTTTTTCACCATTAAATCTTTCAACTAAGTATAACTACCTCGATGAGAAGTTCCAGGCAGCCTATAAGTGGCTGGCAGAGACCGACCTCGATCACACAGCGGTCGGCAGCTATCCGGTATGCGAGGGTGTGACTGCAAATGTACAGGAGTACACCAGCTTCCCTGCAAACGAGGGCTTCTTCGAGACCCACGATAAGTTTTTCGACATCCAGTATGTGATCTCCGGCAAGGAGCAGTTCGGCTACTGCAAGCGCGATGGACTCGTACTGAAGGAGGATCATCCGGAGAACGACCTTAAGTTCTATGAGGAGCCGGCACTCAGCGGTACCGTACTTCTGCTCCCGGGCGACATGATCGTCGTTGCACCGGAGGATGCACATAAGCCACGTACCTGCACCGCAGAAGGACCAGAGTTCGTCCGCAAGGTAGTGGTAAAGGTCGCTGTTTAACTAATCCATGAGAGGGCCGCGCGAAGCGCGGAGAGGCTCGTGGATGCCCCCGGGCGGCGAGGCCGTTTTGCCACCGAGGGTGGCAAAATCAAACGACGATGCCAGCGCCGAAGGCGCATTTCCATGGCATCGTCTCCATACTAATCCATGAGAGGGCCACGCTAAGCGCGGAGAAAGAGGAAAAGAATATGAAAGCTATCAAACTTGCGGAGCCGTGGAAGGTCGACTGTGTGGATATCGAGAAGCCGGTACCGAAGGAGGGCGAGGCGCTGATTAAGATCGTGACCGCGGGCATCTGCGGCAGTGATATCGGTGCATTCCGTGGTACCAACGGTCTCGTTTCCTACCCGCGTGTCATCGGACATGAGCTCGCTGGTATCGTCGAGTCGATTCCGGAGAATAATAAGAGGGGCATCAAGGTCGGCGATCGCGTCGTCGTGGATCCATATCTGTACTGTGGCCACTGCTATCCGTGTAAGATCGGCCGTACCAACTGCTGTACAGATCTCAAGGTGCTCGGTGTGCACGTCGATGGCGGTATGGCAGAGTACTACTGCCACCCGGCGGATATGCTGATCAAGATTCCGGAGGGCATGAGCTGGGAGCAGGCAGCGATGGCAGAGCCGCTGACCATCAGCCTGCACGGCATCCACCGTGGCGGTCTGAAGGCAGGTGAGTACTGCGCGATCATCGGTGCAGGTCCGATCGGTCTGGTGGCCGGCATGGTGGCACAGGCGTATGGTGCACATGCGATCCTCCTCGATCTCGTGCAGGAGCGTCTCGATTTCGCGAAGAGCCTTGGTATCGAGTACACCATCAACTCCGGCACGGAGAATCCGGTGGAGCGTATCTGTGAGATCACAAACGGCGAGATGGCGCATCAGGTGATGGAGTGCTCTGGTGCAAACCCGGCGGTTCGTCAGACGCTCGACCTCGTATCGAACGCTGGTCGTATCACCCTGACCGGATGGCCGAAGAAGGAGACCAGTCTTCCGACCGATATGATCACGAAGAAGGAGGTCGATATCCGCGGTGCACGTACCAGTGCCGGTGAGTTCGAGGAGGCCCTCGACCTCATCTTCACGAAGAAGGTCGACATGATGAAGATCATGACGAAGACCGTCACCATGGAGGAGGCTCCGGCTACCATCATCGACATCGAGAAGAACCCGGGCGACTACATGAAGGTCGTCGTACGCGTCAGCGACGAAGAGTAATATGCGGCCCTCTCATGGACTAATAAGGAGACGATGCCATGGAAAGGCGCCTTCGGTGCTGGCATCGTCGCTTGATTTTTTCGCTTATAGCGAAAAAACAGCCTCGCCGCCTGGGGGCATCCATGAGCCTCTCCGCGCTTCGCGCGG
>CABTMH010000021.1 GCA_902485915.1 uncultured Oribacterium sp. | reverse complement strand
GAGTTACAAGACCGATTATAAAATTAAAGGCTTTTTTGAATATGTTGTTCCGCCATTGGAAGGTTTTTGGTGGCAGGATGATGTCGTGGGTGTAGATTATACAAATAAATCTGCTTTTAACTGGATTTCTGTTATTCGTTTGCCTGATTTCATTTCTAAAGCTGATTTTGACTGGGCGATAGAAACAGCAACGAAAAAGAAGAAAATTGATTGTTCGTCAGCAGAGTATCTTACGATTGATGAAGGATTATGCGTTCAAATTATGCACATAGGTTCTTTTGATAATGAGCCAGCAACCGTTGCTCTTATGGATACTTATATAGAACAAAATGGGTATGTCAATGATATTAACAAAGATAGATTGCACCACGAGATTTATATGTCTGATGCAAGAAAGGTTGCTCCAGAGAAATGGAAAACTGTAATTAGACATCCGATTAAGAAAGCGTAAAATGATAGTGGCTGGTAGGCTCCATAAGAATGGTTGGAGGTTCGGAAGTCCTCTTGATGTAATCTACCAATGCCTGTAGCTCATCAGCGACATGGTGGACATCAAAAGGTTTGGCACGGATGCTGCCATCCCCATTGAGAATGGCGACTGTACTCTTGGATTTTGATACATCAATACCAACAGCAATCATGAGAAAGACGCTCCTTTCGTAAGTGGTTTATGATTGGATCCAGCTCTTCAAGGTTTACTCATATTCTTTCGTTAAACGGGAGAAGCATTCTTTCCCAACTTGCTGAATCGAATGTAGAACGATGAAGGCGGGCTGACACATTTAACTTCGGGCGTGGTGTCCCAATCGGAAATTACGTCAGACCAATCACCTTCATCATAAAGAAAGAGCAGAGACTATGAAAGCCTCTACTCATATATTAAGAATCGGAATTTTTGAGGAGATAGATATAAAATGACCTTCCAATTAGTTTGTATAGAACCAAAAGAATTAACGCAATACAAGGCGGATATGCAGGAAGCATTTCAGAAAGGTTTTGAAGATGCTTTTGGGAAAACAGATGCTGTTATTCTGCCTGAAAAGGACATTGACCAGTCGCTGAATGCGGAGGGTTCTGCTGTCTATAAAGCCGTTGTCGATGGAGAAATGGTGGGCGGTGCTGTTGTTATTATCAATGAGAGTACACAGCATAACCATCTTGACCTGCTTTTTGTAAAGAACGGAGTTCAGAGCAATGGTATCGGTAAGAAGATATGGTTTGAATTGGAACGAATATATCCGAACACGAAAGTATGGGAAACCTGTACGCCGTACTTTGATAAGCGCAACATTCATTTTTATGTGAATGTCTGCGGCTTTCATATTACAGAATTTTTTAATGAAAAACATCCTATGCCGGATACACCGGACGATTTTGTCGGTGATGGCAATGAGGGAATGTTTGCGTTTAAGAAGCAAATGCGTTTATGAAATTCCTGTTTGTTGTACAGTTAGGAGGTGTTTTATGAGTGAATTGACACAGGCAGGTCCTTATCTGATGGCCGGCCCCCATAATTGCTGCAGCGGCACATCCAGTTTTATCATTCGCGTCGTTTAGTGTTATTTTCTGTGAAATTTTCGCGTATTTTTACACGAACTTTTTCCACTTTTTCACACTATTCAACACGAACATCTGTTATACTGGATGTATCATAGTGAAGGAGGGAGACCATGTACAGAAAAATCTTTGACTTTCTGGAATCCTGGAAAGAAAGCTGCCATCGCAAACCTCTGATTTTGCAGGGGGCGAGGCAGGTCGGAAAAACCTATTCTATTCTCGAGTTCGGACGTACGCATTATGAGAATGTGGCTTACTTTAACTTTGAGACGAACCCGAAGCTGAGTGAGACCTTCGATGAAGACATCAGCCCGGACTATCTGATTCCTATCCTCTCCCGTATCGCTGATCAGACCATCGTAAAAGAAAAAACGCTAATCGTATTTGACGAGGTGCAACTCTGTGAAAGAGCATTGACCTCTCTTAAATATTTCTGCGAAAGCGCTCCAGATTACCACATCATCGTCGCCGGCAGTCTGCTCGGTGTCGCAGTGAACCGCTCGAAATTCTCTTTTCCTGTCGGAAAGGTCGATATGAAAACGCTCTATCCGATGGATATGGAAGAATTTCTGCTGGCGCTCGGTGAAAAGGCACTGGTGGAGAAAATCCGGCAAAGCTTTCAGACTGATACTCCGCTGCCGTCTGCACTCCACGAAGCGGCCATGCAGCTCTATCGTCAGTATCTGGTCGTCGGTGGCATGCCAGAGTGCGTGATGCAGTTCGTGAACACGAAAAATTATATTCTGGTCCGGCATACACAGGATACCATCCTTGCCAGCTATCTGAATGATATGAGCAAGTATAATACCCTGAACGAAATCAAAAAAACGAGACTTGCCTATGACAATATCACAGTGCAGCTCTCAAAAACGAATACCCGCTTCCAGTATAAGCTGCTGAAGAAGGGCGCACGGGCTTCCGAATTTGAAAACGCGATCGAATGGCTCTGCCTGTCCGGCATCGTGTCGCAGGTCTACCGGGTCGAGCAGATCAAAAAGCCGCTCGACAACTACCGGGATATCGATGCGTTCAAAATCTATGTATCTGATCTTGGACTTCTCTGCGCAAAAAAGGATGTCGCCGCCGATGATATCCTCTATATGGTAGATGAAATCAACGACTTCAAGGGCGGTATGACGGAAAACTATGTTCATGTTCAGCTCACCATCAACGGATACCGTAGCTACTACTGGGCATCTGAGCGTGGAGCTGAAATCGATTTTGTGATACAGCGTGAAGGTCAGATCATCCCGATCGAAGTCAAATCTGCTGACAACACCAGAGCGAAAAGCCTGCGGATATACATGGACAGCTACAAGCCCGCATATGCCATCAAGCTCTCTGCAAAAAACTTCGGCATGGAGAATAATCTGAAGATCGTTCCACTCTATGCCGCATTCTGTATCTGATCAGCCCTGCATCCGCTATCAGACGACGTGCACCAGCACCATATAGAACACGGTTCCCACGCTGATCGAGAGGACCGTGTTCTTTTTTGTGAGGTGAAGGCCCGCGACCAGCAGGACCGCGGCGATCAGCTCGAGGTTCTCCTTCAAACTGCCGCTCGGGATCGATTTTAGGCAGTATACAACCAGCACCGCCATGATGGCGAAGGGCAGAGTCGCGCCGAGTGTACGGATCGTCGGCGAAACCGTGCGGCGACCGAACATCACAAACGGCAGTGCCCGGAGAATCTGCGTGATGAGCCCCGGGATGAAAATCATAAGAAAAATCTGCGTTGTACTAAGATGGATCATCGATGGCCTCCTTCGCTTCCCTGCGCGAGCTTACAGTCAGAATCACGGTCGTGAAAACGAGCGTCGGCAGCATAAAATTCGCGGCACCGACGAGGAGCAGAAACACGATGGAGCTCGCGAAACCGAGAATCGCCGGAAAGTGCTGCGTGCTCCGCTTCCACTGGTCGATCACGATCGTGACGAAGAGTGCGGTCATCAGGAAGTCAATGCCTTCGAAATCAAATGGGATGGCCGCCCCCATCACGGCACCGAAGACGGAGCCGAGCACCCAGATCAGCTGGCACAGCAGCTGTACCCAGAACTCCACCGTCGGACGGTCCAGCTCCGCCGGAATCACAAGCGAGGTGAGGAGCGCATAGGTCTCATCCGTGAGACTCCACACGAGATACGGATACTTCCAGCCGCCCTTCCGGAAATCCTCGAGGAAGCTGAAGCCATAGAAAAACTGTCGGGAATCCATGATGAGCGCCGTCAGCGCTACCGTAACGAGCGAGGTTCCTGCGCAGAGAAACGACACCACCACATACTGAAACGCGCCGCTGTAGATAAAGATGCTGGCGAAGGCCGCCCAGCCTGCACCGAGCCCCGCCTGCTGCAGCATGATGCCGAAGCCCGCCGCCAGAAAAAAATACGTGAGAAGAATCGGCAGTGCCCGCTTCCACGCATATCGAAATTCACGCATAGATATAACCGTCCTGTTCTATGATTCAATGTGTATCTAGACTATCATGGACGCAGGGCGTATTCTATTACAGAAAAGCTCTCACCTGTTATAGACACAGGTGATATCAAAAAAGAGGACGCTTATGAAGAAAACCATCGATTATATCCTGCTTATTTTATATACGCTGTGCTTCTACACGCTCTGGCAGCTATGTCAGTGGGGCGGTGTGCGTTCGCATCTGAAGCGACTCCTGCCGCTCGTCGCGCTGCTGCTCATCGGTATCATCATAAAGCTGATTCTGCGGCATCGGGGCTTTCGAACACCGTATCGTCGTGCCCGCATCACTTTTTTTATCGTGATCACGCTCTTTTTCGGAGCGCGCATCGTATATTCTGCGATTCCCTATCATGGTCAGCTGTCCTGGAAGATTCAGGATATCCTTCATCATAAGACGGTGGAGTTCACACACAGCAATCTCTACACGGATGGCGTGGACGGCATCCTCACCGATGTGAAAACGAAGCTGGCGATACCGGAGAAGCTCTACATTTCGAACAGCTTTTCCGCAGAGTTCACCGCAGACGGCACCATCACGAGCGTGGATACCATGCTGTATGGTGAGAATGAACAGGGAGAGATCGAGACCTATCTGATTTCCTATAATGCGAAACACGGGACGAAGCTCGATATCTGGACGGACGGTGCGGCGCATACCTCGTTCGACCCTGCGCTTTTGTGGTCGCCGCTTCCGGATATTCTCTCGAAAGCGGATACTAAAGCGACGGTACGCAGCTGGGCGACGGCAGACGCAGATGCTACGTTCGAGATTCTTTATTATGGAAAGCGTAGCTTCCAGACGGACGAAGGTCTTCGTTTCATCGAAGGGGACGCCGATGGAGACGGCATTCCGGGTACTGCCGATGCCATCTACATGGTAAATGCCGGCGGTGAGGTGAGCGGCTACGAGATGTCACTTTACATGCCGGATCATCCGGAAATCACACCGGAGCGTTATATCATGGAGCCGGAATACATCCCGCAGAGCACGCTGAACGCGCAGCATGAGGATGAAATCGTCACGACCGCACAAAGTGCGAGCGGATGGACCGTGGATCAGACCGACGGTTCTGTTTATACCTTCGCACAGTCCGACGCCAATGCAGGCTACCGGCTGGTGGTGACGGATGCCGCACTGGGGTCTCGCTTCTACAGTCTCGAAAAGTCGACCGATGCCGGAAAGCAGTGGAACAGTATCAATGCGGACCCCTTTGCAGGAAACAGCGGTGTTGCAGAGGGAATCGAATTCTTCACGGAAGACTTCGGCTTCATCGGACTCACGGGAGCATCCGGCGAATACTCCAGCATCTTCATGACAGAAGATGGAGGTATCCATTTTACGGAAATCCAGCTTCCGATGGACCAGATCACAGAGGTCCCGGAGCCTGGGAAATCCTATGGACTGACGCTTGACGACTACCATTATCTCACCATGCCGACCTACGACGGCACCACCCTCCGCATCACCGTCACCTCCGGATCTGCAGAAAGTGACGGAATAGAATTTCACTCTACGGACAGTGGAAAGACATGGGAAGTCATACAGTGAGACTTGTTGTTAGAAAGATGGATTATAAGAATCATGGATAATATGAGAACTTTTCACGCCGGTGATCTCGTCCGGCACTTCAAACGAGAGACGCTCGACCTGACGAAACCAGAAAATAGAACCCGCTATCTGTATCGTATCCTTGGTGTCGCCACACACTCCGAAACCCGCGAAGCACTCATGATCTACCAGGCCCTCTATGACGACATGGGCCTCTTCGCTCGCCCGTATGACATGTTCATGGAAGAAGTTGATCACGCGAAGTACCCGGATATCCGGCAGCACTACCGCTTCGAAAAAACAGACGATCGCATCTCATGATGCGATCGGTACCTAGCCGCTTCCCCATATGAAGCACTTTCTTATCTCCTAAGTTTCATCGCTGCCTAACTGTACAACAAACTGGAATCTATCGTTTTATTCTGGTATAAAACTCTTTTTCATCTTGGTGATGAATATAGGCCCCATTTTTAATCTGCACACGCAAAGATGCCGTATTATCCCTATGAACAGACATATATATTTCGTCTTCTTTAATAATGTGCCAGGCTTTTTCGATTGTCAATCTCAACCCTTCCGAGGCGTATCCCTTGCCTCTGAATTCTTTCTTTATTCCATATCCTATATGGCCTCCTCCGTTTGCAAGTGCAGGAGTAAGGTAATGACGCACGCGAAATAATCCTACTATTTTCTCATCATCCCATAAGAAAAAATCCGTTTCTGGAACCCATCCATCAGCCAGATCGATTCCCTTTTCAGCATTAATATAACCAGGTAATATTTTTATTTCAAATTCCTTTCTTGAACATCCAGACGCAAAATTCGTAAATCCATTTTCATTGGAAGGGGTATTGGTAATAAATTCGTATTCCTTTTCAATATCTTCCAAATTGGCTGATTTTAAGTACAACATAAAAAGCTGCTTCCTCCTATTATTCTCAAAGAGTTCGGTCAATACCGATTTTACGCTTTCTTAATCGGATGTCTAATTACAGTTTTCCATTTCTCTGGAGCAACCTTTCTTGCATCAGACATATAAATCTCGTTGTACAATCTATCTTTGATAATATCATTGACATACCCATTTTGTTCTTTATAAGTATCCATAAGAGCAACGGTT
>CABTMH010000020.1 GCA_902485915.1 uncultured Oribacterium sp. | reverse complement strand
TTAAAGTTTCTCTTCAAAACGCTTTTTCAGTATACCGGTTCTTAAAAAATCCCCTGCGAATACGATGTCCGAAACCGCTCTGTTTCTACCATACTGTACAGCGATCCTTGCGAGGGCGTCGAGGAGGAACCAGGCGAGGAGGCGGCTGTTCTCGTCCGAGATGCCGCAGTCCGGATGCTTCCGGTTCAGCGGGTGGTCGTAGTTTCGTTTTCCGAGGCTGCTGAGGTAGCGGATGCGTTCGTCGGCGAGGAGGCGGATCAGCTGCTCTGTGTGGAGGATGTCCTGGCTGTCGTCGACGCAGGTTTCGCTGAAGGCCCCGTCATCGGTGTCTTCCCAGAGATCGCCCGGCTCGAGGGTCGGGTCTTCCGTCTCTTCGGCGGCCGCGATGAGCTTCTCGAGCTTCGCGTAGAGCGCGTCGATCTGCGACTCGTATTTTCCACGTAGGACGATCGATTTGTGCTCACGTTCAGCGCATTCGTTTGTTTCGCACTGTGCGGCAGGCGCTTCCTCACCAGTAGACATCTCCGAATCATCAACGTTCGTATAAGCGGCGTGCGCCACCTCATCCTCGGTTCGCACGGAAACAGCCTGCTGTTCAAACGCTTCCGCGGCTTCGGTCAATGCTTCCATCGGCGTTCTTTCCGTGGGTGTGCTGATGCGCTGGAAGCCGAGGATGGCGGCGGCGGCGTCGAAGAGGCCGCTCGCCGCGGTGGAGCGGGTGGTGTTTTTATTCCGGTCCTGGGCGATGTACTGGGCGCGGGCGTCGTTCAGGCTGCAGAGATCGAGGAGGTGGACCTTCTCGGAGGCCTCCTGCTTCGCGACGAAGTCACGGATGGCTTCGTCCTCGTTATGGGACATACGCGCGAGGTCATAGAGCATCGATACCGCGGTCTGCCATGGCGTCGAGCTGCGGAGCTCCATATTCGTGCCGATCAGCTGGTAGGGATGGATCGAGGCGAGGCGCGTGAAGCCCTCTCCGGAGATTTCGAGGATCTCGCCACCCCAGAGCGTGCCGTCAGAGCCGTAGCTTAGGTCATCGAGGCAGATGCCGAGCACGTTAGATACACCTGCTGCTTCGGACTCTACGCTGACATCCATCGCGTCGAGAATCGCGCGGTGGCACTTCTGCATACGAAGCATCGGCACCTGATAGTGCTCCGCGAGAACTTCGGCGGCGTAGGTCGTCGGGAACTTCGGATAGAGGTCGCAGGCGATGCGGTCCGGCTGCTCCCCTCGCTCATCGAGGGTCGCGATGACCTGTGCAGCGAGGCGTTCACCGAGCTGCTGCGGCGTTTCGAGCCCCAGCGTCATCGCTGGGAATGCGAAGCGCTCCGCATGATGAAGCGACCTCCCATTCGACTCATACCGAAGGACATAGCCTTCACTGACATCCGCCCCGAGGGAGACGGTGATCCGGCAGTTTCCTCTGTTTTCTTCTATTTCTCTGGTTCTGGTCATATATTTCCACTCTATAGCAGGCATGGTAAGCGCTTAAATACTTCAACATGCCTATAAAAAACTGTGCCGGACAGTTTGATCTGCCGGCACAAGATTTTAAAAACACATATAAATGTTCACGAGTGAACAGTACTTACTTGTGAAAGAGCTTCTTCGTCTGGTACTGCGGCTCGCAGGTCACGTTGACGCCGAGCTTCTTAAAGGTGCTTTCGTCGACTTCGGACAGGATGACGGAGCTGTGTACCTCACAGCCGCGGAGCTTCTCGAGCTGCTGCATCGCGGTCTCTGCATTTGGATCATGGGTCGCGCAGATGGTGAGAGCGATCAGCATCTCATCGAGGTGGAGACGCGGATTGTGGTTGCCGAGATGCGCGGTCTTCAGGTGCTGGATCGGCTCGATGATCTCCGGAGACATGAGGTTCACGGAATCGTCGATGCCACCGAGAACCTTCAGGGCATTCAGGAGCATCGCGCTGACCGCGCCGAGGAGCGAGGAGGTCTTACCGGTGATGATGGTGCCGTCCGGGAGCTCGATGGCTGCGGCCGGGTCGCCGGTCAGCGTCGCCTTCTGCTTGGCCGCCG
>CABTMH010000019.1 GCA_902485915.1 uncultured Oribacterium sp. | reverse complement strand
GGCGAACACCCCGTTGACAGCGGCGGTGTAGAACATCATGGGCAGGCGCAGGTCTTTGGTGTAGGAGATGACCCACTTTTCGTACTCATCGATGGTAGCTTTGAACTTTTTGAAGGAAAACACCGACTGACCGAAGGTCTTGACCACCGGAATGCCCCGGACGTATTCCACTGCCTCATTGGACATGGCCTCCAAGGCGTTGCCGTACTGCCGCATTTTTTCAGCCATCTGCTTGCCGGTCATGGTCGCCATAATGAGGAAAGCCAGCACCACCGGCGCAAGGCTCAGCAGTCCTAACCGCCAGTCGAACACCAACAGCAGCACCAGCAGCCCCACTGGGGTGGCGATGGCGTTGTACTGGTCGGGCAGCTGATGGGCAAGATAGGTCTCGGCGGCTCCGGTGCTCTCGTGGATGATCTTGCGCAGCTTACCGCTGCCGAAGTTCTCGGCGAAGCCCAGCGGGAGCACTGCCAGATGCTCCGACACTGCCAGCCGCAGATTCGTCGCCACCCGGAACGCCGACAGATGGGAGCACATCAGCGCCGCAATGTAAATAAGGTAAGACAGTACTGCGAAGAGCACCGCCATCCATCCGTAGTGCGGAATATTCACCGCCTGCGTATAGTCAGGTGCGACAGCCAGCACATCCCGCAGGATTATCCAGATATAGAGGAACGGGATCAGCGCCATCAGTGCGCTGACAGCGGAGAGCACCAGTGAAGCATAGGTGAATACCCGATGTCCGCCTGCATAGCCCATCAGCCGTGAAAAGTCCGATCGTTTTTCCAATCAAATCACATCCTTTCCATGATTGCCATGCGCAACTGCCTGACATGATCGGGTGCGCATGTGCCGTTTATTCTGCCTCAGACAAATCCTTTGGTTAGTGTTCACTAACTATCGGATATTCTAACATGATTTGTGCTTTCAAACAACTTCGTTTTGTTTTCTATACTCCGTTTTGCCGTTTGTTTTTTGTCGGCACGATAGCGGGACGGCGTCTTCCCGTACCGCTTTTTGAAGCTCTCCGAAAAAATTCTGGCGTTGTCATATCCGGCAGTTTCAGCCGCAGTTTATTCAGTGTGCGCCGGTAGAATCTCTCCACACCGCTGACTGGCGTTCCGTTTCACCGGAAGCAGTAGAAAACGCCGTCCACGGAAACTCCGCCGGTGGCGCTGCCGTGAAGGAGCACTCCTTCTTCTCCTTCGCATCATAAAACGAGAGTTGCTGACAGAACAGCGCGAGATGCGGACTCCGCACCCGCGAGCCATACTTCCCATCCCCGACGAGCGGCAGCTTCCGCGCTGCGAACTGACAGCGGATCTGATGGAAGCGCCCTGTCTTCAGCTCCACCTCGACGAGCGTAAGGGATGCCTGTGTCTCCAGCACATGATAGCGAAGCGAAGCCTCCTTCACGCCGGCGCGCTTCCGCTTCACCGGAAACATTTTCTTCTTCAGCTTATCCTTATAGAGAAGATCCTGCATCTCCCCTGTCGCCGGCTCCGGCACCCCCGGAACGACACAGAGGTAGGTCTTCCGCAGACGGTTCTCCGTCAGCTGGCGGCTCAGCTCAGCCGCCGTCACACGATTCCGAGCCAGCACCAGAAGCCCCGCAACCGCCTGATCGAGCCGGTGCACGACATAATAATCCGTCGCCTGATCTCCGTTCTGCTCCGCGAGCAGCCCCGGCAGATCATGCTCCGAATCCTCACCGGCCGCCTTGCAGACGACCACATACTCCGCTGTCTGATGAATGATCTTCATTTCTTCGTCTTCTTTTCCTTGTCCCGCTCATCCGCGAACTTCTCGAGGCTCGTCAGATGATTGCAGTACTCCGACGCCGCGCAGGACGCGCAGCCCTGGTACCCGGAGCAGCCATCCTTTCCGAGATCCTCCTTCTTCATCGCATGGCGAAAGATGTACACCGTCAGCGCCACGATCCCCACGATCAGTAAAATTGCAATCGGTAAATTCATTCCGCTTCCTCCCTTCGATCTGTCCGATCCTGTGCGCTGCAGCGATCGGATCTCTGCATCCGCGTCCCCTGTTTCAGGAGCGAGACGCCCTCCATCTGAACCTCATCCCATGTTTCAGGCCAATGCTGTCGTCCACTACTTCAGCATGAGAAACACACCATTGTTTCCCCTACGCCCATGCGTATACCGATGGCTGAACAGCAGTGACGGATTACAGTTCGTACAGATATCGGTCGTACTGATCTGTGCCGCCGGCACACCCGCTTCCTCGAGCACGATGCGGTTCGCCGTCCAGAGATCGAGATGATACTTATGCTCGCCGGCTGCATCGACCCCATCGTCACGCAGAATCTCCGCTACATGCCCCGGAAAAGCCGTCCTGAACTGCTCTGCCACATCCTCTGAGACCTCATAGCAGTCCCGGCAGATGCTCGGTCCGATGGCACAGATGAGATCCGAAGGGACCGACCCGTAGGTCGACTGCATCGCCCGAATCGTGACCTCCCCCATACGTGCGACCGTACCACGCCAGCCGGAGTGACTCGCGCCGATCGCGTGATGCACCGGATCGACGAACAGCAGCGGCACACAGTCTGCCGCGAAGATCCCGAGGGCGAGCCCCGGAACATCCGTGATCAGACCATCGACGTCATCGTACGGCCGCTCCCGAACGACGCCACAGCCCGCATCCGCCGCAGTGACGGCCCGGACGTTCGTCGTATGCGTCTGTTTCGTGAGCACCATGTGTGCCTCATCGGTTCCCAGCACCGCAGCCATCCGATGGAAGTTCTCACGCACGCGCGCATCCTCGTCGCCATGCCCGAAGCGCAGATTCATCGACGCAAAGATACCCTGGCTCGTCCCGCCGATCCGCGTCGAAAACGCATGCTCGACGATCTCCGTCGCCCGGACTGCCGGCACCTGCATATAGAGGAGCTCACTCCCATCCGGGTTTTCTGTTTTTATGATATCCATGACAGGCGTAGCGCCCGTCCGCCTGATCTTCAACATAGTGCATACTTTAACACAAAAAGGAAATCATCACAAACAAAAAGCTTCAGGAAAACCTGAAGCTCATGAAGTGACGGATCCGGGAATCGAACCCGGGATTCAGCCGTGAGAGGGCTGCGTCTTAGCCTCTTGACCAATCCGCCATGCGATATAAAGTTGTGAAGTGACGGATCCGGGAATCGAACCCGGGATTCAGCCGTGAGACGGCTGCGTCTTAGCCTCTTGACCAATCCGCCATGT
>CABTMH010000018.1 GCA_902485915.1 uncultured Oribacterium sp. | reverse complement strand
TTAAGGGTTCGCGCCGATGCGAACATCCCCTTGACTGACAAGGTCGCGAAGCGACCTCACTTTTGGGAGGTTTTGTCAAGTCTTTTTTGAAATTTATTTACAAAAAATAAGACCCACGCTTTCGCGTGAGTCTAAATGTTAAGTTGACTGCATTGGGGTCAGACCCCAAAGCGGACCTGGTTCTATAGAACCGCGTCCGCTTTTTCTTAAGCAGTTGTGTCAATCGCGAGCTTGATGGCACCCATGATGCCCTGGTCGTCGTGGAGGGAGGCCGGGACGATGTAGTAGTCGATGTCGGCGAGCTCGTCGGTGCGGATGTAGCCGTTCACCATGGATTTCACCTTTTCACGGATGAGTGGGAAGAGCTGTTCCTGGTGCATGACGCCGCCTCCGAGGATGATGATCTGCGGACTCAGGGTCATGATGAGCGTGGTGCAGGCTTCTGCGATATAGTGCGCTTCGATGTCCCACACCTTCGGATCATCCTTCAGGGTGATGGCTTTCTGTCCCCAGCGCGCTTCGATGGCCGGGCCAGCGGCCATACCCTCGAAACAGATGCCATGGTAAGGGCAGTGGCCTTCATACGTATCGTCCGGGTGCTTCACCACCGGGATGTGCCCGTACTCCGGATGAAGCATGCCGTGCACGAGATGACCACCGGAGAGGATGCCGGCACCGACGCCGGTACCGATCGTGATGTAGACGGCATCCGTGAGACCGCGCGCCTGTCCGTAGGTGACCTCGCCGAGGAGAGAGCCGTTAACATCGGTATCGAAGCCGACCGGAACGCCGAGCGTGCGCTTCAGTATACCGACGATGTCAACATTGGCCCAGCCCTTCTTCGGGGTCGTCGTGATATAGCCGTAGGTCGGCGAGTCCCGGCGAAGATCGACCGGACCGAAGCAGGCCACACCGAGAGCTGCGATCTCCTTATCGCGGAACCAGTCGATGATCGCGGACAGCGTTTCCTCTGGTGTGGTCGTCGGGATGGATATCTGCTCGAGAATCGTTCCGTTTTCATCACCCAGCGCACATACCATCTTCGTGCCACCGGCCTCTAAAGCACCATAGAACATAATTACCTCCATAATATAGAATAGAAATTCGGTTTGTATTTTATAATCTGCGAAAAGTACGCAAGCCCATACTGTTCGGATCATCAATCAGAAGACATCTGAGCCCCTTCATATAGCTATGATTTATTGTAAAGCATGAAAGTGTGAAGGAAAAGCAAGAAATACGCAATGTACCCTCTTTTAAAAAGAGGGTACAAAAAAGGGGGATCAGAAAATCTGCTGTTTGCGTTATAAATACTGGATAAAGAAATTCTGCGCAGCCTGTACGCGTTCCTTTTCACCAGCCTCATGGGCGAAGCCCGGGAGGATGGTTAGCTCCGTATGGACGCCGTGCTCCTGGAAATTTTTCTGCAGGCTCTTCATACGGGCTACACGATTATCGCCGTACGGGGAGTCGCCAATAAACTTGTTATCGAGCTCGCCGACACTGATGAGGACAGGAACCTTCTTTACGGCTTCGAGGTCGACATCATAACCGAAGTAATCCTTGAAGTCACGGATACCCCAGAAGTAGTCCTCGTCGGGATTCAGGAAGGTCGGACGGCCAGGTGCACCGATGGAGCAGGCCTTCAGACGATCCGGGTGAGCGAAGAGGAAGCGGTTTACGAACTGTCCGCCACCGGAGTGTCCGAACATGAAGAACTGATCGGTGTGAACGCCCGGATAGCGTTTCGCCATATCCTCGATCATATCGAGGAGGATCAGATCATAACGGATGCCGTCGCAGGAGAGGAGCTTATAGCTGTTGAAGTCATCGCGCTGAATGAGTCCACCCGGGAACATAGGTGCAAGCACAGCCATATGATATTTGTCGGCGAGTTCCTTCGCCTGCTTGATGTACTCTTCGATTGCACAGCCGGTTCCATGGATGATGACGAGGAGAGAGTACTCATGCTCCTCTTCGTCGTAGTAGTAGTCTGGGAGAT
>CABTMH010000017.1 GCA_902485915.1 uncultured Oribacterium sp. | reverse complement strand
GGCGTCTGGAAAATCCAGACGCCCTTTTTCTATATCTAAAGGAGGAGAGTTATGGAAATCAGTTTATCTACCGTTACCTGGGTGCTGATCGCAACCGCACTCATCTACTTCATGCAAGCCGGTTTCGCGCTGTGTGAAGCAGGTCTCACCCGCGCGAAGAACACCGGCAATATCCTCATGAAAAACATGATGGATTTCTGTATCGGTACGCCGTGCTTCTGGCTCATCGGCTTCGGCCTGATGTTTGCCGGTACCGGTCCACTGGTCGGTGGCTTCGATCCGCTGATTCGTGGCAGCTATACCGCCGCAAATTCCGTGGTTCCACAGAACATGCCACTCTGGTGTTACGTCATCTTCGAAACCGTCTTCTGTGCAACGGCTGCCACCATCGTTTCCGGCTCCATGGCAGAGCGTACAAACTTTAAAGCCTACTGTGTATACTCCGCAGTGATCTCACTGATCATCTACCCGATCGAAGGCCACTGGGTATGGGGCGGTGGCTGGCTGAGCACGATGGGCTTCCATGATTTCGCAGGTTCTGCAGCTGTTCATATGACCGGCGGACTGATTGCCTGCCTCGGAGCATGGCTGCTCGGACCTCGAATCGGAAAGTATGATCGAGACGGAAAGGCACGTGCGATTCCGGGCCACAACATGATGGCTGCTGCACTTGGTGTATTTATTCTCTGGTTCTGCTGGTTCGGTTTTAATGGTGGTTCCACCGCTGCGATGGCGACCGAAGATAATGCCATCACCGCTGCCACTGCATTTATGACCACGAACCTCGCCGCTGCCGTAGCGACCGTCACGACGATGGTCTTCACCTGGATTCGTTATGGTAAGCCGGATGTATCGATGACCTTTAACGGTGCACTCGCCGGCCTCGTCGCCATCACCGCACCGTGCGACTGTGTCACACCGGTCGGTGCCTTCTTCATCGGTCTCGTCGCTGGTATCCTCGTCGTCGTATCGGTTGAGTTTTTTGATAACAAGGCGAAAATCGATGATCCGGTCGGTGCTGTATCGGTTCATATGATGAATGGTATCTGGGGTACCATCGCGGTCGGCCTGTTCTCTACCGGCGCGGACGGCGTCGGCGTCGGCCTCTTCTATGGTGGTGGTCTCGCGCAGCTCGGTGTTCAGGTACTCGGGGTCATCGGCATCGCGGCCTACACACTGACCACCATGTTTATCGTCTTTAAGATCATCGATAAGACCATCGGTCTTCGTGTCCCGGCAAAAATCGAAATCGAAGGTCTCGATGTTCATGAGCATGGGCTCACCTCTGCATATTCCGGCTTCTCCATCACGGATGTTACCGATATGACGGTAGAGGCGAACGAAAATACAGATCTCGGTGAGAACGATTATGAGAAGGCATCCGATGCGCAGAAGAACGCCGCTGTGAAGGTTGCGGAAGCACCGGAAACAGTCGCAGCGACAGGTACAGCGGCTGTAACACCATATATCACCGATATGCATAAAGTTTCGATCATCTGCCGTCTTTCGAGCTTCGATGCGCTGAAGAGAGCACTGAATCATCTCGGTGTTACCGGTATGACCGTGACGCAGGTCATGGGCTCCGGTCTCCAGCGTGGTTCGCAGGAGAAGTATCGTGGTGTTACCGTTGATTCCACGCTGATTCCGAAGATCAAGGTCGAGGTTATCGTTTCGAAGATTCCGGTCGACCATGTCATCGAAACCGCGAAAAAGACACTGTATACCGGTCACATCGGTGATGGTAAGATCTTCGTTTACAACGTCATGCGTGCCGTCAAGGTCCGTACCGGCGAAGAAGATTATGAAGCCATCCAGGATGTTGAGTAACCCAGGTCAGTACGGGGCGATTCCCCGTTTGACATATACAACATAAGACAATGTTTTATCCGCTGGAAGCGTCCCGTATGGGACGCTTTTTGCGTATGTTACTGTTCACACGTGTACTGATCCGGCCCCTGCCTGAATCTAGTTGACGAGTGAACAGTAACATGAAAAAAGCCGCCGGGAGAATCTCCCGACGACCGTTCATTCATTTTCTGAATTTATGCGCTATAACGGTTGAGGTAGCCGGCTGCACCGGATACCTGACCAGCTGCAGCGTCATGCGCTTTCTGCACGGAATCAGCAGTACCTTCCGCTGCTGCCTCTGCAGCACCGGCTTCACTCTCCGTCTCCGCTGCTTCTGTCTCTGCGCCCGCTTCGCCGGCATAGCCGAAAGCTGACGGATCGACACCGGCGTCAGACATCGCCTGTGCAGCGGCACTCTTAATCGCTGTAGAGGTGATCGTAGCACCGGAGACCGCATCCACATCCAGACTGTTCTCTGCGACGATGTTACCCGGCAGTGCATCGATCGCCTTCGTTCCGATATCCGGCGTCTCGTTCGCCTCGGTGACGGTCACACTGTAAATCTTATCCTGAGAAAACGCGATCTCTACCGTTACCGGTCCTTCCATACCCTGTGCACTTCCGCTTGCGATGATCGCATCTTTCGGAATCGCGGTTGCATTTCTGGACTGCATACCCGTTGCGACCGCAGCGATGATACCTGCACCGATAACCACCAGTGAAACCACATTTGTATTCTTCTTCATTTCCTATTTCCTCTCATCCGTGCCGAATAACCGTAGTGGCACATTTGTCAAATCATTCGCTCATTATAACACAGGCCCGTATCGTCAACAAGCGGTGATGCTTTTCTAAACTTTCTATAGTAAACAGTAAGTTACTGTTCACTCGTCAACTACCCTCCGGCTCTCCTGCCTGATCAGTACACGAGTGAGCAGTAACAATAGTAACTTTTAATAGTTTCCATCGATGATTCCAGATGCCCTATGTAGCATTATCAGGTAAAATAAAGATAAGAAAGCATCTCCCGAAAGAATCATGGATCATGATTCTTTCAAGAATTTATGTGACGCCATCCCATTTTCCCGGTGTATATAGGTGAAAGGACAGAAATAGAGGAGACAGCATGAACGATCAGGATATCCTCGACCTTTACTTCGCAAGGTCGGAAAGCGCGATCAGCGCAACGAATGAAAAATACGGAAAGTACTGCCATACGGTCGCGATGAACATACTGTACAGTCATGAGGACAGTGAGGAGTGTGTGAACGATACCTGGCTCCGTGCCTGGGGTGCGATTCCGCCGAAGCGTCCGGCTATGCTTCGGACCTTTCTCGGGAAAATCACCCGGAATCTGGCACTGAACCGCTGGGAGCATGCCCATGCGGATAAGCGTGGCAGGGGTGAAACTGCAGCGGTGCTCGATGAGCTCGCAGAGTGCGTGGCTGATACCAGAGCGGGACAGCCGGATCAGCTTCCGGAACAGTTGACATTGACCGAATGTATCAATCGTTTTCTCGAAGCACAGAAGCCAGAGAACCGAAAGCTTTTCGTCCGCCGCTACTGGTACCTTTCAGAAATCAAGGAAATCGCCGGCGACTATGGCTTTACGGAAAGTAAGGTCAAGATGACACTGAGCCGCATGCGTGCACAGCTCATGTCTGAGTTAGAAAAGGAAGGCATCACATGTTGACGAGAGAAGAGAAGGCGCGGCAGCTCCTGCACGCGATGACAGAGATCGATGATCGCTATATCGCGGAGGCTGCCCCGGAAAATGCAGAACGCAGTGAGGATTCGGAAGGGGTCCTCTATATGAAAGCGCAGAAACGCTGGAAGCCGATGGGAATCATCGCTGCCGCTGCGGTCCTCGTGATCGGCTTCGGCGCGTATATGAAGACAGAGCACGCCAGTGACGCGATGGCACCGGTTGCGTTCGTCACCGGCGCAGATTCGGGCATCGCAGCAGCGGAAGGAGATCAGGAGATGGCAGCTGAAGCGGCACCATATTCGGATGATCTCTCTGGGAATGTGGATAGCCGTGCGAGAACGAAATCCGCTATAACAGAAACCGGCGCCGCACCGGAGGCAGCATCCTCGGATGCTTCGATGGGCATGCAGATTGCAAACCCATGGCGTGACTTCGATTCTCTGGAAGAGGCCGAAGCCGATGCCGGCATAGAGATCGAGCTCCCAGATATGTATCCGGATTTTAACAACCTTATCTATCGCTCGATCCATGGAGAGATGCTCGAAATCATCTATCAGGATGCCGAAGGGCAGGAGGGCTTCCGCATCCGGAAGAGCCGTGGCTCCGAAGACATCAGCGGTGATTACACAAGCTACGAACACAAGAAGACGCTGGACATCGACGGTCGCTCTGTCGAAACCCGCGGAAACGGAGACGAAATCTCTGTCGTCACCTGGGGCGATCTCAGCCTGAACTTCAGCTACGCCATCTGTGTAGCAGAAGACCAGCACTTCACGGAAGACGATATTCGAAGTCTCGTGGAAGCCATCGATCCAGCGATCTGGAAATAAGAAAAACACATGACCATACAGAAGGAGCTGACCATGAAAAAGAAAATGAATACCGCCATCATGAACTGGAAACACATGAAGAAACAGAACGTGCGTCTGCTGGCGCTCGCCGCTGCCGGCCTCCTGCTGATGTCTGGCCTCGCTGCCTGTGGTGCCAGTGCCAGTAAAAACGCATATGTGAGCGAGACCATGGCTGCCGCCAGTGGTGGCATGTATGAAGAACCCGCAGCAGAAGAGGCCGTCGCCGACTACGACAGCGCCGCGAATATGAAGATGAACAGCGCTTCTCTGGAGGAACGTGGCGATACCGGCGCAGACAGCACCGGCTCCGATGGTCCGATCGATACCACGGAGATCCCGGATTCCCGTAAGCTCATCCGAAACGTCGACCTCAGCTTCGAGACTACCGATTTCGATACCTTCGTACAGGATATTCAGAGTAAGACGACCGCACTCGGCGGATACATCGAGTCCAGCGATGTAAGCGGTAACGCCTATACCGACCGTCGCCGCAGCGCCTACTTCACTCTGCGCATCCCGAAGTCACAGGTCGATACCTTCCTGAGCTTCGCGGAGGGAGAAGCGAACCTCACACGGAAATACGAGTATACCCAGGACATCACCCTCCAGTACTATGACACCGAGTCGCGGAAGCAGGCCCTCCAGTCCGAGTATGACCGCCTGCTCGAGCTCATGGCGGAGGCAGAATCCGTCGACGCCGTCATCGCCATCGAGCAGCGCCTGTCGGAGATCCGCTACCAGCTCGACAGCTTCGAGTCCGACCTCCGCCGCTACGATAATCAGGTCGATTACTCCACGGTTACAGTCAATGTCGACGAAACCACCGTCCTCACCGCCGCGGAAAACAGCGGCTTCTGGAGCCGTGTACAGGCAAACCTCGAGGCAAACCTCGAAGAACTCTGTGACGTCAGCATCGGCCTCCT
Organism: uncultured Oribacterium sp.; assembly: GCA_902485915.1. Classification (GTDB taxonomy): domain Bacteria; phylum Bacillota; class Clostridia; order Lachnospirales; family Lachnospiraceae; genus Oribacterium. The sequence goes on along the minus strand of CABTMH010000017.1, from coordinate 17,915 downwards.
CATCTGGTTCCTCTCCAGCCTCCCGGTACTCCTCGCCCTCGCGATCCTCTTCTTCATCATCTACCGCATCGTGAAGATGATTCGCAGCCACAGAAAAGCGAGAAAAGCAGCGAAGGTAGCAAAGGCAGATTTAAAAACATCTGAACTGAAACCAGACACAACTGAAACTCTATCTGCAGAAACGCATAAAGCAGAAGAAAAAGATTGAGGGGTTCAGGCGTTACGGTTCACTCGTCAACTGGATTCAGCCAGGGGGCCGAAAGACACTGCTCGAACACTGCCTTGCCGCAGACTCTATTTTGTGCTATAGTTTGCGGCAAATGGATCCTTCCGTCCGGAGACCGGTGATCCATTAGCGCCAGGACCGTAAAGGTCGACGAGGATGACAGTCATCGAAAGACTCGGCGGATGCTGTCACGGAGTAGTGATCGTAAGAGGAAAAAGAAAAAGCGGAATCAACACCGTAACAGAAGTTTCCCCACACTGAAAACACCATACATCCACAGGGCATGCGTGATGCATGCCCCTGTTCTGTGTCCCATCACAGCGAATCCGCTGTGCATGCGTGACGCGGAAACACCCGGCAGACCTCCCGGTGAGGCCCGCCCTGCTTTCCTGTGCAGAACACCCGTCGGATGCATGCGCCTGATCAGTGAGAGGAGATTTTTTTATGTGTGGAATCGTAGGATATGTAGGGCATCAGCAGGCAGCGCCGATTCTTCTGTGCGGTCTTTCGAAGCTCGAGTATAGAGGCTATGACTCGGCCGGCATCGCCGTACGGAACGAGCAGGGTGAGATCGAGGTCGTGAAGGCGAAGGGCCGCCTGAAGAATCTGATGGAGAAGACGAACGACGGCAAGGCGATGAAGGGAACCACCGGTATCGGCCATACCCGCTGGGCGACCCATGGTGAGCCATCCGAGACCAACGCCCACCCGCATATGAGCTTTCATCATAAGGTGGTCGCGGTACACAACGGCATCATCGAAAACTTCCAGGAAATCAAGGATAAGCTCCTGAAGAAGGGCTATCAGTTCTACAGCCAGACCGATACCGAGGTCGCCGTCAACCTCGTGGACTACTATTATGAAAAGTACGGACAGGGGCCGATCGACGCGATCGCACGGGCAATGATGCGGATCCGCGGCTCCTATGCCCTCGAATTCATGTTTATGGACTGCCCGGGGGAGATCTACGTCGCCCGGAAGGATGCACCGATGATTATCGGCGTCGAAGAGGGCGAGACCTATGTCGCCTCCGACGTACCGGCGATTCTCAAGTACTGCAAGAACGTATACTACATCGATAATTCCGAGATCGCGAAGCTCACTGCCGGAAAGGCAGAGTTCTTCAACCTCGATCAGGAGCCGGTCGAGAAGGAGCTCGTCGAGATCCGGATGGATGCACAGGCCGCAGAAAAGGGTGGCTTCGAGCATTTCATGATGAAGGAGATCTATGAGCAGCCGAAGGCTGTCCGTGATACGATCACTTCCGTCGTGAAGGATGGTCACATCGATCTGTCCGCCGTCGGCCTCAGTGATGAGGAGATCCAGAAGATTTCTCAGATCTACATCGTCGCCTGCGGCTCTGCCTACCATGTCGGTGTCGTGACACAGTACGTGATGGAGGGCCTCGCCCGGATCCCGGTGCGTGTCGAGCTCGCCTCCGAGTTCCGTTACCGGAACCCGATCCTCGATCCGAACGGCCTCGTGGTCATCATCAGCCAGTCCGGTGAGACTGCCGATTCGCTGGCCGCACTTCGTGAAGCGAAGGCACGCGGCATCCGGACCCTCGGCATCGTGAACGTCGTCGGTTCCTCCATCGCGCGCGAGGCGGATAACGTGTTCTATACCCTCGCCGGACCGGAGATCGCCGTAGCGACCACGAAGGCGTACTCCACCCAGCTCATCGCCGGCTACACCCTCGCCATCGAATTTGCGAAGGTACGGGGCGAGCTCGGGGAGGCGCGCTATGCGGAGCTCATCACAGAGCTCGGAACACTGCCGGAGAAGATCGAGCGCATCCTGCTCGATAAGGAGCGTATCCAGTGGTTCGCCGCGAAGCAGGCCAACGCAAAGGACGTGTTCTTCATCGGCCGTGGCATCGACTATGCGATCGGACTCGAAGGCTCGCTCAAGCTGAAGGAGATCAGCTATATCCACTCCGAGGCCTATGCAGCCGGCGAGCTGAAGCACGGCACCATCTCCCTGATCGAGAAGGGCATCCTGGTGGTCGGCATCCTGACCCAGCCGGAGCTCTTCGAAAAGACCGTGTCGAACATGGTCGAAGTAAAATCCCGCGGTGGCTACCTCATGGGCCTCACAAGCTATGGAAACTACAGCATCGAGGATACCGCAGACTTCACCGTCTATGTACCATCGACGGATCCGTACTTCGCGACCAGCCTCGCCGTCGTCCCACTCCAGCTGCTCGCCTACTATGTGAGCGTCGCGAAGGGCCTCGACGTCGATAAGCCGAGAAACCTCGCGAAATCCGTCACCGTGGAGTGAGCTGAGCCGAAGCGCGTTACCGTTTCGCCATCGGATTTTATGAACTGGGAGCTCAGAAATCGGATGCATGCAGCTCCGGTACGCCGCATGCAGAAGAAAACACCGTTACATCTTTAAGAAAACGTCACCAGATCGGAGAGCAAATCCGAGCTTGTGACGTTTTTTAGATATTGTCAAATTTTTGTTCATTATGTCATTATTTTAACAAATATTTTGTTGAAAATTTGCACTAAATGACGTACATCCCATGGAATTTCGTTGTCGAGTCTCGCAGATTTGATATAATAAAACAGTCTATGAATTTATTTTAGGAGGTATGTGAACATGGGTGTTACCACTTTTAAAGGTGGCGTCCATCCCTATGACGGCAAGGATCTCGCTAAGGATCAGGCGATCGTCGAGCTGAAGCCGCAGGGACTCATGGTCTATCCGCTTTCTCAGCATATCGGTGCACCGGCGAAGCCGGTTGTAGCGAAGGGGGATCATGTCCTCGTCGGACAGAAGATCGCTGAGGCCGGTGGATTTATTTCCGCACCTGTCATCTGCTCTGTATCCGGTACTGTAAAGAGTATCGAGAAGAAGCTGACAGCCGGCGGAGCCATGGTAGACGCAATTGTAGTAGAGAACGACCAGCAGTATGAAGCGATCGAAGGTTTCGGTCAGGCGAGAGACTATACGAAGCTCACGCGGGACGAGATCGTGAACATCGTAAAGGAAGCCGGTATCGTCGGACTGGGCGGAGCAGGATTCCCTACCTCCGTGAAGCTGGCACCGAAGAACATCGATAAGATCGATTATTTCCTCGTAAACGGTGCCGAGTGTGAGCCTTACCTCACCTCCGACTATCGCATCATGCTCGAGGAGCCGGAGAAAATCATCGGCGGCCTCAAGGTCATTCTTTCGATTTTCCCGAACGCAAAGGGTGTCATCGGTATCGAGGATAACAAGCCGGAGGCTGTCCGCACGATGACAGAGGCAGCGAAGGGTGCGTCGAACATCGAGGTCGTGGCACTGAAGACCAAGTATCCGCAGGGTGGTGAGCGTCAGCTGATCTATGCGATCACGGGTCGTAAGATCAACTCCGGTATGCTTCCGGCAGACGCAGGCTGCGTCGTGGACAATGCTGCCACCATGCTCGCCATCTATGAGGCCGTTTGTGAATCGAAGCCGCTCGTTTCGAGAATCCTCACCGTAACCGGTGATGCGATGGCGAAGCCGGGCAACTTCCGCGTGCCGACCGGTATGAACTACCAGGAGATCGTGGATCAGGCCGGTGGCTTCAAGACCGAGCCGGAGAAGATCGTCTGCGGTGGACCGATGATGGGTATCCCGCTGTTTAAGCTCGATATCCCGGTAGCGAAGAACTCGAGCTCCATCCTGGCGTTCGCACAGGATCAGGTTTCCCATGAGCCGACCACAGCCTGCATCGGCTGCGGCCGCTGTGTTTCCGCATGCCCGGAGAACCTCATGCCGACCATGATGTTTAAGGCTGCACTGAAGAAGGATACCGCCCGCTTCACAGAGCTCGAGGGTATGGAGTGTCTCGAGTGTGGTGCCTGCGCATATGTATGCCCGGCGAAGCGTCCGCTCACCCAGGGCTTCAAGGAGATGAAGCGCCGTGTCGGTGCGGAGCGTAGAGCTGCCGCTGCAAAGGCGAAGGCAGAAGCAGAGGCGAAGGCCGCTGAGAAGAAAGCGGAGGAGGTACAGAAATAATGAGTAAGCTTTTAAATCTTTCCTCAAATCCGCATATTCGTGACAACGTAACGACTGCGGAAATCATGCGCGATGTCTTCATCGCCCTGATTCCGACGACCCTGTACGGTATCATCCAGTGGGGCTTTAACGCTGCACTCGTATGTATCCTGACGGTCGCTGCTGCTGTTATTTCCGAGCTTGTGTATGAGAAGTGCATGAAGTTGCCGATCACCATCGCGGACTGGTCCGCTGCGGTTACAGGTCTCATCCTCGCGCTCAACTGCCCGCCGGATATCCCTGCCTGGATTCCATGCCTCGGTGCTGTTTTCGCCATCATCATCGTAAAGCAGCTCTATGGCGGTCTCGGTAAGAACTTTATGAACCCGGCGCTCGCTGCCAGATGCTTCCTGCTGATTTCCTTCGCAGGTAAGATGACCAGCTTCACCGGTGTCGGCGCAGATGCACTTTCCGGTGCAACACCGCTCGCCTTCATGAAGACGAATCCGGACGCGATCGCAAAGATCGACCTCGGTGCTGCCTTCCTCGGACGTATCCCTGGAACCATCGGTGAGGTTTCGAAGCTCTGCGTGCTGCTCGGTGCTGCATACCTCATCATCCGTAAGGTGATTTCTCCGAAGATCCCGCTGATCTACATCGGAACAGTGGCCGTCTTCACCCTGCTTTTCGGTGGTCACGGCTTCGACCTTTACTATCTCGCCTGTGAACTCTGCGCCGGTGGACTGATCTTCGGTGCGTTCTTCATGGCGACGGACTATGTTACATCCCCGATCACCCCGCTCGGCCAGATCATCTTCGCTGTGATGCTGGGTATCCTGACCGGACTGTTCCGTCTCTTCGGTGGCTCCGCAGAGGGTGTTTCCTATGCCATCATCATCTGCAACATCCTCGTTCCGATGATCAATGTGCATACCGTACCGAAGGCTTTTGGAAAGGAGGGCGCTAAGAAATGAAGAAGGATTCTTTCATGAAGGACGCGCTTGTCCTGGCCCTGATTACACTGATTTCCGGTTGCTGCCTCGGTGGTGCCTATGGCATGACGAAGCAGAAAATCTATGAGATCAATATGGCTTCTACCATCGAATCCTATAAGCAGGTTATGCCGGCAGAGGAGTACGATGATGCGACCTATGCAGATGCTCTCACAACAGCACAGAGCGATGGAAAGATCGCAGCCGAGAACGGTGGCGCTTCCCTGATTTCTGTCGTCGCTGCGAAGGATGCATCCGGTGCAGAAACCGGCTACATCATCAAGGGCTCAGCCGCTGGTTACGGTGGAAGTGTCATCGTCGTCGTCGGTGTCGATGCTGATCTGAAGGTAACCGGTATTTCCTTCCCGGAGACACTTCCAGAGACGGCAGGTCTCGGCCAGAAGGCGACAGAGCCTGCGTTCTATGAGCAGTTTGCCGGCAAGGGTACGAAGCTCTCTGTAAAGAAGGGCGGCGGTGCCGGTGAGGATGAAATCGATGCAATTTCAGGTGCGACCATCACCTCGACCGCGGTTACGAACACGGTCAATGCCGCTACTGAGTTTGTTCAGGATTACATCCTTAAGTGAAGGAGGATAGAAGATGAATAAATATGTAGAAAGAATTTATAACGGTATCGTTAAAGAAAATCCTACCTTCATCATGATGCTTGGTATGTGTCCTACACTGGCAACCACCACGAGTGCGACCAACGCGATCGGCATGGGTCTTTCCACGACCGCCGTACTGGTTATGTCCAACATGCTTATTTCCGCTATTCGTAAGGTGATTCCTGGCCGTATGCGTCTTCCGAGTGAGATCGTCGTCGTGGCATCTCTCGTAACCGTCGTACAGCTTCTCATGCAGGCCTATACACCGGATATTTACAGCGCGCTCGGTATCTATATCCCGCTGATCGTCGTAAACTGTATCATCCTCGGACGTGCAGAGTCCTTTGCACTGTTTAACACTCCGATCCTGTCCTTCTTCGATGGACTCGGCATGGGACTCGGCTTCACCTTCGCACTCGTTGCGCTCGGTGCATTCCGTGAGATCCTCGGTGCAGGCTCTATCTTCGGCTTCCAGATCATCCCGGATGATTTCCATATCGGTATGATGGTTCTGGCTCCAGGTGCGTTCCTGGTGCTCGCTTTCCTGACCGCGATCCAGAACAAGCTGGGCCTCCCGTCTGCAACCAACGGCGGACAGGAGTCGAATGAATTTGTAACCTCCGGCGATGTGTTCGGTGCATATAACCAGAGCACAGATGCCGCTGACGTGAAGGAGGCATGAGTATGGTAGATCTTCTGTTAATTGCAATTAAATATTCTCTTGTTTCCAACGTCGTTCTGTCCCAGTTCCTCGGAATCTGTGCCTTCCTCGGTGTATCGAAGAAGTCCTCCGCTTCCAAGGGTATGGGCGCTGCCGTTATCTTCGTTACGGTACTGGCATCGATCGTTTCCCACCTGATCTATGTGGGCATCATGAGCGCAAGCTCCCCGATCTGTAAGGCACTGGGCATCACGGATGGTCTCGATTTCCTGAACACCATCGTCTTCATCCTGCTCATCGCCGCACTCGTGCAGCTGGTTGAGATGTTCATGAAGAAGAACATGAAGAGCCTCTATGATGCGCTCGGTGTTTACCTTCCGCTGATCACCACGAACTGTGCCGTACTCGGTGTCGCACTGAACAACGTAAGCTATGGTTTTAACATGATCGAGTGTATCGTATACGCACTCGGCATCGGTATCGGTTTCGCCCTCGCGATTCTCCTTCTTTCTTATATTCGTGAGAATGTGCTCGAAGGCAACAAGGATATCCCTCGTTCCTTCCAGGGTGCACCGATCGTTCTTCTGACAGCATGCCTGATGTCCATGGCATTCTTCGGATTCCAGGGCCTGATTTGATAGGAGGGTAGAGAAAATGGTATTATTTGTCGTTGTTGCTGCCATCCTGGTCGGAGCTGTCGGTTTAGTCATCGGCATCTTCCTGGGCGTGGCTTCCGAGAAGTTTAAGGTTGAAGTAGACGAGCGTGAGGCGAAGGTAAGAGAGTGCCTGCCAGGTAACAACTGTGGTGCCTGCGGATTCCCGGGCTGTGATGGCTGTGCGAAGGCCATCGCTAACGGTGAAGCTGCCGTAACCCAGTGTCCGGTCGGCGGTGCTGCGGTCGCTGAGAAGATCGCTGAGGTGATGGGTGTCAAGGCAGAGCCGATCGATGAGTCCAGCAAGATGGTCGCCTTCGTACGCTGCCAGGGTGACTGCTCGAAGGCGAAGCAGGCATACCACTATTCCGGTATCGCAGACTGTGCCGAGCTTGCGGTCGTACCAAACGGTTCCGAGAAGGAATGTGCATTCAGCTGCTGTGGTTACGGTACCTGCGTGAAGGCCTGTGCCTTCGATGCGATTCACATCGTAAACGGTGTCGCTGTCGTCGATAAGGAGAAGTGTGTGGCCTGTGGTGCCTGCATGAAGGCCTGCCCGAAGCACATCATCGATCTCGTTCCTTATAAGAAGAAGCATCATGTTGCCTGCCAGAACCATCTGAAGGGTAAGGCAGTCAAGGATGCCTGCGCGACCGGATGTATCGCCTGCGGTATGTGTGAGCGTAACTGTCCGTTCGATGGTATCCATATCGTGAATGATCTCGCGGTTATGAACGAGAACTGTAAGGACTGCGGTATCTGTGCGCAGAAGTGTCCGACCGGTGCAATCACCGGTAAGCGTCCGGTTGTAAAGAAGCCGGCTGCAGCGCCAGCGCCGAAGGCTGCTGAAGCAGAAGCTCCGAAGGCAGAGACGAAGCCAGAGGCATAAAGCTTCCGGATGAAGCTTCCGATGCGCTGTTCGATCCGTGCATCACATAGAAGTCTATAGGTAGACCTCTCGCTGAATCGAATACGTATATAGAAGAGAGCCTGTGTTATTTATGACACAGGATCTTTTTTGTATGTATGAAATCAACACGATGTATGGTAAGTTACATAGTGTTGAGTCCGAGTCAGATACTATGTTTTCCGAAATTCAGCAGTGAAAAAGGAAGAAATCTCCGAAATATTAAATTCGCATAAAGAATCTTTACTAATAATTTTTTAACAATTATAATTATCTGAATTGGGTTCACCAAAATATTCATTATGTTTACAAGGAGGAGGCCTATGGAATTACAGATTCAGGATCTGGTTACATCGATTCGCAAAGAGGGTGTCGATGCAGCAAACGCTGAAGCTGACTCTATCATTGCGGAAGCCCGTAAAAAAGCAGACGCAATTCTTTCCGATGCAAAGGCAGAAGCTGCTGCTGCAAAGGCAGACGCGGAAAAGGAAATCGGAGTCATGAAGGAAAGTGCCGCGGTCAGTGCAGAGCAGGCAAAGCGTGACGCCATGCTCTCATTTAAGACGGAGGTTCAGAAGGAATACGAGAAGCTTCTGAAGAACGATATCCGAAAGGAGCTGTCCGGTGCTGCGCTGGGCAAGCTGATCCGTGCCGCACTGGCGGGCGAGGATGTAGCGCAGTACAGCGCAGAGGTCGCAGCTGTATCTGATGAGCTGAAGGCAGAGCTCGCTGATGAGGTTCGAAACGGCCTCGAGATCAAGCCGACCAGAGGCGTCAATGCCGGTTTCCGTCTGGCAGCCAGAGATGGTTCAGGATACTTCGACTGTACCGATGATGCGATCGCAGAGATGATGATGCCGTACTTCAGAAACCTTGAAATCTGATAGGAGGTACTGCTCATGGCTTCGCATTATTATTATCTGATATCGAGCCTGCCGGAACTCCGGAGTGACGGAGATATGCCACTCAGCTATCAGGAATTTCTTGATTTATGTGAATCCACCGTCAGCCGTGGCACGTATAAGCTCCTATCGGAGCTCACACTGAACTCGGCGGAGGGGCCGCTCGTAAAGGAGTGGAACCAGGTGTACGGTGCGATGACGAAGGAGCTGAATTATCAGCGTAGCATGAAGCTCGGAAAGAGCTATCCTGCACCTTCCTCGAAGGATTACGTGACGGCACAGGTCGTCGGCTCCGCACTCACCGCGAAGAATCCGCTGGAGGCTGAGCAGATCATGCTGGATTTCTCATTCCAGCAGCTGGATCAGCTGGTAGGTCTTCATATGTTTGATGACTATGTACTGTTCGGCTATGCGCTGAAGCTGAAGCTGCTCGAGCGTCAGAGAAGCTTCGAACACGAGAAGGGGCAGGCCGAGTTCCGTCGCCTGCTCAGTGTCGTGCAGCAGCGCGTTTACAGTTTGTAACAAGTAGAAATATCGGGAGACATTTATGGAAACAATAACAGGACATGTAACTGGCATCAACAGTAACATGGCGAATGTAAGCTTCGACGGTGCCGTCCGTAAGAACGAGGTAGGCTATATCCTCGTCGACGGAAAGCGCCTGAAGGGCGAGGTCATTCGTATCAACAACGGTATCGCCAGTATGCAGATTTATGAGATGTCAAATGGCATCAAGGTCGGTGATCCGGTCGAGTTTACCGGTGAGCTGATGAGTGTTGATCTGGGTCCGGGACTTCTGACACAGATCTATGATGGACTTCAGAACCCGCTTCCTGAGCTTGCAGAGCAGTGTGGCTTCTTCCTGCAGAGAGGTGTATACCTCGATGCGATTCCGGATAAGGACTGGGCATTCACACCGAGCGTAAAGACAGGTGACCGCGTCGTGGCCGGTGATACCATCGGAACCGTTCCGGAGGGTATCTTCACCCACCATATCATGGTGCCGTTCACCTTAAAGGGGGATGACTGGACCGTAACGTCCATCAAGGAAAAGGGCACGTATAACGTGCGGGCCACCATCTGCGTCATCGAGAACAGCCGCGGCGAGCAGAAGGAGCTCAGCATGGTGATTACACAGCCGATCAAGCAGCCGATCCGGTGCTATGCAGAGAGACTTCGTCCGGATGAGCCGCTGATCATGCAGCTTCGCTGTGTCGATACCTTCCTGCCGATCGCAAAGGGCGGTACCTTCTGCGTACCTGGTCCGTTCGGTGCGGGTAAGACCGTTCTTCAGCACATGGAGGCGAAGAACGGAGAAGCCGATATCGTCATCGTCGCTGCCTGCGGAGAGCGTGCCGGTGAGGTCGTGGAGATCCTGAAGGAATTCCCGGAGCTGGATGATCCGCGTACCGGTCGTTCCCTGATGGAGAGAACCATCATCATCTGTAACACCTCTTCGATGCCGGTTGCCGCACGAGAAGCATCTTGCTATACCGCAGTAACCCTGGCAGAGTACTATCGTCAGATGGGTCTCAATGTTCTCCTTCTGGCAGACTCCACCTCCCGCTGGGCGCAGGCCATGCGAGAGATGAGTGGACGTCTCGAGGAGATTCCGGGTGAGGAAGCCTTCCCTGCTTACCTTGAATCCACCATCGCCGCCTTCTATGAGCGTGCCGGTAAGGTACGTCTGAAGGATGGTTCCATCGGTTCGGTCACCATCGGCGGTACAGTATCCCCGGCCGGCGGTAACTTCGATGAGCCGGTAACACAGGCCACCCTGAAGGTCGTCGGCGCTTTCCACGGACTTTCCCGTGAGCGTTCCGATGCACGTAAGTACCCGGCGATCAATCCGACGGAATCCTGGTCGAAGTATACCGGTATCATCGCGATGGATCGTGTAGAGGAGAGCCGCAGTATCCTGAAGAGAAGTATCGAAATCAATCAGATGATGAAGGTCGTCGGTGAAGAAGGTACGACGGCAGAAGATTACATCACCTATCAGAAGGGTGAGCTTCTCGATGCCGTTTACCTCCAGCAGAACTCCTTCGATCCGATCGATGCAGCCGACTCTCCGGAGAGACAGCGTGTCGAGTTCGATCTTCTTTATGATGCACTGATGCAGCAGTACGACCTCGAGGACAAGGATGAGATTCGTTCCTTCTTTAACCAGCTGAGACAGGAGTTCCTGGACTGGCACGGAACCGAGTTCCATTCAGACGCTTTTGAAGCACAGAAGAATAAGATCGCTGATTTCTATAAATCAAAGGCAATCGCTTAGGAGGTCTTATGCAGAAAGTATATACAAAAATTGAGTCAATCGTCGGTAACGTCGTGACCGTCCGCGCAGAGGGCATCCGAAACGGAGACCTCGCACTGGTCGGTGACAGTTACGCGAATGTAATTAAGCTGGATAAGGATCTCGTATCCCTCCAGGTATTTGCCGGTGCACAGGGTGTCAGTACGAACGACCCGGTGCGTTTCCTCGGCAGACCGATGCAGGTTTCCTTCTCAGAGCATCTGCTCGGCCGTATCTTTAACGGTGCCGGTGTTCCGAGAGACAACGGTCCTGCATTAACCGAAAACATGGTTGATATCGGCGGACCATCCTTTAACCCGGCGAAGCGTGTGATTCCGAAGCACATGATCCGTACCGGTATTCCGATGATCGATGTGTTCAACACCCTCGTCGAGAGCCAGAAGCTTCCGATCTTCTCCATCTCCGGAGAGCCGTATAACCAGCTGCTTGCGCGTATCGCACTGCAGGCAGAGGTTGATGTCATCGTGCTCGGCGGTATGGGCCTGAAGTATGATGACTACCTGACCTTCCGTGACACCCTCGAGAAGGGTGGCGCGATGAGTCACACCGTTATGTTTATTCATACCGCAGCGGATCCTACCGTAGAGAGTACACTGGTTCCGGATATGTCCCTCGCCGTCGCAGAGCAGTTCGCCCTCGAAGGCAAGAAGGTGCTCGTACTTCTCACGGATATGACGAGCTACTGCGATGCGCAGAAGGAGCTTGCGATCACGATGGAGCAGGTACCTTCGAACCGAGGTTACCCGGGCGATCTCTACAGTATGCTCGCATCCCGTTACGAGAAGGCCGTGGATATCGATGGCGCAGGTTCCATCACGATTCTCGGTGTAACCACGATGCCTGGCGATGATGTCACCCACCCGGTACCGGATAACACCGGCTACATCACCGAGGGTCAGTTCTATCTTCGAAACGGGCATATCGAGCCATTCGGTTCTCTGTCCAGACTAAAGCAGAACGTCAACGGCAGTACCCGTGACGACCACCGTGCACTGATGGATGGTATGATCAAGCTCTATGCACAGTACAAGGAGAGTCTGGAGAAGAAGTCCATGGGCTTCGCGATGAGCTCCTGGGATGATAAGCTCCTCAAGTATGGTCAGCTTTTCGAATCGAAGCTGATGGATCTCAGTGTAAACATTCCTCTCGAGAAGGCACTGGATCTCGGCTGGGAAATCCTCGCGGAGTGCTTCGAGCCGAACGAGACAGGTCTGAAGACCAGCCTGATCAAGGAGAGATGGCCGAAGAAGCTGGATCAGTAAAGGAGCAGTCAATGGCGATCAAACTCACGAAAAATGAACAGAAAGTGCAGAAAGATCACCTGAAAGAGTATCAGCGTTACCTGCCGACCCTGCAGCTGAAAAAACAGCAGCTGCAGTCCGTCATCATGCAGGTGAAGGACGATCTGGCCGCGAAGGAAGTGGAGCGGGAGCAGATGATCGGCGATCTCGATGACTGGGTAGCTGTATTCTCAGAGAACACGCTGTTTGATACAGAGAAACAGCTGGACACTCTGGTACAGCCGGATAAGGTGATATCCGGCATCGAAAATGTCGCCGGTGTAAAAATCCCGGCCTTCAGGGAGCTGACCTTCAAGGACATCTCCTATAACGTGGATGATTACCCTTTATGGGTGGACACTGCACTGATCAAGCTGCGTGAGATCGCGCGTCTGGATGCGCTGGTTTCAACCCTTCGCAAGCAGGTGGAGCTTCTGGAGAAGGAACTTCGTTCCACATCCCAGCGTGTAAACCTCTTCGAGAAGGTCAAGATACCGGAGGCTAAGGAAAACATCCGTATCATCGGTGTTTACCTCGGTGATCAGCAGACAGCCGCTGTCGTACGCGGCAAGATCGCAAAGAAAAAACTGGTGGAGGCAGGACGATGATAGAAAAGATGAAAATGGTTCACGTCGTGACCACCGCTGAACATAAAGATGACATGCTGGAGGGGCTCCGTTCCCTGGGACTTCTCCATCTGGCAGAGCAGAAGCAGGCGAGTCAGGCCGCGAGTGAGCGCTTCACAGAGCTCGCGCGTGTCTCCTCGAAGCTTCAGGATTATCTGCCGGAAAACAAGGATACGAAGAAAGCTGCTGCAGGCGAAGCACCGGCACTTCTTTCGGATGAGACCTTCGAGCAGCTGTACCAGGAGGTTCGGAACGCACTCGCGAAGAAGGATCAGCTGACACAGCAGATCACCGCCGATGTCACGGAGATGGAACGCATCGAGCCATGGGGACAGTTCTCACCGAAGGACGTCCGCGAGCTTCAGAAGCTCGGCTACGACCTCCATTTCTACCGTGTGGATAAGGATGTATGCGCAGCGATCATGGCAGACGAGAACCTCCGGGTTCTTCGTCTCGCATCGGTCGATAAGGCAGATACCATCGCCGTGATCGGTCCACTCCCGATGAACTATAACGCGAATGAATTCACGCTTCCGGAAAAGGGACTCGCAGAGCTGCAGCAGGATATCGCGGATTGCCAGCAGGCACAGGCAGCCTGTGATGCGCTCCTGAAAAAGGCGGCGCTTCATGAAAACAGCTTCCATCAGAAGCTGCTCGATGCGCAGAACGAAGAGGAGTACTCCTCCGCAAGCGAAACCGCGGAAGGCGATACGCAGCTCGTATGGCTGTCCGGTTACATCCCGGAGATCTACCTCGACCAGTTCAAGGAAGGGGCCCGCGAGAATCACTGGGCATACGCGATCGACGAGGTTTCCGCCGACGATGAACACATCCCGACGAAGCTTCGCTACAACCGGGTCAGCAAGCTGATCAAACCGCTCTATGATATGCTGGGCATCCTGCCTGGATACTATGAGACAGATATCTCACTCTGGTTCCTGCTGTTCTTCGCACTGTTCTTCGCGATGATCATCGGAGACGGCGGCTACGGCCTCCTGTTCCTGATCGGCACCATCGTGATGATTAAAAAGAGCGGCAGGATCGACACCACAGGCTTCCTGCTTCTGGTACTGTCGATCTCAACCGTGATCTGGGGTGCCATCACCGGTACCTGGTTCGGTATGGAATCTGCGATGAAGGTTCCGTTCCTCCGCGCACTGGTTCTGCCGGGCTTCGCGAACTATCCGCAGTACTTCGATGTACCGGCCGCACTGCAGCAAAACAACATGATGAAGTTTTCCTTCACCATCGGTGCGATGCAGATGGAGCTCGGCAGCCTCCTCGCCGTCAAGAAGAAGATGGAAGAGAAGGATCTCAGCTTCCTGTCCGATATCGGATGGTTGTTTACCATCTGTGGCATGTACCTTCTGGCACTCTACCTCGTACTACACGAGCAGCTTCCGCTGACACCAGTCGTTGCAGCGGTGGCCATCGGCTTCGTACTGGTTCTCTTTACGAACGGCATGGCACCGGGCAAGAGCATCGGCGCAGGTATCGCTTCGAGCTTAGGCGGTGCGTTTACCGTCTTCCTGAACACGATCAGCTGCTTCGGTAACATCATGAGCTACATCCGACTCTTCGCCGTAGGCATGGCGGGACTCGCGATCGCTCAGAGCTTTAACAACATGGCCGCAGGTCTTGCACATGGACCTTTGATGATTGCTGCCGTCGTGATCGTACTGATCGGACACGTCATCAATATCGTTATGTGTATTCTTTCTGTCGTTGTACATGGTGTACGTCTGAACGTGCTCGAGTTCTCCGGACAGGTAGGACTGGAGTGGACCGGTATCGCGTACAACCCGTTCAGATTAAACGATAAAATTAAACAGTAAGCTTTTCAGATAAGCAAAAAGGAGATTATTATGAATATCGCTTTTATTGGTATGGCAGCAGCACTTGGTCTCTCTGCATTAGGTTCCGCATTTGGCACCGGTATCGCCGGTCAGTCCGCTGTAGGCGCATGGAAGAAGTGCTATGCACAGGGTAAGCAGGCACCGTTCATCATGACGGCGTTTGCCGGCGCACCGCTGACACAGACCATCTACGGTTTCCTTCTGATGAACTTCATCGCGAGTGCGTACAATGCAGGCACCATCGATCCTGCACTGTCCCTCGGTGTCGGTATCTTCGGAGGTATCGCGATCGGCTTCTCCGCTATGTTCCAGGGTAAGGTAGCCGCTGCTTCTGCAGATGCACTCGGTGCAACCGGTAAGGGTACTGCGAACTACTTCGTCGTCATCGGTGTCGCTGAGACCGTCGCCGTTTTCGCACTGGTATTCTGCATGCTGCTTCTCAACACAGCAACCATCGCATAAAGCACAACTGAACAGGTTCTGATGAGGCCATCGGCATACGCCGATGGCCTTTTTAAAGTTTTTCATTACTGATGAGGCAGGGGCCGGAGCGGCGTATCGGGAAGCCGGTTGACGAGTGAACAGTACCGATCTTTATTAATTTATCGTGACAAAGAAGTTAATTTGCTTTTTTTCTTCTCCGCCCTCTGCTATAATGCCGTCGTATTTATGAAGCCAATGGATATGTTCACTTCAAGCTATATGGCTATGACACATAGCGTGAAGACTGCGGACATTTGACAGCGTTCTACATGAGTCATCATGTACATGACAACTCATCGAATAACCCGGAACAGCGGGAGAAAGGATCATCGCTTCTGTCTATGGGACAGTGCAGATGATGCATGCATATGAATAATCAGGATTTCGAACATCAGAGTAATCAGGGCGGGCTTGAGGTGCCGAATATCGCGCCGCGTCGTGAGGGTGGTGCGCGTCCGCCGCGGCGGACAGCGCCGTCTCGTGCAGCGCAGCAGCGGATGGAGGAGCTTCGCTACCGGACGAGTCGTGTCGAGGCGAGCTTCGAGGAGGATGAGGACAGCGCATACGCGGATGCGGCGACTTCTCCGATGAGTGGCGCAGGTCAAACGCATCGCACGGACGGTGCATATGACCGTGCGGCGGAGCGGACCACTGCGCAGGGGCGTCGTATAGACGATGCGATGTATGCGGGTGCGCAGAGCAGACGGAACGGGAATACGCGAATGAATCATGATATGTCGACCACTGCGCAGGGACTGCGCACGAGCGCTTCTGCCGGGGCCGGGAACGCGCCGCGGCGGGCACGCGGGAGGAAACGGGCGAACTGGGGCCGTCGTGTGATGGCCGGTATCCTCGTGCTGATCGTCATCATTGGCGGCTTCTTCGGCTGCAGTGCCGTGAAATCACTCGGTCAGTCGACGTACTGGACGGTGGCGGTGTTTGGTGTCGATTCGCGTGACGGAAATCTCGGGGCCGGGGCGCTCAGTGATGTCATCATGCTCGCGAGCATCAACCGGAAGACGGGGGATGTGAACCTCACGTCGGTTTACCGCGATACGTATCTTCAGATCGATGATGAAGGAAAGTACCATAAGATCAACGAGGCGTACTTCAAGGGTGGTCCGAAGCAGGCCATCGCGGCACTGAACCGGAACTTCGATCTCGACATCGATGATTATGTGACCTTCAACTGGAAGGCGGTCGCCGAGGGCCTCAATGTGCTCGGTGGCGTCGATCTCGATATCAGCGATAAGGAATTCGCATATATCAATGCGTTTATCACGGAGACGGTACAGGGTACGGGGCTCGGATCCGTGCAGCTCGAGCACAGCGGCATGAACCACCTCGATGGTGTACAGGCCGTCGCGTATGCACGTCTTCGTCTGATGGATACCGATTTCAACCGTACGGCGCGTCAGCGGAAGGTGCTGGAGCTCGCGATGCAGAAGGCGAAGGCGGCCAGCAAGAAGACGCTGGTGGCGACGGCGATGACGGTCATGCCGGATATCCAGACGAGTATCGGTGCGGATGATATCCTGGATATCGCGAAGACCGTGAAGAAGTATAATATTCAGAACGCGGTCGGCTTCCCGTTCTCACGTGATACCACAAACGTCGGTAAGATGAACGTCGTCGTGCCGGCGACGCTCGCATCAAACGTAGCGCAGCTGCACCCGTTCCTGTATGGCGATGATGCGGCCGGCTACACGCCGAGTGCGAAGGTGCAGGAGATTTCCGCACACATTCAGAAGAAGACCGGCATCGGGGAGCTGGCCAATGCAGACATCCCGAAGATCGGTGGCGGCACCGGTGTGACGAAGGCACCGGAGGCAGCAGCAAACAGCGGTGACAGCGGAAATTCTGGAAACAGTGGTCAGAATCAGGCTGCGGCTGTGGAGACGGCAGCACCGGAAACGGCCGCTGCAGCAGAGAGCGAAACGACGCTCGAATCCACGGAAGTGACGGCGGACGAGCAGACGACGGAAGAGGAGAGCACCATCGAGGAGCTTTCGAAGGGCGAGGAATCGAAGAAGGACGAGCCTTCGGAAAAACCGGGTGCTTCCGATAAGACGGAGGATTCGGATAAAACATCGAACAGAAAGAATGACAGCAGCGATCAGAGTGATTCGTCCGTGAAGGAGACAAGTCGGCACAGCGAGGAACCAGGCAGCAGCTCCGTGAAGGAGACGGAAAATGCCGGCCCGGTCGCACCGCCACAGACGACGGAAGCGGGACCGATCGCGGAAACTGCCGCGTGATTCACAGTAACAGCTTAGCCGGGTGAGAACATCACCCGGCTTTTTCTATAGTTTTTTCATAGCATTTTCCATCCTTCCCTTCAATGGACATATCAAACCTTAATGTTTAAAGATTAGGCAAACGGCTATCCTTTGTCTGATTTTTAGATATTGATGCTTTGTTTGTCCATT
>CABTMH010000016.1 GCA_902485915.1 uncultured Oribacterium sp. | reverse complement strand
GGCGAAGCGGTTCGCGTCGATGATCTGCTGTCCAGTCTTCAGGACCTCCACGACGCCGATCAGGACGATCAGGGAGGTGGTCTTAATCATACGGGTGATCAGGTTGATCGCCAGCGGGATCAGGCGACGGAGCGTCTGCGGGATGATGACGTAGAGACTGGTCTGCAGCGGGGTCATCCCGAGCGCCGCTGCGCTCTCGTACTGGTGCTTCGGGATACTGATGAGGGCGCCTCGTACGAGGTCTCCCATCTCCGCGGTGCCCCAGAGGACGAAGACGATGACGGCACTGAGCTCACCGGAAAGATTGATTCCGAAGGCCCGGGTCGTACCGAAGTACACGATGAAAAGCAGCACCAGCTGCGGCATGATACGGATGAAATCGAGGTACACGCGGCTCAGTGCCTTCGTGACCGGATGCTTCCTCGTCATGAGCATACCGAAGAGGATGCCCAGCGGGATGGAAATCAGTACGGCGATGAGGGAGATCCGGATGGTCACCCACAGTCCGCCCAGCAGTCGGATGAAGTTGTTCCCCTTAAACAGGATCGAGATCGCCGGTGCCTTCTTCTGGTCCGCGGCCGCCTGTGCTGCCGCGATGGCCTCCGGTGTGGCGGCGGCCAGCAGCTTCATCCCGAGGCCACGGAAGCTGTCCGCGAAGTGCAGAAGCTCGAGGCCGAACGCATTGGCAAAGTGATTAATGGCCGAATCCAGCATAGCGCAGCCTCCTTTCAAGTATGGTTCCGAGGATGGAAATCGGAAGCAGGATGATGAGGTAGGCGATGACCAGCATGCCGAGGGCTTCCGGGGTCTTATAGTAGAGACCGATGAGGTCCTTCGCGACGTACATGAGGTCCGCCAGGGCGATGCCGCTGAACACGGAGGTTTCCTTCAGAAGGAAGATGACGTTCGCCACGAGGGATGGCACCGAGACGGCCATGGCCTGTGGGAGGATGACACTCCACATCGTCTGCACTGGGGTCATCCCGAGGCTCAATGCGGATTCCTTCTGGATCGGCTCGACGGTTTCGAGACCGGAACGGAAGGCTTCCGTCATGTAGGAGCCGCCGAGAAAGGCCAGTCCGACGATACCGCAGAGCTCCCCAGACCAGCGTATACCGATCTTCGGGAGACCGAAATACAGGAAAAAGAGCTGTACGAGCAGCGGTGTGTTGCGGCTGAGCTCGACGTAAACAGAAACGATGTGGCGCAGCACCGGGATCCGGTAGTACTCGACCGCGCTGCACAGGATGCCGACGATGATGGAAAGCACGATGCCCAGGGCACCGATCGCAAGTGTCAGCCGTGCAGCCTCGACGTACATCGGAATGTACTGCTGAATAAACTGAAAATCCAAACTTTTGCTCCTTCGTGAAAAAGAAAAAGGACCCGCGATGTGCGAGTCCTCTTCGTCCCAATCAAAACAGATCCTCTATCTCTACATGGATCCTATCTTCCCGGATGAACTTCAACGCACATCAAAGACGCCCTATGGCAAGCCATACAGCAGCAACAGCAACAACATGTATTCATATTACGGTTGCTTCTGAACGTCATGTGCGTTTCCTCCTGAAAGAATTTCCCGGCGGGGTTAATTCCTACTTCCCTGCTGGAATTTGTTTTACTTTATCACCACGAAGTGCTGACGTCAATGCTTTCGACCGGATTCTGCTATCACCATTCGGAATAGAAGTGAAAACCACAGAAGGTCGATGTGCTCACCGGCAAGGGCCGGCTTCTGAGATTACTACTCGGAACAGACGTGAAATCACAGAATGTCGATATGCTCACCGGCGAGGGCCTTATTCATGCTGCGGACAGCACAGAACTTACCACACATACTGCAGGTATCGCTGTGGTCGTCCTCCGGGAGACGGTCGTTACGGATCTTCTTCGCGGTCTCCGGATCGAGTGCGCACTCGAACTGTGCGTCCCAGTCCAGGGCCTTCCGTGCATCGGCCATCTGATCGTCGATGTCACGCGCATGCGGGATCCCCTTCGCGATATCCGCTGCGTGGGCCGCGATCTTCGAAGCGATGATGCCCTGCTTTACATCATCGAGATTCGGAAGTGCGAGGTGTTCTGCCGGTGTGACATAGCAGAGGAAGGAGGCGCCGTTCATCGCAGCGACCGCACCACCGATGGCTGCCGTGATGTGATCATACCCCGGTGCGATATCCGTCACGAGCGGTCCGAGAACATAGAACGGTGCGCCCATGCAGAGGGTCTTCTGCACTTCCATGTTTGCAGCGATCTGGTTCAGTGGCACATGGCCCGGGCCCTCGACCATGACCTGAACGTTATGTGCCCATGCACGCTTCGTGAGCTCACCGAGACGTACGAGCTCCTCGATCTGGCATACATCGGTCGCATCCGCGAGACAGCCCGGACGGCAGGCATCACCGAGGGAGATGGTGACATCATACTCCTCACAGATATCGAGGATCTCGTCGAAGTACTCGTAGAACGGGTTCTCCTGACCGGTCATACTCATCCATGCGAACACGAGGCTTCCGCCACGGCTGACGATGTTCATCTTACGCTGATGCTTACGGATCTGCTCGATGGTCTTCTGTGTGATGCCACAGTGCAGGGTCACGAAATCGACACCATCCTGCGCATGCAGACGGATGACATCGAGG
>CABTMH010000015.1 GCA_902485915.1 uncultured Oribacterium sp. | reverse complement strand
TTTCGGATTTCAATTTTGGACTATCTGCGCTTACCTGATCCCCGGATACTTTTCACTCAGATTCTGATATACTACTGTTAAGACATCTATTCCGGAGGTTTCCATGGATACAAGCATTTTCCATTATGTTCTCGAGGTAGAAAAATGCCGAAATATCACGCAGGCTGCGAAGCATCTCTTTATCTCGCAGCCGGCACTCACGAAACAGCTGAACAAGCTCGAGAAGGAGCTGGGCTTCGCACCGTTTGACCGTACGCACAGTCCGATCAGTGTGACACCGCAGGGGGAGATTTTTCTTGATTTTGCGCGTCGCTATGTGCAGCTTGAAGATGAAATGATGGGCAACCTTCGCCAGTTTAACCAGCTTCCGTCTGAGCCGGTGCTGATTGCCACGACGCATCGTGGTGGTGCCTATGCTGGTGCACAGGCGGCGCCGTTCATGCTGGCCCATCCGGAAATACAGCTCGATTACCTGAATCGCAGCTCCCAGCAGTGTGAAGACGATCTGGAGAACGAATCCGTTGATCTCGCGATCTATACAGAGCCGGTCCACTCTGAAAGCATCGAGTACATGCCGGTGCAGGAGGACCCGCTCGTATTTGTCATCCCGAGAGAATCACCGATTCTGGAAGATCTGGACATCTCCGATAATTCACTCGAGCATCCGGTTGAGATCGACATCAGTCGTTTCCGTAATCCGGCGCTCCGCTATCTTCTGGCAACACCAGGCCAGGGGCTGTATGATGCTGAAAATTCGTTTTTCAGGAAATATCACATCACACCGATCCATCCGCAGCGCATCGATTATGTCGATACACGCTATCTCGTCGCCTGCAGTGGCTGTGGCATCGCCCTGCTGCCACACACGACGATCCGTAATTCATCGACTGGTGAAAACCCGGTCTATGGCACGATCAAAGGGGAGCCTCTGTATCGTTATGTCATCGTCGCCCGAAAGAAGGGCCGCAGCTTATCCCCTTCCGCAGAAATCGTCTGGCGCTACATGATCAGCGCATCTGCGAAAAATCGATAACGTTTTGGAATCAGGTTCATAACGAAAAAGGAAGAAGCATTCGTCGTTCAAATCGCAGAACAGGGCGAATGCTTCTTTTTCTGTTTTATGGCACTCTGTCCATTCCAGATGGTTATCGTCCAAAAGAAGAATCGCCATCGCCACAATCTTGCACAATCAACATCATATTTTGTACAATTCGTTTATCAAATTTACCGGTAATTGAAAGTGCTTTAAAAAATCTGTATCACTCTTTGGGAGGATTTACTGTGAATACGTTAAAAGAAACGAAGATCCTTGGGTTCCCTCTGTGGATGTACCTTATATTCAGTGTACTGATGATGGTAATGGCAGCCAATGACTGGATGCTGACCAACATGGTCGGTGCACTCGCCTTCGCGATGATCATCGGCACCCTGCTCGGCTGGGTCGGTGATCACATCCCGGTCTGGAAGACCTGGTTCGGTGGAGGCATGCTCTTCTCCTGCCTCGTGGCCGGTGCGATGAACACCTTCCACCTGATCGGTGAAGGCTCGATGGAAGCCCTCAATACCTTCAACGGTTCCACCGGTTTCCTTGATCTCTACATTCTCGTCCTGATCACCGGCTCCGTACTCTCGGTCGACCGTAAGATGCTGATCAAGTCCTTCGCCGGCTTCATTCCGACGATCATCGCTGGTATCGCCGGTGCTCTCGGTCTGGCCGGACTCGTCGGTGCGATCACTGGTGTAGGCGCCGTCGAAGCGATCGCCACCTATGCAATCCCGGTTATGGGTGGTGGTAACGGTGCCGGCATCACACCGATGAGCAAGATGTGGGCTGCCGCTACTGGCGGGGACGCTTCCTCCTGGTATGCATCTGCCTTTGCGATCATCAGCATTGGCAATCTCTGCGCCGTTTTCATGTCTGCGCTGCTGAACAAGCTCGGCCAGATCAAGCCATCCATGACGGGTAATGGTCGTCTCATGGAAGGTGAAGAAAATGTCACCACGAAGGCAAGCGAAGTAAAGCCGACCGCTGCCGACTACGCAACCGGCCTCGCACTTGGTGTCGTATGCTTCAATGTAGCAAACCTCTACGCGAAGCACATCTCCATCATCAACCACGCAAACCTCGGCTTCAGTATTCACACCTTCGCTTTCATGGTCATCCTGATGGCGATTCTGAATATGACGAATATCCTGCCGGAAAACGTAAAGGCCGGCGCAAGAGGCATGCAGCAGTTCTTCGTAAAGTATATGTCCTTCCCACTGATGATCACCGTTGGTATCGGTACAAACCTCACGGACTACGCAAAGGTCTTCACGAACCCGGCCTATATCGTCATCATCATGGCGACTGTCATCGGTGCGATGATCGGAACCTTCAT
>CABTMH010000014.1 GCA_902485915.1 uncultured Oribacterium sp. | reverse complement strand
ATCATTCCTACAATACCAACAACACCACCTAATGTTAAAAAACCACCTTTTATATTTCTACTCATAATCATTACCTCCTCGTTAAATCCCGATTTCTCTTCCTGCTTTTCTATCGTAACTCTAAAGTGATGAACACTTGCACTTACCTCTCGAAAATGACGGTATTTAGCCATTTATGATGGTTTTGTACGAAATATGTTCTTTATACAATTCAATAGAATGAACAATTGATTTTTAACCGGTTATGTATACCTTGTCCAGTATTTCTTTTGTTGGTTCGTTTTGTCTGTTTTAGAAATCATCACGCATATCCATAAGTCATCAGCTTCCATTCTCCACCATCACTTCGCGCAAGCCACCAGTACCAGTCGGTATACTCCTCATCTGGATTCCAGGCCCCGGAATCCGTCTTCGGCGAGTGAAAGCTGCTGTCAAATGCGATGCATTGCGTAAACACTTCCGGATCATCCTTTGCTTTACATTGATTCATCCAGGCGATATTCTCTGCCGTGTTGCACTTTTCATCCGATGCATACGAAAGACTGTGTAATTCGCAGCCTTCAAATGCTTCGAACTCTTTCATTATAATCTTTATCGCTGCATCCATATCCGCTTTAGAATATATAGAGGATGTGCCATAATCCATTTTGACAACTGATGGATTTCCTTTTGAACTTCCGGCTTTCAGATCCTTTGCTGCTACCGATGCATCTTCTACACTTTCTTTGTTATTTACCGCTGATTCAAAAAGTGCGAAACCAGAATCATATTTTACATACAATTTTTGCGGTTCTGACGGTTCCCAATAAATTTCCTGGCCCACATTCAAGTGAGTTCCACAGAAATCTTCTGTGGGAAACTCCAAATTATTCACAGAAGCCACCTGACCTAAAATCTCCCAGCTTTCTTCTTTTGGAAGATCGAAGCCGGTGGCATTGTACAAATATAGAGAGCCATCATAAAAAAGAGAGAGACGCTGTACCTCCTCGGAAGAATAGCCTGTAGGGGTAACGGTGCTTGATTCTGACGCCGGCTTGTGCTCTGTCCGACAGCCGGTCATAAACAAGCAGACAATCCCGAGCGTTATAATTAGCTTTTTCATGTTATCACCTCCGCGACACTCTGTTTTATGTTTTCCAATCCAACAAATGTCCCTATGAATGTTATCTCACTGCAATCCTGTCAGAAATAGTACCATTGCCATGACAGTCAAAACGCCCCAGCTGATATATCTATTCGCGATTTCCCAATCCGATGGCTCTGCATGCTCAACACTACGTATGCGAAATGATAGATTCCAGCGAAACAGCTCTTCCGCAAATAACATTGACAGCGTATTTAAGATGCAAACAAGCACCGCCCAGAACCATGCATTCCACGAGCCCTTGTGCGTCAATTTCGGTCCATATGCAAGTTCGAGAATCGTAGAAATTGATGGTTCATAAGGATCCACAATATCGCCATTCATATCTCTCGTTGATCCGTTATCCGTCGTGTACGTAACACCTATGTTCGCAGGCGTTCCATCTTCATTATCTATCCAGACAAACTCATCAATCTGCAGGTAACTCCCTCTAAATATTCGTTTGTCTCCTCTGAAAATTTCAACACCTTTGATATAATCCGTCAGCTCATTCTCTTGCGGAATCGCACCGGGATCTTCTTTAACAGAATACGGTCCATACACTTTTTCGCCCAGCTGAAATAGAACCGTCTTGTCATCGGACACCATGAATTCTGCCTTCTTGCCTCCCATTTTTCCAGTATATAAGGTACCATGATCACCTTCACCTAGAACAAAGATAGTATTCTGAAACTGAAATCCGACTCTCGAAAGTGTCACCGTATAGACAGCAGTAAATATCAGCGTCATACCAAGCATGATAAAAAGGATCACCTTTTGAAAAAGGTTCAAGCTTCTAATCTTATCCATCGCCTCCTCCATAACAAAAAATATAAATGTTACAACATTTCGTAATCGCTCACATTCTTGTCGTCCCGATATAATTAACCCCTTCACCATCCAGGACATCCGTGCCGATGAATTCCTTTTCTGCAGGATCAAAAACAAAATCTGTCACTCTGTATCTGGCTGTTCGTACATCCCGAAGTACGATATGCAGTTTGCCCTGTTCATCCACCCATACGTCTGCCTCAGGCACCCCGAGTTGAATCATTTCATCCAAAAAGATGTAGGAAGCATCGCCGGAAACAGCCTGTATCAGGAAACGATTCCGGTCATCCATCGTCAGCGCTCCGTCGATAAGCATGTCCTCCTGCACAAGTGTCTGAAGTTTCCAGTCTGTATCTCCATAAGTAAACGGACACGACGAATAGAGTACTACACCCTCTGGATTTCCTTTTGAACTTCCGACTTTCAGCGACTTTTCTGGTGCCGATGCATCTTCTGCACGTTCTTCGTTATGTGTCTCTGTTTCTTCATGTGCATAATCTATAGGCGCAATCGTAGTTGTTTCCGGTATCGTCTCGTGAACAGCCTGACAGCCGGTCATAAGCAAGCAGACAAGTCCGAACGTTATAAATCGTTTTTTCATGTTATCACCTCCAGAATCACGCGCGCTCAAATGACAAGTATCTCGTTCCCTGAAAAGTTAGTTTTCCGATGTCTCCTTCCGCCAGCATTCCATATTCTCTTTCTGAAACCTGTAGTTCCATCCGGTCACCGCTCTCTACCTGAAACATGACATAGTAGCTGGTACTTGAAGTCGAATGAAAGCCATGCGCTCCAGACAGGTCACCCGCATTTGCATGGCTATGATGTGTGATATTTTCACGCTTTGCGATGATGGTTGCACTCACCGACAAACGCGGTGACTGATTGTTTTTATGCCATGTTCCGATTCCTGTCACAAACTGGAAGATGATCATGCCGAAAACCATCACGAAGATAATCGGAAACATAAACTCAAACAGCGTAAACATATAGCTCACTCCTTCTTCATCCTGCGTCGTATGATTACTCTAAGCACAAAACAGACAACCACCACAACAGCCACCATGGAACCATATAACAGTAACTCTATGTACCACGGCGCAGACTGCATGGCATATAAATTTGGATAGGTTTTAAAATGCCAGAACTTATAAATTCCTAACCCAATGAAAACTCCTATGAATGAACCGATAATGATGTTTAAAAAACAATTCAACTTTCTCAGCATGACAGTGTCCCACTTTCCAACTTCTGTATTGCCGGTTTTCACAATCAGGAAAATTTCTTAAATTCTACATTGCCGACTTTCGCAATCGAGCAGATTCCTCGATTTCTGCATTGCCCTATCTCAATTCTACCATCCCGGAATCAAACACAAAATATAGGAATCCGGTCGGTTTTCGTCCTTTTTTAT
>CABTMH010000013.1 GCA_902485915.1 uncultured Oribacterium sp. | reverse complement strand
TAATCTGAAGGCGGAGTCGGCCGCACCGAATACGATCTTCGCGCCGGCGCCGGGGTTCAATTTCAGCTTCGATCAGCCGGTAGCGACCGATGATGCCGTGCGCCGGACGATCCATATCAGCTTCACGGCGACGAATTATCAGATCGCGCGCCGGATCATCCAGCAGGTGCATGACTGTGCGTACCGCTGCCTCATCACGGATATCAGCGTCGGCGCTGATTCCGATAAGATGCAGCAGTATGCGAACCTCGAGAACTCGACGATCAGCGGCAGCATGAGCGTCACCTTCTATGAGACCCTGAACGGTGCGACCACCACGAACGGCCTAACTACGAGTGACGGCAGTGCGGTGCAGAGCAGCCATGTCGGCCTCGGCAACGCCTCACTCGACCTCGCACAGAGCAGGCTCGAGACGATGGCTGAGTCCCTCGCCGGCGATGCGGCAGATAAGATCGCCGCAGGCGCGGGATTCTAGTATGGCTTTACAGAAAGGAGAGCAGCGATGAAGACAGTGCAGCGGAAATTACATGATCGAAGCGGCGCAACCCTCACCGTCGCGCTCCTTTTCTTTATCATGTGCGCAGCCGCCGGCTCCGTCATCCTCGCCGCAGCCACGACCAGCACCGGACGACTCGCGGAGCTGCAGGCCAGCGACCAGAACTACTACGCCGTGGTATCCGCAGCGAAGCTGCTGCGGGATGAAATCGACGGACAGACGATCTCGGTCGGACAGACGGAGACGAAGACCGTCACCACCACCCGAACAGAAAAAAAAGAGAAGGATGAGAACGGTAAAGATATCAAAGTCGTGGAAGAAACGACGAAGACCGAGTACAGCTATTCGGAACCGGTGTTTGAGCATCTGAAGGATAAGACCACCGGGGCGGTGATTTCGTCAGCGACGACTGGAATGGCGATTCCTTCGGCGACGAAATTTGAAAGTTTTAACGGGACTGCAGATCACTTCTTTTTATTAGATGCCCTGAAGAATACCACGACTACCGCGGATACTTCGGCAAACAAAAACAAACGAACCGGTGCGCTGACGACCGTGGACGACATGAAGGACAGGAACGATGCGTCCGCGATCCGAAATAAAAATGATTTATCGAAGGGCCTCATCAGCGAAGAAAATTACGACGCCGCTCAGGAGGTATTCACCAGCGCACTGATGAATGGTACGGATCACATCTATACCGATACCTTCACTATAACAGCAAATCTGGGCGAGTTTACTACTACCAGCTCCCTTCCGGTCGATGTCCGTATCGTCATGAACGGACAGGGAAATATCAAGGCGTATATTAAAAACCACCTGGACGCCAGTGTGAAAAAGCAGGGCAATGAATATCGCCTGATGCTGACACTGGATGCAAAGGAAGGTTCAGTGCAGACAGACACAAAGCATGATGCATCAGAGGATGGAAGTGGAAACACAGCCATAAATACAGAAAGAGGCGCGACCACGACCAAAGATACAGAAGGAACCATAACCACGGAAAGCACTTCTGTAACGCGGCACAGCTATGTCACCTGGGGAAACCCGCAGATCACGAAGGATACGAGTACAGATGTCTGGTAAGTTAAAGAACAAACTGAAAAGTAAAAAGGGTGAAACCATCACCGAGACCCTGGTATCCGTGCTGATCGCCGCGGCCGCGATGATCCTCTTCGCCAGCATGATCACCTCTTCCCAGCGTATACTGCAGAAGAGTGAGCGCATCATGGACGCATATTATGACGGCGAAGCGAAGATGGAAGAGGCGATGACTGCGGATACAGAAGGCGCAGGTGAAACCAGAACCGGCGGGGCAGCAGACGGAATCAAAACCGGAACCGGTACGGTGACCATAAAACATACGGGTGATGCTGAGCTGCGTTATGGTATCAGTAACAAGCATAAAGATGGAAAGATAGATGTAAACTATGCCACGAATCAGCCGGGCGGTACCAGCACGAGTGACATCGAGCGTTTCGCGATCGCTGAGTATACATCACGGAACTGATGGAAGCGGATGGAGCAGAACAGATGAAGCGGAAACTTCTTCATAAACTGAATAAGCGGCAGGGATTCTCGCTGACGGAGATGCTCGCCACGGTGCTCATCATGGGCTTCGTCGGCATCATCATCACGACCGGCGCTGCAACCGTACAGCGGGTGTACCGTAAAGTCGTCGCACATGCAAACGCGCAGACAGCATTGACCACCACCATCACCCTGATGAAGGACCAGCTCGCGTTCGCGGACCCGCAGAACATCGTGGTTAACGGGACCGGGATCAGCTTTCAGAACCTGAACAGCGGTGAACAGACGATCACGCTGAGTCCGGGCACCGCATCGAGCACAGCGGCGACCGACCCGAACGCAGCAGCCGGTGGCACGAATGGCGCAGTCGGTGGCACGGATGGCGCAGTCGGTGACACAGATGATGTAGCCGGTGGCACGGATGGTGCAGACGATGGCACGAATGGCGCGGACACTGGCACGACCGGGACGGGTACTGCGAACCGGGGCTTTACCGTGACCTATACCGCAAGTGACGGGACCGGAACCAGCACAACCCTGCCGCTCCTCAGCGACAGCGCCATCACCAGCGACCTCTGCGTATGCTTCGATGGCGATGGCAGTGGATTTTCCTGGGATGCCGGATCGAAGGTGATCACCGTAACAAACCTCGTCGCGAAGGACACACGTACCGATACCGTGCAGGCGCGCGCCAGCTTCAAGGTGCTGCTCGTGAACAGCTGAGCGGCTCATGCGCATACATGGGATCATCAAACTTCTTGAGGGGTTGTTAATTTTTTTAGAGGGGCTGACTTGAAGGTCGGCCTCTCTTTTGATGTCAGTATACTGTACCCATAACTGTGGACACGAAAGATTTTAGGCACCCACAATAATGGACACGTAATTTCAGGTTACCCTCTGGATTGGACTGCCTTGAGTATGGTACTCTCACAAGTACAGG
>CABTMH010000012.1 GCA_902485915.1 uncultured Oribacterium sp. | reverse complement strand
TGGTCTCTGAAAATTCTTTAGAATCTTCAGGGTCTGTGTATTAATCGATCTTTGATTTTCAAGGTTCGTTGTGCTCTCGTTTTCTGCGACAGCTTGTTTATATTAGCAAACCGTCATTCGATTGTCAAGAACTTTTTTGAAATCTTTTTGATGATGATTTCAAACGCAGAGGGTGGGGTTCGAACCCACGTGCCCTTGCGGACAAACGGTTTTCAAGACCGCCTCGTTATGACCACTTCGATACCTCTGCACTTTACGCGCTCTTTACGAGCGACTTAGATATAATATCGATAAGTGCTTCGCTTGTCAACCGTTTTCTGAACTTTTTCTCAGGTACAGCTCTGCGATTTTTACATCCTCTGGTGTGGTTACCTTGATGTTTTCATAGCTGCCCGGTATGATCTTGACGCGCTGGCCCGCGAAGGACTCGACGACCATCGCGTCATCGGTGACCGGAATCATCAGCTGTCCGCTTTCGTCCTGGTGGATCAGTGCGGCATAGGCCTTATAGATCAGTGAAAAGTCGAAGCTCTGTGGTGTCTGCATGAGCCATAGTGAACTTCTTTCCGGTGTCTCTTTTACGAAGTGATCCGCATCGAGGACCTTTATGGTGTCCTTCACCGGCATACCGACCACCGCTGCATGGTATTTCTCTGCGTAGCGCAGAGCATCGTCGATGATGGCATCGGTCAGCATCGGACGAGCACAGTCGTGGATCATGATGAGTGGATCCTGTGTACCGGAGGATGGCATTCCGGTGTCAGATGAAGCTGTATCCAGTTTCTCGAGCTCCGCGACTTTCTTCAGTCCTTCGAAGACGGAGTTGTAGCGTTCCTTTCCTCCGGCGACGATGGCCGAAAGCTTCTGAAGCGGACAGGCACCCTGACGGCCGGTCAGCTCCTCCATATATGGGATATCTTCTTCTCCGGTGGTCAGGATGATGCCATCCACCGCGTCATGTCGATCGAATCGGGCTGCGCTCCAGCTGAAGAGCGGCCTGCCGAGGATGTCCATAAACTGCTTTTTCGTTTTACTGTGCATACGACGCCCGCTGCCGGCGGCCAGGACGATCGCATAGACCTTTCTCCCTTTATACATCGTTACCTCCATATCATAGAATCCGATTCACGAATTGCATATCCATATCATATCAGATTTTCTGTATATAAAAAATGCCTGTGCTTCGGCATCAGGCATTTCATGACTTCGTAGTTACGGTTCAAATGTCAACTTGATTCGGGCAGGGGCTGCCCTCCGGCTCCCTTCCTGGTCAGTCACGAGTGAACAGGAAGGATCACCGCTCGCCGAGCTTCAGGTTCGGGCAGGCGTTGAGGTCCAGTCCATCACGACGGCCCTGCAGGTATTCGTAGTAACCCGCGCAGCCGATCATGGCAGCATTGTCCGTACAGAGCACCGGGCTCGGACGATAGAAGGTGATGCCGTTTTTCGCACACGCCTCTTCCATCCGCGCGCGGATATGGCTGTTGGAGGCGACACCGCCCGCGATGGCGAGCTTCTGGTAGCCGCGCTCCTTACAGAGCATGATGGCGCGCGAAACGAGCGAATCGGTGACGGCTTCCTGGAAGGAAGCGCAGAGATCCGGAACGTCGATCGGGGTATCCATCATTTTCGCCTTATTGATGTAGTTGAGGACCGACGACTTGATGCCGGAGAAGGTGAAATCGTACGGGTTATCCGTCACCGTGCCACGCGGGAACACGATGGCCTGCGGGTTACCGGTTTTTGAAGCAGCATCGACCTTCGGGCCACCCGGATAGCCGAGTCCGACGGCACGCGCCACCTTATCGAAGGCTTCACCGGCAGCGTCATCGCGGGAACGACCGACGATTTCGAACTTCCCGTAATCCTGCACGACGACGAGGTGGGTATGACCACCCGACACGATCAGACAGGCAAACGGAGGCTCGAGCGTCTTGTTTTCGATATAGTTTGCGCTGACATGTCCCTCGATATGGTGGACACCGATCAGCGGTTTTTTCAGCGCATAGGCGAGTGCCTTCGCTTCGGCTACACCGACGAGCAGGGCACCGACGAGACCGGGACCATAGGTTACGGCGATGGCATCGATGTCGTCGAAGGTACAGTGCGCTTCCTTCAGCGCGAGTGCGATGACGTCGTCGATCTTTTCGAGATGCTTTCGGGAAGCGATCTCCGGCACGACCCCGCCGTACTCAGTATGAATCGCGATCTGCGATGAAATGATGTTCGAAAGAACCTCCCGGCCGTTACGAACGACCGCTGTCGCGGTCTCATCACAGCTGGATTCGATTCCCAGGATTGTAATATCTGCCATAGTTACTTATCTTCTCCCTCTTCATCGAACACGAGATCCTTTGTCCAGCCGTCTCGTGCGAACTTCACCGGCCAGATCTTCGAGATCTCGTCCCGATAGATATCCGGCTTCATCTCGCTCGGGGAATAATGCGTAAACCACATCTCCTTCGGCTTCGCCTCGGCACCGATCCGCGCCGCCTCGACCATCATCATGTGCTTATACTTCTTCGCGTTGTCGAGCTTCTCGTACTCACCGTACATGCCCTCGCAGATGAAGAGATCGGCGTCGGTCGCCATCTCCGTGATCATCGGCGTCGGACGGGTATCCGTACAGTAGGTAACGCTCAGCCCGCGTCGCGCGGCCCCCATCACCATGTCCGGTGTATAGATCTGCCCGTCTTCCTCGATCGTCTCCCCGTGCTGCAGTCGATTCCAGCAGCGGACCGGGATGTGACTCGCCTGCGCGCGTGCCGCATCGAACTTTCCGAGTCGGCGGATGCTGACGCGATAGCCATAGCAGGTGATTTTATGGTTCACCTTGAAGGCGTCCAGTACGAACGGCCCGAACTCGATCTGCTCGAGCGGCTCTGAAAGCTCATGATAGATGATCTCGAACGGCAGCTCCGGTGCCACCACGCGCAGTCCATCCACCACCCGCCGGAGACCCTTCGGTCCGACCATGTGCAGTGGCTCGGTACGCTCGGCGTTTCCCATCGAAAGCAGCATACCCGGCAGACCGGAGATATGATCCGCATGATAGTGCGTGAAGCAGATCACATCGATCGGCTTCGGCGACCAT
>CABTMH010000011.1 GCA_902485915.1 uncultured Oribacterium sp. | reverse complement strand
CCACGAGGACACAGAGACATTTTCTAACCTTTGGACTGAATATATGCCAAACATTGAAGAATTTTCAAGGGCTTATGAAAACGATATTCAACTGTATGGAAGTAACCACGGTATGATAGGAAAACCAGATATTCCGGAAAATGTTTTTACTGTATCTATGATACCGTGGACAACTTTTGAAGGATTTAATTTAAACTTACAAAAAGGCTATAGTTATTTAATCCCCATTTTCACCTTGGGGAAATATTACGAGGAAGATGGGAAAATTTTGCTTCCTTTAGCAGTTCAGGTTCATCATGCGGTATGTGATGGATTTCATATCTGCCGATTTGTCAATGAACTGCAAGAATTGATAAATAGTTAACTTCCAGTTTGAAGAACTGTTAGGTAAATCAACGGGGCTGATTTTGGGAAAAGATTTAAGAGATCACAGCATGAATCCGCTTTTATTTCCCTTTTCCTTTGTCTAAAGTTTGTCTAATGTATGTACAATGTTACGTACGCACTGTATAATGTCTGTACAATGTTTGGGCGGAGAAACGGAGGAGTGCGATGAAGATTTCGGAATTATTCCCTGATGTCGTAACGGAAGGTACGGAATATGAGTTTAAAGCGCTTCTTAAACAGGATAATCCTGTGAAATGGGCGAAGACCATCGTCGGATACGCGAATGATCAGGGCGGGATCATCTTTGTGGGTGTGTCCAATGATGGCGAAGCCTTCGGTCTGGATCTGAACGAAATCGATCAGACAAAAAATCTGGTGGCGAGGGTAAATGACCGGAACATTTTTCCTCATGTGAAAATCAGCTACATGATGCGAAGTGTAGATGAAACGGCAGATCATTTTGTGCTGGGAATGAAAGTGCTGCCTGCGGAATCAGTTGTCAGATATCGAGAAGGTGATTTCAACGAAACTGTATACATCCGAGGAAATGGTAATTCTACACCTGCGACACCAGAAGACATTATTTCTTTATCCAAGAGACGTTATGGCGTGGACAATGAAACAAGCGAGGTGCACTATCGTGAGGAAGAGTGGACAGATTATCTGACGCTCTGCAGGGAGTATCGAAATGATGGTGCCGTGCCGTCTTTAAAAGAGCTGCAGAGTGAGGAAATCGTATCAAAGGATGGCTTCGCAAAATCAGGATTCATCATGTTCCGCGATGGATATGATCGGGATGACACGATGATCTGCTGCCGTCTCTGGAAGGGGCTGAATAAAGCGGGCACCGTGCTGGATAGTGCGAGATTCAAGGGCTCGATCGCGCTTGTTTTCGAGAACGCGCTGCGTTTTATCGAGCGAAATACGAAAAGCGGGTGGCAGAAGACGGCAAACGGTGGACGTAAGGAAATTCGTTCCTATCCGAAGGAGGCGATACGAGAGGCACTGGTGAATGCCATCGCACACCGTGATTACTCGATTTCCGGAACACAGATCGATGTGGATATCTATAATGACCGAATGGAAATCGTTTCTCCGGGATCATGGTTACTGCCGAAGGGATATGCGGAATATCCGGTAGGCTCGATACCGTCGATTCGAAGAAATTCGATTATCGCCGCTTGTCTGGATGCTGCAAACCTGATGGAGCGTGGTGGAACCGGATTTCTCACGATGATGGAGGCCTATAAGGCGTTCTCTGAACAGCTCCAGCCGGTGATTTCGATTTATCCGGGATTTTTAAATCTGAAATTATATGATGTTTTATATCGCGTGGATGAAGCACCGCGTTCTGTAGAGTACACAGCGAGTGAAAATAAAGTGTGGAAACTCCTAAAAGAAAATGGACCGATGAAGGTTAAAGATCTCCAGAGCGCCTATGGTTATTCGAATCGATCTCGATTTTTAAAGGACGTGATCAACCCGATGATTGAAAGGGGTGACATCTATCGGGATGGCAGCACGAAATCTCCGACCGCAGTCATCAAAATTAAGCGCTGAGGTCTTGCAATATTTTTCGCTTTATGGTAGTTTATTAAGGCTTAACTATAATCTAAGCGGTCGAGTCTCGGGAGTGCACTGCATTCAGCGGCCGACACGCAAGCTGGCATGGTTGGGAACCATGCAGAAAGAGGTACGAGATGAAGGAAGGAATCCATCCAAAGTATTATCAGGCTACCGTTACCTGCAACTGCGGTAACACATTCGTAACTGGCTCCACTAAGCCGGAGATCCACGTCGAGGTTTGCTCTGCTTGCCACTCATTCTACACTGGTAAGGAGAAGGCATCCAGCCTGAAGGGTCAGATCGATAAGTTCAACAAGAAGTTTGGTCTTGCTTGATTTATACGAAGCTGAAAACACAGTCCCATACCTGTATCCGCGAGGTGCAGGTGTGGGATTTTTTAGTACATATCCATGTATAAATCCATGAGAGGGCCGTCCGCCGTCATAAAAGTTTCACTTTCCTGTTATTGAATTCATGTTTTCCATCGTTTACACTTAGGTGCATGTAATTTTATTATCTTGATCATAAAACATGATCCTACAGGAAATATCCGGAAAGAAACAGAAAACACGATATGACAGATAAAGATAAGCAGATTTCAAATGAAAGCACGACATCGGCTGTTCCACGCGCCCAGATCTACAGTGGTATCGGTGGTCAGGCGGTCATCGAGGGGATGATGATGCGAAATGGCCAGCGCTATTCAGTGGGCGTCCGGAAGCCGGATGGCTCCATCGCGGTGATGGAGGATACGTACATCTCCATGACAGATAAGCATCCGTTTCTGAAGGCACCGCTGATCCGCGGTGTGTTCTCCTTCGTGGATTCCATGGTGCTCGGCATGCGCTGCCTCACCTTCAGTGCATCCTTCCTCGAGGATGACCCGGAGGATGCAGAGAAGGAGCCGACGAAATTCGAGGCCTGGCTGGACCGTACCTTCGGAGATAAGCTCGAACCGGTGCTCGAAACGATCGTCATGATCTTTTCCTTCGTGGTCGCGATGCTTCTCTTCGTGATCTTCCCGACCTGGATCGCCGGCTTCCTGAAACCGCTGCTGCCGCATGCATCGCTGCTCGGCCTCATCGAGGGTGTGATCCGTGTGCTGCTCTTTATCATCTATATTAAAGTGATTTCCCGCACGCCGGACATCGCGCGTACCTTCCAGTATCACGGTGCCGAGCACAAGTGCATAAACTGTGTCGAGCATGGTCTCCCGCTGACGGTGGATCATGTCGCCGCCTCCAGTAAGGAGCACAAGCGCTGTGGCACCAGCTTCATCGTCTATGTCATGCTGATCTCCATCCTGCTGTTCATGGTGATCCGCGTCGACACCCTCTGGATGCGCCTCCTCAGCCGTATCATCCTGATTCCGGTCATCGCCGGCGTCAGCTTCGAGGTACTGCGCCTCGTCGGCACGCATGATAACGCGCTGACCCGCCTTCTCTTCATCCCGGGTATGTGGATGCAGGGACTCACCACGCGCGAGCCGGACCGTGACGAGATCGAGGTGGCCATCGCTGCCGTCGAGCGCGTCTTCGACTGGCGCGATTTCGAGAAGCAGACCTTCGGCCTCGACTTCTCCGACTGCCCATCCGATGTGCACTCCCCCCTCGTGGATGTCCCGATCGTCGATGGGAAACCAGTGATTGAACATTCATAGCAGATCGCATGCGCATCATCCTCTGCGATTCTCACACACTGGATATCAGGCGAGGATCGCCGCATTCATCCATCACGCGCCGGACGTTCCGGGCGCACTATTTGAAGGAGCATCATGCCGATCACCACGCTGCGTCAGCTTCTCGATGAAGCGACGGAAAAACTGAACACCGCCCAGGTGCCGGACCCGCGCTACGATGCGCGGGCTCTTCTGATGTCCGCTTATCAGCTCTCGCCTGCGCAGTATCTGCTCTACGAGCACGACGCGCCGGAGACCCTGATCCCGCGGTTGCTGCCCGACGCGGAGGCACTGTCGGCTGCGTCCACCGTGTTTCAGGCCAATGTTGATCGCCGTCAGCGACGGGAACCCCTCCAGCAGATCCTCGGCACCGCCGGCTTCTATGGGCTCGACTTCCTCGTGACGAAGGACGTGCTCTGCCCGCGTGCTGACACCGAGACCCTCGTGGATGCGGTACTCGGAAATCTCATGCCGGAGCAGATCGGGTCTGTGCACGCAGTGCCGTCGGTCGACCCGGCATGCACAGCGCGCACGGATGAGGAGAACCCGACGGTGGACACATCCTCTTTCAAACACACGGTGGATAAGTGCCCTGATTTTCTTGTGCATGTGGATAACGATGGCGCGTCGCTCCTCGATGTCTGCACCGGCTCCGGCTGTATCGCCATCGCCCTCACGAAATTCGGCGCTTTCCGCGACACCACGGCGGTGGATATCTCTGACGCTGCGCTCGCCGTCGCGCGCCAGAACGCCGAACGACTGTTGATCACGGAGACGGATACCGCCCCTACCACGCCGCCGTGCGCTGTGTCGGCGGATGAAACCACGGCCACTGCGTCGGCTCGGATGAACCCAGGTCTGCGGACGGAAGTGCATCTTCAGAACGCGGCGGTCGACTTCACCCTCCTGCGGAGTGACATGTTCTCTGCATTGGCCGAACACACGGACGACGGGAAGCGGAAGCGATACGACGTCATCGTCTCGAACCCGCCGTACATCCCATCCGCGGTGGTGGACGAACTCGAGCCCGAGGTCCGGGACTACGAACCACGCATCGCCCTCGACGGCACCGCCGACGGACTGCGCTTCTACCGCATCCTCGCGGAGGAATCCGTCCACTACCTGAAGCCCGGCGGGCGCATCTACCTCGAAATCGGCTACGACCAGGGCGAGCGCGTCCCGGCACTCCTCGCAGCCGCCGGCTTCCGCGACATCACCGTGATCCGCGACTTCGGCGGAAACGACCGCGTCGTCGCCGCGCATCTATAATCCATCATTTCCCGGTCCGGGGGACCGTTAAGAAATATAAAGGAGCATTACCATGGACATGTTTGACCGTCTGGAGTCCATCTCCCGACACTATGAGGAAATCCAGCGCTTCATGACGGAGCCGGATATCGTAAACGATACAGAAAAATACCTGAAGCTGATGCGGGAGTCGAGTGAGCTCGAGCCGCTGTACACGACCTATCAGCGTTACCTCGAGGCCGTGGCCGGCGAGAAGGAGGCCCTCGAGATGCTTGCGTCCGAGAAGGATCCGGAGATGATCGAGCTCGCGAAGGCAGAGCTCGCCGAGGCGAAGGAAAACCAGCCGACGCTTATCAAGGAGCTCCAGATCCTGCTGCTTCCGAAGGATGAAAACGATGATAAGAACATCATCATGGAGATCCGTGGCGGC
The DNA here is from genome assembly GCA_902485915.1 of uncultured Oribacterium sp. Taxonomy (GTDB): domain Bacteria; phylum Bacillota; class Clostridia; order Lachnospirales; family Lachnospiraceae; genus Oribacterium. The sequence continues at coordinate 11,903 of CABTMH010000011.1, read as the reverse complement.
GCCGGCGGCGATGAGGCGGCACTTTTCGCCGCAGAGCTCTACCGCATGTACTGGAACTACGCGGAGCGTCGTGGCTATAAGACGGAGCTCATGTCGGTCAATGAAACCGGCATCGGCGGAATGAAGGAAGCGGTTTTCGTCGTCACCGGAAAGGGCGCGTACAGCCGCCTCAAGTATGAGGCAGGCGTGCACCGTGTACAGCGTGTGCCGGTGACCGAGTCCGGCGGACGTATCCACACCTCCACCGCCACGGTCGCGGTGATGCCGGAGGCCGAGGATGTCGATGTCGAGATCAATCCGGCGGATGTAAAGATGGAGGTCTTCCGCTCCTCCGGTGCCGGTGGACAGCACATCAATAAAACCTCATCCGCCGTACGACTCATCCACATCCCGACCGGCATGGTGGCCGAGTGTCAGGAGGAGCGTTCTCAGCTGCAGAACCGCGAGAAGGCGATGCGACTTCTTCGTGCGCGCCTATATGAAATAGAGTATAATAAAAAGCACGACGAGGCGGCAGAGGCCAAGCGCTCCCAGGTGGGCACGGGCGACCGCTCCGAGAAGATCCGTACCTACAACTTCCCGCAGGGACGTGTGACGGACCACCGGATCGGACTGACGCTGTACTCGATCGATAAGGTACTGAATGGAGATCTCGATCCGCTCCTCGACCCGATCATCGCCGCCGATCAGGCAGCGAAGCTCGCGGAGCTGAATCAGGAGGTCATCTGACATAGGCGATGATTCTGCACACCGGATATCCGGTGCTGCAGGACGCCGTGCGCCGGAATTGGACGCAGACAGAAGAAGGAGAAAAAGTGGCCAGGGAAAGAATATCTGTGGATCCGCATCAGCGTTCCCGTCGTCGGCAGCAGCCGGGCGGTGGAAAGCGCTTCATGCCGGTGATCATCGGACTTCTCATGTTCCTCGTGTTTGCCGGCGCTGCCGGTGGATATGTCTATGAGAAAAAATACGCGCCGACGAAGGAGCTCGCCGATCAGGCGGACTACTTCGGTGTCAGCGGCGATGAGGTGACGATCTACCTCGATGAGGAGCAGCAGGCGGATGAGAACGGAAAGCTCGTACTGGCGAAGTGTGTGAACGGTGGCGTCTTCCTCCCGTATGAGTGGGTGATGTCGACGCTGAACCGCCGTTTCTTCTGGGCCTCGGATGTGACGGAGGTTCTCTATACGATGCCGACGGAGACCCTGAAGTACGGGATCGGCGACACCCTGAGTGATGGCTCGACCCCGTTCCTGAAGCTCGGAAACGGCACGGAAAATCTGTATCTGAATGTAAAGCTCGTCGCGGAGCACACGAACATCCGCTTCACGAGCTACGTGAGCACAGAGCAGAAGCGCATCTTCATCTCCGACGACTTCTCGGCGTATACCGAGGCGACCGTTCAGAAGAAGGAGGCCGTCCGTCTCCTCGGTGGCGTGAAATCACCGGTGCTGACGACGCTCGAGCAGGGGGCCAATGTTAAAGTCCTCGAGGCGATGGAGAACTGGTCACGGGTTGAAACCGAGGACGGCTATATCGGCTGGCTCCGGAACAGGCGTCTCTCCGACGAGCGTTCCGTGACCCCGGAGAGCACATACACTGCGCCGGAATATACGCATCGGATCCTCGATCAGAAGGTCGTGATGGGCTTCCATCAGGTCACCTCGCAGGCCGGCAACGCGAGCTTCACGAGTGCGACCGCGCAGGCGGGCAGTACGATGAACGTGATCGCTCCGACCTGGTTCATCCTGAATTCTGATCAGGGCACGTTCACCTCCTACTGGAGTGCGGACTATGTGCAGGCGGCCCATGCGGCCGGCTATCAGGTCTGGGCCGTGGTCAATAACTTCGACGCCGGGAGCATCGACGAGTCGGTCTTCCTCGAGAACACCGCGCTTCGTGAGCAGCTCGTCGCTTCGCTCGTGTCCACCGCTGTCGCGGGTGGCATCGATGGTCTCAACATCGACTTCGAGCTGATCCCGACCGGCCTCGGACGCGCGTATATTCAGTTCATGCGGGAGCTCGGCGTCGCCTGCCGCGAGGCGGGACTCGTGCTGTCCGCGGACTGCTATGTACCATATAATTACAACAGTCACTACGACATCGAGGAGCTCGGCGAGTGCATCGACTACGTCGTTATCATGTGCTATGACGAGCACTATGCCGGCAGTGAGGAAGGTTCGGTGGCTTCGATCGATTACGTAAAGCGTGGCATCAGTGAAGCCGGCAGCGCCATGGACAGTGATCGCGTCATCATTGCCCTCCCGTTCTATACGCGCGTGTGGATCACCGGTGCGGATGGTAAGACCCGCTCCGAGGCGCTCAGCGTGCAGACCGCACTGAACTGGGTGGCGCAGAAGGGCGTGCAGCTCGAGTGGCAGGAGGACCTCGGCCAGAACTACGGTGAGATCACCGACGGCACGGAGCTTAAGAAGATCTGGATGGAGGATGATCAGTCCATGCAGCGGAAGATCGATGCCGTGAAGGAAGCCGGCTGCGCGGGCGTCGCGGGCTGGAAGCTCGGACAGGAGCCGCAGAGCTTCTGGAGTATACTGAATCTTAATGCAGACAGCGTGGCACAGAACTGAGGCGTGGAAAGTCGGCAGCGTGAGCGTGGTGCCGGTACAGTGAATACAGATGCGGATGCGTTTCGGCGCAGACGATGTAAAGATAGAAGGAAGTCAGAATGGAAACAATCGTAAAAGGCATAGAGGGCGTGCAGCAGGCGGCAGAGATCATCCGCCGGGGCGGCCTCGTGGCATTTCCGACCGAGACGGTCTATGGTCTCGGAGGTAATGCACTGGATCCGGAGGCGAGCCGGAAGATATATGCGGCGAAGGGACGGCCGTCGGATAACCCGCTGATCGTGCATGTCTCCTGCATCGATGAGGTGCCACCGCTCGTCTCGGAATTTCCGGACAGCGCGCGGAAGCTGATGGAGGCGTTCTGGCCGGGTCCGCTCACGATCGTGATGCCGAAGGCGGCGATCGTGCCATATGAAACGACGGGCGGTCTCGAGACCGTTGCGATCCGCTGCCCGGAGAACCGGGTGACGCTTGAATTTATCAAGGCGGCCGGCGTGCCGATCGCCGGACCGAGCGCAAACACCTCCGGGAAGCCGAGCCCGACGGAGGCGGCGCATGTATACCATGATCTTCAGGGGAAGATCGAGATGATCCTCGATGACGGCCCGGTGGGCATCGGCGTCGAGTCCACCATCGTCGATCTTACCGGTGCGGTGCCGACCCTGCTTCGACCGGGTGCGATCACCGTGGAGGAGCTGTCCGAGACGCTCGGCACCGAGGTCCGGATCGATCCGGCCATCATCGCCGGCGGCGTGAAGGAGGGCGTGCACCCGAAGGCACCGGGCATGAAGTACAGGCACTATGCGCCGAACGCGCGCATGGCGCTCGTGACGACGCGGCTGTCGAAGGAGCGTGACTATGCGCTCTCTGAGGAAGAACGCGCGGAAGCCGATCAGATGGTGGCCGCCTGCATTGACCGACTCGTAGATGCGGACGAAGCCGCCGGCCTCCGGGTCGGGATCATCTGCTGCGAGGAGACCCGGGCGTGCTATCACAGTGCGGGCGACCGTCGTGCGGACATCAAGGTGATCGGCCGCCGGAGCGATCCGCTGTCGATGACACATGAGCTGTTCCGTGTGTTGCGTGAGTTCGACGAGGACGGCACGGAGCGGATCTACGCCGAGAGCTACAGTGACCGCGGCGTGGGTTTCGCGCTTATGAACCGTATGCGGAAGTCTGCCGGGATGCTGGAGGTCTGCGCGGATGATCAGCCGACGGATGTTTTCCGGAACGGCATCTCCCCGCTCGCCGGCCTGCAGCCGCACGCGGACGCGTAAGCCGCGCGGAGAAACATCAACCGATACAAAGACATGGCCGCAGAAGCGGCAGCGGTCGGAAGGCCGCAGGAGGGATGTGAATGGAAGAGAGTGGAAAGAGACGAGACTATATCACCTGGGATGAGTATTTCATGGGCGTCGCTGAGATGTCGGCGCGTCGCTCGAAGGACCCGAGCACCCAGGTCGGCGCCTGCATCGTGAGCCCGGAGAACAAGATTCTCTCGATGGGCTACAACGGCTTCCCGCAGGGCTGCTCCGATGATGCCTTCCCGTGGACGAAGATCCATGCGGAGGATGACCCGTACAACGCGAAGTACTTCTACTCAACGCATGCAGAGCTGAACGCGATCCTCAACTACCGCGGCGGCTCCCTCGAGGGCTGTAAGCTCTATGTCACGCTCTTCCCGTGCAACGAGTGCGCGAAGGCGCTGATCCAGGCCGGTATCCGGACCCTGATCTACTACTCGGATAAGTATGGTGACACCCCGGCGACCCGCGCCAGCAAGCGCATGCTCGATGCTGCCGGCGTCCGCTACTATCAGTACCAGCCGACCGGTCGCACCGTGACCCTGGCGCTGTGACCTCGGCAGTATATGGGGTCAGACCCCGTTATATTTTCATTACGAAATTCTTAAGCTGGTCGTAATGGGGTCTGACCCTCTTACGAAATTCTTAAGAGGATGTCATGGCGGTGTGAGCGGAAAGAGGACGAGATGTTTGTAAAGGGAGAGAGCCCGGAGGCGCGGGAGAAGCGCGTCCGGGAGATCATGAAGCGGCTCGATGAGCATTATGGTGCCGAGCCGCCGATTTTTTTGAAAAGTGAAAATGCGTGGCAGCTGCTCTTCGCGACGATCCTGAGTGCGCAGTGTACTGATGCCCGCGTCAATATGGTGACGGAGAAGCTCTTTAAGAAGTATACCTGTCTCGAGGATTTCGCGAGGGTGCCGATCGAGGAGCTCGAGGAGGATATCCGTTCCACCGGCTTCTATCATAACAAGGCGCGGAACATCCGGGCCTGCGCTGCCGATCTCCTCGCGCGCTATGACGGTGTCGTGCCTGACAGTATCGACGAGCTCATCTCGCTCCCGGGCGTCGGACGCAAGACGGGCAACCTGATTCTCGGTCATATCTATCACAAGCCGGCACTCGTCGTGGATACGCATGTGAAGCGCATCTCGAACCGACTCGGACTCGCGGCATCGAGCGACCCAACGCGCACCGAATTTCAGCTCATGGAGACGGTGCCGGAGGAATTCTGGATCCGCTGGAATACGCACATCATCTCGCTGGGACGGAGCTTCTGCATGTCTGCACGCCCGGACTGCGGCGCGTGCTTCCTCCGGGACCTCTGCCCGAGCTGCGATAACACGGAGCTGCTCGAGGCGACCCGCGCCGGCGTGACGAGCGGGAAGAGTCGTAAGACGAAAGCGAAATGAAGGAAAGATTATGTCAGAATGTGAAATGTGTTTAAACTACGTCTTCGATGACGACGATGAGGAGTATGTCTGCGAGGCCGACATCGACGAGGACGACATGGCCCACATGTGGGGCGGACGCCGCCGGCATTGCCCGTACTGGCGCTCGAACGACGAGTACCGCACGGTCAAGCACCAGTCCATCGGTCACCTGCCAGGCTACAGCGACGCCGGGTATTTCGTGGATGATCAGAAGGAAGAGCTGTCGGATGGGGAGGCGTAGGGCCTCGCGGAGTGTATGAGCGTGCCTGGGCTACGGTGGCATGCCGGGAAAGGTGTTTTTATGCTACATGTTGTACTTCATGAACCGGAAATTCCGTTCAATACCGGTGCGATCGGTCGCACCTGCGTGGCGACCCACACGTCGCTTCATATGATCCGGCCGTACGGCTTCACCCTCGATGACCGCTACATCAAGCGTGCGGGCATGGACTACTGGGCGAAGCTCGATCTCCACGAGTACCTCGACTATGAGGACTTCCTCGCGCGGCACCCGGAGCTCCACTTCGCCGACGAGTTCGAGCCGGCCAATGCAGGCGACCCGAACGCAGATGGCGCAGCGAGCGTCGCGGATGACGGCATGTATGCCGGTCAGGCGCACTGCGCGGACTGGTCTCAGGAAACCATCGAGACGCCGAAGCTCTGGTTCGCGACCACGAAGGGCCGTCAGGTCTACAGCGATGTTCACTTCGGCCCGAACGACTACATCATGTTCGGAAAGGAATCCGCCGGCATCCCGGAGGAGATCCTCGTCCAGCACCCGAAGTCCTGTATCCGCATCCCGATGTGGGGGGACATGCGTTCCCTGAACCTCAGCAACTCCGCCGCGATCCTCCTTTACGAAGCCTACCGCCAGAACGACTTCGAAAACCTGGAAAAACATGGAAAGCTTCACCACTTATCATGGGGTGCGCCGACAGGCGCGGGGACCCCGTGATGCCCCCGGGCGGCGAGGCCGTTTTGCCACGAAGTCGGCAAAATCAAACGACGATGCCCGCGCCGTAGGCGCATCTGATGGCATCGTCTCCTTGTAATCATGGGGTGCGCCGACAGGCGCGGGGAGTTAATGGAGTCTGAGACCCCCTTACGGAATTCTTAAGATGAGCGAATGACTGGAAAGGAGTGCGCGATGGCGGGAAAAACGGAAAAGAAAGCCGGGCTGCCGATGGTAGTGGCGCTGGTCGTGCTGCTCCTTCTCGTCAGTGTCGTCGGCATCATCCTGTACATGAAGAAAGCGGGCAGCGGCGGACCGGGAGAGCCCGAAACGACGAGCAGCGTGGCGGGCAGCAGTGCCGCGGACGCGGTCGCCGGGGAGTCCGCCGCGGACGATGCGACATCGGAGGATGAGGACGACGGCATGGACGAGGCGATCATCGATGAGACCCTCGATGATGTGCCACACGCCTATCAGGCCTACCTCGAGGTGGTCGATGAGCTGGAAGCGAGCTACGGAACGCCGGCGACGATCGCGTCCGCGCAGGGCTATCTCGACCTCGACGCGAGTCACTTCGCGGAGCTCAGCGGCCTCTGCCTCCTCGAGCTGATCGATTTCGACCGCGACGGCCTCGACGAGCTCGTGGCGGGCTATCGTGCGCCCGCGGACGGCAGCTACCATTTTCGCGTTTACGGCTACGCGCAGGGCCAGCTTCACATGTACGTCGATTCGATCATGGGCGGCGTCGGCCAGCCGGTGATCTACGAGCTCGCGACGGAGACCCTGAACGACGGTCAGGAGTACCTGATCACGCACGACGGCATCCGCAGCCACCGGATCTATGGCTTCGATGCGACGGGCCGCTTCGTGAAGCGCATCGAGATCGGCGACAACCAGATCAACGGCGAGCCGGTCTACAGCACCGCGGTGGCGAAGGCCATGCAGGCCTGGATCGCCGATGAGCAGACGCGCTACCCGATGACGATGCTGCAGGATGCCGATGCCGCACTGCAGGCGATCGAGGTGACGCGTGCAGAACTGGAGTCCGGCGCGGCGCTGACCGACCCGGATGAAACGGTAGATGCAGAGCCGCTGAAGCCACGTAATCGTACGGCGAAGCAGCTGCTCGGGCAGATCCACGACGTGACGGACGACAGCATTGCCGACTACCTCTATGCGGATTTCGATGGGGACGGCGTGCGCGATCTCGTCGCACTCAGCCTGCACTGTACCCCGCCGAAGGATACGGCGGCGAGCGACTGGAGTGCGGTCTATGCGGCACCGGACGGAAGCGAGGACAGCGGCGATGCGATGCGCTTCGGCAGTGGCACGGACTATACACTCAGCTGGTGGTTTGCGAACGACGAGCAGGTCTATACCTTCGACAGCATGCGTGCCCCGGTAGTGACCGGCGCGAAGCTTCTGAAGCTCGAGACGGATGTGGGACTCCAGCTTGCAGCGACGGTCTACTGGGAAGATGAGGGCACGGATGCGGTGAACACGAGTGCCGGGACATCACTATTTTCCGGAACCCACAGCGCGGCAGCCTATGCAGCGGACGCCGGCGTGAATCAGGGTGGACTCAGTGCCACCCGCCAGACCGACAGTACCAGCCTCATTTACCGCTTCGATGACAGTGGCGCGACGGAGCTCTTCCGTGAGGACGGCTACCGCCTCTCGAACCCGGGTGCGAACCGCATCGGTTTTTCCAGTGTTCACTATACGAAAGGAGATGACGGCAGCCTGAACGAAAGCTGCGCGTATGGCACACTCCGTTACAACACGGCGGACGATAGCTACCAGGAATATGCATTCTGACACCACGACCCGCTGCCTGAATCCAGTTGACGAGGAACAGTAACTTATTTTTTTAAAAAACATTGACATCTGCACAACGCATGATAATATATTCATATGAACGATGATTCATTTGATGCGGCATGACGGTACTCGCCGGGAGCGGTGAACGCACACTCGAGGAAGCGACGCCGCTGTGTCCGCATCCAGAATCCATCTGTCTGACATCGAACCGCTATGAACGAAACGGAGGAAGCTATGCCGAACGCATACGACACAAAGAAAATATCTCATCTCATCCAGAACGTTTCCGAGGATGAGCTCAGCGATCTGGCAGAGCTTTTCAAGATTTTCGGAGATTCCACCCGGATTAAGATCCTGTTCGACCTCTTCCAGGGTGAGAAGAACGTCACGGAGATCTGTGATGACCTCGAGATGAACCAGTCCGCGGTTTCACATCAGCTGAAGATTCTGAAGGTGAGCAAGCTCATCACCTCCCGCCGGGATGGAAAGGCGGTGTACTACCGTCTGGCCGATGAGCATGTGAAGACGATCATCGCGATGGGTAAGGAACATATCGAGGAGTGAGGCCATGAGGCCGGCGAAGAAAGGACCATGATGAAGAAGAAATTCAAGTGTGAGATCGATTGTGCAAACTGTGCAGCGAAGGTAGAGGATGCGATTCGGAAGCTCGATGGCGTGGAGGATGCGAAGGTAAACTTCATGCTTCAGAAGTTTACGCTCGAGGCCGCAGACGATCAGTTCGATGCGGTCCTCCAGCAGGCGATCGAGGTCGGAAAGAAGATCGAGCCGGATTTCTCCGTGGAGCTGTAATCCGCGCACGTACTGCGCCCGCCTGTATGGGCATGCATATTTCCCACGCCCATACGGTGCAGACGCGCTGGTGGACGTGGTTTTTTCGGACAAATTTCGAGATGAACCGGGCCATGCTGCATGAAAACAGCCGGAAACAGGCGGCACAGAGATGGATGTACAGCCCGAAGACATCAAACTGACAGAAAAGAGGAACGATATGGAACCGAAATTAAAGAAGGAACTGCAGAAAATTCTCACCGCCCTCGCGATTTTCTTCGCCATGATGGTGGTGGATAAGACGGGCCTCTGCCCGCTGATCTTCGCGCATCGCCTCCCGAGTCTGATCGCGTACCTGATTCCGTACCTCCTGTGCGGCTACGACGTGGTCCGCAAGGCCCTTCTCGGCATCCGGAACCGCCAGCCCATGGACGAGTCGCTCCTCATGTTCGTGGCGACGATCGGTGCCTTCGCGACCGGTGAGAACTCCGAGGCCGTCGCCGTGATGGCCTTCTATCTCGTCGGCGAGTGGTTCCAGAAGTACGCCCTTGGGAAGTCCCGCAAGAACATCGCGAGTCTCATGGATATCGTTCCGGAGGAGGCCAATGTTGAGCGCGCGGACGGGTCCATCGAGACGGTGGATCCTGACGACGTCGAGATCGGTGACATCCTCGTGATCAAGCCGGGCGAGAAGATCCCGGTCGACGCCGAGGTCCTGAGCGGTGAGTCCATGGTGAACACCGCAGCGCTCACCGGCGAGTCCGTTCCGCGGAGCGTTCATCCGGGTGAGGCCGTCATCTCCGGCTGCATCAACGGTGAGGGACTCCTCCGCGTCCGGGCGACCAAGGCCTTTGAGGATTCCACAGTGTCGAAGATCCTCGAGCTCGTCGAGAACGCTTCCGAGAAGAAGTCTAAGACCGAGAATTTCATCACCCGCTTCGCCCGCGTCTACACCCCGATCGTCGTGTACTCCGCGATCGCCCTCGCGATCATCCCGTCAATCCTCACCCGCGATCCGGCGACCTGGATCTACCGTGCATGTACCTTCCTCGTCGTGTCCTGCCCGTGCGCCCTCGTGATCTCCGTCCCGCTCGCCTTCTTCGGCGGCATCGGCGCGGCCAGCTCGAACGGCGTCCTCGTCAAGGGATCGAACTACCTCGAGCTGCTCTCGCACCTCCATACCGTCGTGTCGGATAAGACCGGTACCCTGACCGAAGGCAACTTCCAGGTGTCCGAGGTTCTTCCGGCTCCGGGCGTCGAAAAGGCCGAGCTTCTCCGCATGGCCGCCCTCGCCGAGGGCATGAGCACCCACCCGATCGCGAAGTCGATCCGCGACGCGTACGCGGCGGAGGTGCCGGGCACGGAAATCAACACTGCCCTCGTTACGGACACGGTCAATGTCTCTGGCCAGGGTCTCATCGCGACCCTCCCGGGTCGCCGCATCTTCGTCGGCAACGCGAAGCTCATGCAGGCCTACGGCATCGACTTCACCGAAGCGACGAACGCCGCCGCGACGGTATCGTATGTGGCCGTGGAAGAAGATCGCCAGTCGGCAGATGCCAGCGCTGCGGCTGCCGTAGCCGGGAACCTCACGGGAAGTGACGGTGCAGACGGCGGAAGCATTGGCACTGGAAAAGAGAAGGGCAGCATCCGCTTCCTCGGCGCGATCCTGATCCGGGATCAGCTGAAGCCGGAGGCGAAGGACGCCATCGCTGAGATGAAGCGCGAGGGCGTGCAGAGCGTCGTGATGCTCACCGGTGATCGGAAGGCCGTCGGCGAGGCGGTCGGACAGGAGCTCGGGCTCGACTATGTCTATACCGATCTGCTCCCGCAGGAGAAGGTCGAAAAGGTCGAAGCACTGCTCACGGAGCTCGACCATCACGGACGGCAGCAGGACAGGGCGGAACTCGCCTTCATCGGCGACGGCATCAACGACGCACCGGTGCTGGCTCGCGCCGACGTCGGCATCGCGATGGGCTCGATGGGCTCCGACGCCGCGATCGAAGCCGCGGACGTCGTCATCATGGACGACGACCTCACGCGCATCCCGATCGTCATCCGCATCGCCCGCCGCACCGTCGCCATCTCGACCCAGAACATCGTCTTCGCCCTCCTCGTGAAGATCCTCATCCTCGTACTGACCGCCTTCGGCCTCACGAACATGTGGATCGCCGTCTTCGGAGACGTCGGCGTCGCCGTCCTCTGCATCCTGAACTCGATGCGACTGCTCACCATCAAGCGGACGATCTGAGAAAAACTGAATAGGATACGCAAAACAGCTGGAGACACATGTCGGTGTGCTCCGGCTGTTTTTTATACCAGTTAAAAACCACCTGCCTGACAGGGCGTCTCGCGATGCCATTAGGTGAGTTTCGCAATCCCTCGTTTTTAAATGTGCGCGAAGTGTGTAATAATCTTCGGTTTTTCACTTCGCTGATTATATGCTATGGTAGATAAAGCGGTAGATAAATTAACTGTTTCTGGAGTGAGATGAAGAATCTCTTCTGGTTCAGAGTTAAAATAAATATGACATGCAATGATGGATATCAACACGAGATGGAGGAATAGAGATGTTTGGTGCATTCGGCATTTTCAGTATGATCGTTGTTATTTTGTTGATGGTTCTTATGTTTAAGCTCACGCTGTTTACATTCCGTGTCGTCGGAAAGGTGATCGGATGGGTCTGGGGGATCCTCGGATGGCTGATCGTCGGCATCCTGGCAGTGACCGTCTGTGGACTTACAGTGATTTTCCTTCCGATTATTCTCGTCGTCGGACTGTTCTCGATTTTTATGGCGATCGCATCTTGACGTTTTGAAATCCCTAGGTGCGAATTTGCTACAAATTCAATGGAGACCAGCTATGAAAAGTCAAGCATAGATTAGAAGAAAATTATCTTTTTTATCGGTGGCTCTAAAAGGGTAACTCAAATAGAGCTCCCATAAGGGTGCTTTTCAAAATCTACTATGATCTCGAGTTAGAACTTACTCAAGATTGAATGCCACATCATCCGTCAGCATCT
>CABTMH010000010.1 GCA_902485915.1 uncultured Oribacterium sp. | reverse complement strand
GAGATCTCCACCACCTGCTCGTGCTTTCGTGCGGCATCCCGAAGTGCATCGTAGCCGCAGAAAAGCTCGAGGCGGACGCCGCCCTTATGGCCGAGCACGGAGAGGATCTTGATCGGGCCGATCTCGCCGGTGGTCAGAACATGGGTTCCACAGCAGGCACAGAGGTCGGCACCACCGAGATCCACGATGCGGACATCTCCGGAGAGGGGCTTCTTCGAGCGGTAGTCGAGCACCTCCAGCTCTTCCGGGGTCGGCCAGATCGCGGTCACACGACGATCCTCGAGGACGATGGCATTGGCCTCCTGCTCGATGGCCATCAGCTGTTCCCAGCTGAGCGGACCGTCGAAATCGATGGTCATCACATCGCTCATATGGAAGCCGACGTTGTGATAGCCATAGTGCCGATGCACGAGGCCGGACACGATGTGCTCCCCAGAGTGGTTCCGGCTGTTCCGCATGCGGCGTGCCCAGTCGATCACGCAGTGAAGCGTCTCGCCGACCGTCAGCGCCCGGTCCACGGTATGCAGTACGCGGACGACGACATTGCCTGACGCATCCCGCTGCTTCTCACCGCTCGCCGGGTCGATCACCGGCACCTCCTGCACATCCAGCACGGCGGCCTCGCCGATGGTGCCGTGGTCCGCGTCCTGACCACCGCCCTCCGGATAGAAGCCATGGACGCTGAGCTCGACGAGCCAGTGTCCGTCTGCGGCCGTGCAGCTCGTCACCTCCGCGTCGAACTCCTTCACATAGTGATTCTGATAATACAGTGCGTTTTTATCCATTAAAGCTGTACCTCACGTGTTGCATGCTGAAGCCATGCGAGCTTGTCGCCGCTGAAGTATGGCGCCAGTGTCGCATAGACCTGCTGATGATACTGGTTCAGGAGCTCGATCTCATGCGGCTCCAGCAGGCGGACATCGATCGCGTCGAGGTCGAGCGGGACCATCGTGAGGAAGGAGAGGCGGAAGAATCTTCCGAACTCGTTCTGGAAGGCGGTCTCGACGAGGGTCAGGTTCTCGAGACGGATGCCGTGGGAGCCCTCGATGTAGATGCCCGGCTCGTCGGAGGTGATGTTTCCCTCGTGAAGCGGCAGGTGCTCCATACGACCCTGCGCCTGACGATAGCGGAAGGCGTTCGGACGCTCATGCACGTTAAGGCAGAAGCCGACGCCGTGGCCGGTGCCGTGGTTATAGTTCAGGCCCTCACGCCAGAGCACCTCACGCGCCGCGAGGTCCAGGGTGATGCCGGAAGAGCCTTCCAGGAAGATCACATCCCCGAGACGAAGCATGGACTTCAGCACGAGGGTGAAGTGCTTCCGCTCGATCTCCGTGATCGGGCCCATCGCGATGGTACGGGTGATGTCGGTGGTACCCTCGAAGTACTGTCCACCGGAATCGAGGAGGTAGAGCCCCTTCGGCTCGATCACGCGGTAGCTCTCCGCCGTCGGTGCATAGTGAGGCAGCGCAGCATTCGGTCCATAGGCCGAAATCGTCGTGAAGCTCGGCTCGATATAGCCATCCTGCTCTTCACGGTAGCGCTCGGACAGCTTCGCCGTATTCCACTCGTTCATCTCCTCGCTGCCGAGGAGCTTCTTCGCCTCCTCGGTGAGCTGTCCATCCTCCGTGAAGGCATGCTTCATGAAGTACATGAAATTCGTGACGGCGACGCCATCCTTCACATGCGCTCTCTTCTCGTTCTCGATCTCTACAGGATTCTTCTGAGACTTCCACATGGAGGTCGGCAGCATCTCATCGAGGATACGCACCGAATCCGGGAGCTCGCTGATCGTCGCGTAGTTCGTCTTCGCCGTCTCGAGCAGAACGGTGGTATCCTTCAGCTGATGAACAGCCTCATAGAAGCGGTCGTACGGAGTGACCTTTACCCGGAGATCCTCGAGGTAGGACTTCACTTCCTCATCGAGGTCGGCCGGATTCATGAAGAGGTAGGCACTCTCTAGATCGATGATCATATAGGACAGGAACACCGGATTGCACGGGATATCATCGGCACGAAGATTCAGAAGCCATGCGATGTCGTCGAGGCTCGTGATGATATGGAAGCCGGCTCCCTTCTGCTGCATCAGCGCACGAAGCTCCGCGAGCTTCTCTGCGGCACTCTTGCCGGCGAAGCGATCCTCAAGGATCCATACACGGGAGCGCGCGAGGGCCGGACGCTCTGTCCAGACCTGACCGACGAGATCCTGCTCTGCCTTCACAGCGACCGCCTTCTCCGCGAGACGATCCCGCAGGGTCATCCCGTGATGGAAGTCGACACAGCGGCCATCGAAGCCGAGGTAGCCACCCTCCGGGGTCACGGAAACGAGGTAATCATCGAGTGCCGGTACCCCCGGCTCGCCTATACGCATCAGCTCGACATCCCGACCGGCCATCTCCTGCTCCGCCTGGATGAAATAGCGACCATCCGTAAAAAGGGCCGCGCTGTCCTGCGTGATGACCAGATTACCCTCACCGGTAAAACCGGACAGGAAGCGGATCGCGCGGAAGTACATGCCGACATACTCGCTCAAGTGAAAATCATCCGTCGGTACTAAATAAGTATCGATATCATACTTCTTCATCTGCTGACGCAGTGCGTCCAGTGCTGCATTCATTTTTAACTCCTTTTGATACTCTTATACTGTTTATTTTTTGTATTATTCCTTTTAAAGTCTCACCCTAGTCTATCATCTTTCTCATTCATTTGGAAGCGACCGGTGTCGGTCCTCCGGCCCGCTACCGACTTCCCGACAGGGGACATGGCGTAATCATGGATAGAAAAAGGGCATGCCATGCGGCATGCCCTAAGATGCGATTCAAAACTCACTTCAGCTCTTCGTTCCGTACGATGGTGTCGCAGTACGCGCAGCGATAGAGTGCGCGGTTCCGGTCGACGATCTTGAAAACCTGCGGGAGCTCCTGCTCGGTCGAGCTGATGCAGCGCGGGTTCTTACAGCTGAGCACGTTCGTGAGGGTCTCCGGCAGGCTCAGTGCCTTCTTCTCCACACGTGCACCGTTCTTGATGTAGTTTACGGTGATGCCCGGATCGATGTAGCCGAGGACATCGAGGTCGATATCGAGATCCTCGGAGATCTTTACGATGTCCTTCCGTCCCATCTTTCCGGAGCTGCAGTTCTGGATCAGCGCCACCTGTGACGTGAGGCGATCGAGGTGCAGATACTTGTAAACCAGCATCCCCTTTCCAGCCGTGATATGGTCGAGTACGATACCATTCTCAATTCCATCTACCTTCATCTCTATGCCTCCTTACTTATCCAGTCCTAAAAGATACAGAATCAGCGCCATACGCATCTGCTTACCGCAGAGGGTCTGGTAGAAGTACTTCGCACGCGGATCCTGGTCCACTGCGACGGAGATCTCGTTGACTCTAGGAAGCGGGTGAAGGATGGCCATATCCGTCTTCGCGGTCTTCAGCTTCTCCGGGGTCAGGATATAGATATCCTTCAGACGAAGGTAATCCTCCTCGTTAAAGAAGCGCTCCTTCTGCACACGGGTCATGTAGAGGATATCGAGCTCCGGCATCGCCTCCTCGAGAGATCTCGTCTCGACGAACTCGGCGCCCGCCTCCTTCAGCTTATCGATCTCATACTCCGGAAGGCGAAGCTCCTCCGGGGAGATCAGGATATAGCGGTTCTTCGGATAGCGGAGCATCGCATCGATGAGAGAGTGTACGGTACGGCCGAACTTGAGGTCGCCGCAGAGACCGATGGTCAGGCCCTCGACAGTGCCCTTCGTACGACGGATCGTGAGAAGATCCGCGAGTGTCTGGGTCGGATGGAAGTGTCCGCCGTCGCCTGCATTGACCAGAGGAACACGGGTATGCATCGATGCCACGACCGGCGCACCCTCCTTCGGATGACGCATCGCGATGATGTCGACATAGTTCGACATAACCTCGATCGTATCGGACACCGACTCGCCCTTCGACGCACTCGAGTTCGCTGCTCCGGCGAAGCCCAGGGTCTGTCCACCCAGCGCGAGCATCGCGGACTCAAAGCTCAGTCTCGTACGCGTGGACGGCTCGAAAAACAGCGTCGCCAGCTGCTTATGTGCGCACCGATCCTGATACTTCTCCGGATGCTGGTCGATATCATCGGCGAGATCCAGCAGATGACGAATCTCATCTACAGAAAGATCCAGAATATTTACAATACTTCTTGCCATCAGAAAGCCTCCTTCAGCCTACTATCTTATGCCAATGTCTCCTGTATATATGTTTTATCCCTGGTGGGTCATCCAAGACTCGTCGGAAGGGTTATCACGGAACTTGAGCAGCTTCGCCTCATCCTCCGGCTTGATGTAGTTCTCCTCGACGGCTACCTTTACGAGCGTGTCGAGGTCACAGAGCGAGGTGTTCACCACATTCGCTGCGCTCAGGCGGTCGATGCCCTTCTGCATGCCATAGGTGAAGATGGATACGATGCCGAGCACCTCTGCGCCGGCCTCACGAAGCGGCTCTACGCAGTCGAGCACGGAACCACCGGTGGAGATCAGATCCTCGATCACGACGACCTTCTCTCCCTTCTCGAGTCTGCCCTCGATCTGGTTCTTGCGGCCATGATCCTTCGCCGAACCACGCACATAGCCCATCGGGAGTCCGAGGATGTCCGCTGCGATCGCTGCATGTGCGATACCCGCGGTGCTGGTGCCCTCGAGTGCCTCTGCCTCCGGGTAGAGCTCCTTCACCTTATCGGCGATGGCATGCTCGATGAGAGAACGAACCTCCGGGTAGCTCAGTACCAGACGGTTGTCACAGTAGATCGGGGACTTGATGCCCGATGCCCAGGTAAACGGATCGTCCGGCTTTAAAAACACTGCCTTAATCGATAACAAACCTCTTGCGATATCTTCCTTCGTTGCCATAATATATCTCCTTTATAATTAATCTTTATAATCAGCCGACGAAATCCGCCATCGCGCGCTCGTACGCTGCGACCGGATCAGCGGCTGCCGTGATGGAGCGGCCGACCACGATGTAATCGGAGCCGATCTCGCGTGCCTTCGCTGGGGTCGTCACACGTGCCTGATCGCCGACCGCATCGCCTGCGAAACGGATACCCGGGGTGATGGTCTGGAAGTCTGCACCGACCTCCGCATGGATACGACCTGCCTCGAGTGGTGAGCATACGACGCCCTCGAGTCCGGCTGCCTGCGCGTTCTTCGCATACTGTACGACGACGTCCGCGATCGGACGATCGATGAGCAGCTCCTCGGTCATGGTCTCCTGGGAGGTCGAGGTGAGCTGTGTTACAGCGATCAGAATCGGACGGGTGCCATCCTCTCTGGTGAGACCCTCGACCGCCGCCTTCATCATGCGAATGCCACCGCTCGCGTGTACGTTCGTCATATCGACACCGAGATCACGCAGAGACTGCATGCCGCCCTTCACCGTGTTCGGGATATCGTGAAGCTTCAGGTCGAGGAAGACCTTATGACCGCGCTTCTTAATCTCACGCACGATCTGTGGCCCCTCGGCATAGAAAAGCTCCATACCGATCTTTACGAACGGCTTGCGACCGGTGAACTTATCGAGAAAGCGGTAGGTATCCTCCGCGCTCGGAAAATCCAGTGCGATAATTACATCCTTACCCATACATACCTCCTATATGTACGCCGCCGCCAGGGAGGGCGGTCGGCGGTATTTATATAACACTCGCGAGCTCCGGGAAGGATGCCCGCGTTGTAAATTCGATTCATCTCATCGACCGAACACATACTCCGCTTCGGTCAATGCTTACACTTCGTGTCACTCCACGCAGCCGATGATGTCGCTGAGACGCTCGATGCCGAGCTCCGCACATACCTCCGGCAGGTCCTCGATGATGTCACGACAGACATACGGATTCACGAGGTTCGCAGCGCCGACCTCGACCGCACTGGCACCGGCCATCATCATCTCGATGACGTCCTTCGCCGTGGAGACACCGCCCATACCGATGACCGGAAGCTTCACTGCGTGGGCTACCTGGTAGACCATACGGACCGCCACCGGGAAGATCGCCGGACCGGAGAAGCCGCCCATCCTGTTCTTGATAACCGGCTGGCGACGACGGATATCGATCCGCATGCCGAGCAGGGTATTGATGAGGGCGAGACCGTCTGCGCCGGCCTCTTCTGCCGCCTTTGCGATCGATACGATGTCAGTGACGTTCGGGCTCAGCTTGATATACACCGGCTTCTTCGCGACCTTCTTCACCTCACGGGTGACTGCCGCCACGTTTTCAGCGCTGGTACCGAAGGCCATGCCACCGCCATGTACGTTCGGGCACGAGACATTGACCTCGAGGATACCGACCTCCGGCACCTCGCTCATGGCCTCGGCGAGCTGTACATACTCCGGGATGCTGAAGCCGGAGATGTTCGCTACGAGTGGCTTATGGAAGTGCTCTCGAAGCTCCGGAAGCTCCTTCTCGATGACCTCGTGCATGCCCGGATTCTGGAGGCCGACGGAGTTGATCATACCAGACGGGCACTCGGCGATACGTGGAAGCTCGTTGCCGTAACGCTCCTCGACCGTCGTTCCCTTGAAGGAGATGGAGCCGAGGATATCGAGATCATAGAGATCCCAGTACTCCTTTCCGTAACCGAAGGTTCCGGAGGCCGGAATGACCGGGTTTGTCAGTTTGATGCCAGAAAGCTCTGTCGTGATATCTACCATACGATCTCCTCCCATGTAAAAATCGGGCCATCCTTGCAGACGCGCTTGAAGCCGTGCTTCGTCTTCTTGCTGCAGCCCATGCAGGCACCGAAGCCGCAGCCCATGCGTGCCTCGAAGCTGAACTGTCCATCCTTTACGCTGTTGTATACGGCCTTCAGCATCGGCTCCGGGCCGCAGGCGAAGGCGTAGTCGTGGTGATCACCGAAGATATCGGTGACGAAGCCCTTCGCGCCGTGACTGCCATCGACGGTAGCGACATTGACCGGCACCCCGAGCTCACGGAACGCCTGCTCGTAGAACACATCGTCCTTCGAGTTGAAGCCGAGGGCCACATACGGGGTGATGCCCTGCTGCTTCAGTGCCTTCGCCAGTGCATACATCGGTGGTACACCGACACCGCCGCCGGCGATGACCGGGTTCTTCGGGATATTCCGGAGGTCATAGCCGTTACCGAGACCGGTCAGTGCGGTCAGGTACTCACCCGGCTCCATGAAGCTCAGATCCTCGGTACCCTCACCGACGACCTTATAGATCAGGGTCAGCTTTCCCTCGCTCCAGTCGCACACGGAAATCGGGCGACGGAGATAGCGTCCCGGGATTTTGATTTCGACGAACTGCCCCGGCTTCGTGATGTCCGAGGTGTCGCCGTCCAGTGTCATACGGAAGATGTCCTGCGCGATCATTTCGTTGCTCAGGACTTTAAATTCAACGTCCTTCATAGGTCTCTCTGCTCCTCCTGTTCTGTATTCTATAGAAAGGCTTCGTCCGCGCCCTGCGGGCTCTGCCTGGTGATCAGCGCTCGATGCCCTTTTCGCGGTCATAGACCTCGCGGCCACCGACGAAGGTCTTCACGACCTCGCCCTGCACCTCCATGCCATCGTAGAGGGTGCTGTGTCCCTGCGAATAGAACTTCGTACTGTCGACGGTCCATACCTTATCGAGGTCGAGGATCGTGAGATCCGCTTCGACGCCATCCTCAATGTACTGCGGGCCGGCGATGCCGAAGATCTGACGCGGGTTCACGCACATGAGCTCGATGAGCTTCTCCAGTGTGATCGCGCCCTTCCCGGATGCCGGATGCTCCGGGTCACGCAGCACGAGATTCCGGTACAGTGCCGGGAAGCAGGTCTCCAGTCCGACGATACCGAAGGAAGACTGATCGAGTCCTCTCGACTTCTCCTCCGCACTGTGCGGTGCATGGTCCGTGATGATGCAGTCGATGGTGCCGTCCTTTATGCCCTCGAGGAGCGCATGGCGATCCTCCGCACTGCGGATCGGCGGATTCATCTTCCAGCTGCCGGACTCCTGAAGATCCATATCCGTAAACATCAGATAGTGCGGGCCGGTCTCACCAGTCACATGGGTTCCGGCCTTCTTCGCTTCGCGGATGATCTCCACAGATTCCTTCGTGGAGATATGGCAGACATGGTAACGCACACCGGTCTCGGCCGCAAGCCGTACATCGCGCTCGACCTGCTTCCACTCAGATGCGGAGTTGATGCCGATATGGTGGTGAAGACGTGCATACTCACCGTCATGGATGCATCCACCCGGCTTGAGCTCAGCCTCATCCTCGCAGTGCGCGACGATCATGCGGTCGAGGCTCTTCGCCCGCTGCATCGCCTCCCGCATGGTGGCTTCGTCCTGCATACCCTTTCCGTCATCGGAGTAGGCGATCACATACGGTGCGATCTCCTCCATCTTTCCGAGGGCTCCGCGGCCGGTCTGCTGCTCGGTGATGGTGCCGTACGGGTAGACATGCACCAGTGCATCCTTCCGGATCGCATCGAGCTCCGGCTGCAGGTTCTCGAGGCTTGATGGTGCCGGTTTCAGATTCGGCATCGCGCAGACTGCGGTATAGCCGCCATGCGCCGCGGCATCGGTGCCGGTGCGGATCGTTTCCTTATACGAAAAACCGGGCTCACGTAAATGTACATGTACATCAACGAAGCCCGGAATCATGAACAAACCGTTTAAATCATAAACGGTATCGATGGTATCAGCTGTTAAATTATCAATGGAATCTGTAAACAGTACTCTGTGATCAGAGATCAGAACGTCCTGCTTTCGAAAGCCCTGTTTCGTAAAAATCGATGCATTTTTAAGAAGAGTAGACATGGTTCCTCCTATCCGTGCGGTCCTTAGTTCCGAGATACTATAGCACAGGGAGTACCCCTTTGCAAGGGGCGAAATCATGCTGGCAGATCCCCGGCAGACATCCGTTACTGTTCGCACGTGCACGGATCAGGCAGAGCCGGAGGGCAGCCGAATTCGTCACAGTCGATCACTCATCCCAGCCTTCACGCGGCATGATGATCATCATGTCGATGTACTTTTCGCCTGGCTTCAGTTCGACGTCCGCCTGTACGGTATGTGGCGGGAGATCGTTCGTATCCTCGAGTTCGAGCTGGATCCAGTTGATGGCGTTATAGCGGGCATCGGCGAGAGCTTCCTCTTCGGTCGGGCCGACGCCGTAGCAGTCGTCGAGGTCCAGGAAATCGACGCGGTAGCCTTCGCTCGTCTGATTACGAATGATTGCAGGATAGTATAAGGTCATGGTTTAATCGTCCTCTCTTCCAAACTGTTTACGATATTTATGTGGTGTCTGCCCCATAAAGGAGCGGAAAATCTTAATGAAGTTTCCGATATTATGGAAGCCGCACTGCTCCGCGATCTCATAGACATGGGTGTCGGAGTCCTTCAGGAGGCGGGCCGCCTGCTCCACGCGATACGCGTTGATATAATCGAGTGGAGACTCGCCGGTCACGCTTCCGAAGAAGCGGATGAAGTACTGCTCGTTGAGTCCGGTGAGCTCTGACAGGTTCCGGACATAGATCTTCTCCTGGTAGTGCGCACGGATGTACTGTATGGTCTCCTTGATGGCGAGCACCTGCTTCTCCGACTCGCTCTCCTCCTTCTCATG
Organism: uncultured Oribacterium sp.; assembly: GCA_902485915.1. GTDB lineage: Bacteria > Bacillota > Clostridia > Lachnospirales > Lachnospiraceae > Oribacterium. The sequence goes on along the minus strand of CABTMH010000010.1, from coordinate 10,455 downwards.
GATGAGGGCGTTCGCATCGAACATGGCGATGAGGCGCAGGAGGTCGGCCATGATCATCAGCTGATCGGCGACCGCCGGCAGTGCGTAGGTTCGAATACTGCTCTCCTCCTGCTCTGTCTTCGTTCCGTAGTCCCGGAAGCGGCGCACCATCTCGTTAAACAGACGCAGGATCTGCAGGAATCCGAAATCCGATACGGTGATGAAATCCGAAAAGCAGAGCTGTCCGCTGGCGAGCGGCTCGAGCAGGGCGGTGTTGACCGGGTCCTCCGCCTGACGGAAGCAGAGATCCGCGAGATGAAAGCGGAGGGAGTAGGCATTGCCCTTCGTCCCGATGGACTCGAGCTTCCGCAGCACACCGGCGTTCACGATGCAGATGCACTCATCCTGGATCTCATACTCCCGGAGGTTCAGGGTCAGCTTGTAGTGTCCGTTTTTAAAATAGATGATTTCCGGATCATCATGCCAGTCCAGACTGACCTTCAGCTGCTCCTCTGCCGTATTGATTGACTCATAAAGTATCGCGTTCATCCTGTCTCCGATTCCGATTATCGCCGAGCTGTACTCTTCCAAAATGATATAAAGTCATGATAGCATAATTTTTTTACGCAATCAAACCATTTTGTGTGGGGCGATTTTTCGAAAAATCAGTTTTATAAAGCTTACGGTTCACGCGTCGTTATATCACTCTTCGCCACGGTCGTAGGTCTCGAGCTTATCGAGGGCCTCCGCCTTCCAGCTGTCCCAGTAGCCGCCACGGATCGCACCGCGGATCTCCTCGGTCAGATGATTATAGAAGTACAGATTATGCAGTACGCACATGCGCATACCGAGAATCTCCTTCGCCTTCAGAAGGTGACGGATATACGCACGGCTGTAGCCGCCGGTATAACGGCCATCCGCAAGCTTCCGTCCGGCACATACCGGGCACTGGCATCCTTCCTCGATCGGGCGATGATCGAGCTCATACTTCTGATTGAAGAGATTGATTTTCCCCTTATGCGTGTAGACATGGCCATGACGTCCGTTTCTCGACGGATAGACACAGTCGAAAAAGTCAATGCCTCTGTCCACCGCTTCGATGATGTTCGCCGGGGTACCGACACCCATGAGGTAGGTCGGCTTCTCCTTCGGCAGATGCGGCACCACGACATCGAGGATGTGGTACATCTGCTCGTGCGTCTCGCCGACCGCGAGGCCGCCGACTGCATAACCGTCGAGGTTCATCGCAGAAATCGTATCGGCGTGCGCCGTACGGATATCCTCGAAGATACCGCCCTGGTTGATGGCAAACAGGAGCTGCTCCTTATTCACGGTATCCGGCAGGCTGTTAAGACGCGCCATCTCATCCTTACAGCGCTGCAGCCAGCGGGTCGTACGCTCGACGGATGGCACGATGTACTTCCGGTCCTCGAGGGCCGGCGGGCACTCATCGAAGGCCATCGCGATGGTCGAACCGAGATTTGACTGGATCTGCATCGATTCCTCCGGTCCCATAAAGATACGGCGACCGTCGATGTGGCTGTGGAAGGTAACGCCCTCTTCCTTAATCTTTCGTCCGGTACCGGCCAGGGAGAAGACCTGGAATCCGCCAGAGTCCGTCAGGATCGGGCGATCCCAGTTCATAAACTGGTGAAGACCGCCGAACTCCTTGATGAGCTGATCGCCGGTACGCACATGCAGGTGGTAGGTGTTGCTGAGCTCGACCTGGGTGCCGATCTCCCGAAGATCATCCGTCGACACGCCGCCCTTGATGGCAGCGACCGTACCGACGTTCATGAAGACTGGTGTTTCGATGCTTCCATGCACGGTCTCCATATGAGCGGATTTCGCGCGTCCGCTGGTCGCGACAATTTCATACTTCATTTTCTGAACCTCTATTGCTTGATTCTTTCAAACGCAGACCGGGAAAGCAGCCCGGCGCGTACAGTAATTTGATATAAAAAGACCGATCCCGAAGGATCGGTCTCTAATGTAACGGAGATTTACAGATACGTCAAGCGCTCTGTCGAACGCCGCAGGGCTTATACCTGCGCGCCCTTCTTCATCTTCTGAGCCTTCTTTTCAGCCTTCTCTGCCTTTTCGGCGGCCTTCTTCGCGGCCTTCTTCTTCGCAGCGTACATGCTGAGATCATACCAGAGCGGACCGGCGATCGTTACGGACGACCAGCATCCGGAGACGATACCAACCATCAGCGGCATGGTGAAATCACGGATGGAGGATACACCCATCACGAAGAGTACCAGAACCATGATGAAGGTCGTGAGGGAGGTGTTGATCGAACGGGTGAAGGTCTGGGAAATCGCGTCGTTTACGACAGCGGCCAGATCGCCACGTTTAGTCGGGTCCTCCAGATTCTCACGGATACGATCGAACACAACGATCGTAGCGTTGATCGAATAACCGACGATGGTCAGGATGCAGGCGATGAAGGTGGAGCCGACCGCCCACTTCAGTGCCGCATAGAACGCGGTGGTGATCAGAACATCGTGGGTCAGCGCCATAACGGCTGCAGACGCAAACTTGATGTCCTTGAAACGGATCCAGATGTAGATCAGCATGCAGACGATGGCGATCAGGAATGCCCAGACGGCATCCGCCTTCATCTCCTTCGATACGGCACCGGAGATGTTCTCCGTCGTAATCTTCGCTTCATCAACCTGGAACTCGTCGACGAGATCCTTATAGAGCTCGGTACGCTCCTCGGTCGTCAGTGTTCTGGTTTTGATGATGACCTCGTTCGTGCCGGCAACCTTCGAAGCCTGTACGGAAGCGGTACCACCGGTGATGTTCTTAAAGATCGGTGCAACCTTCGCATCGATCTCCTCGAGGGACATATCCTCGTTGAAGGTGACGTTCGTAGAAGAACCACCCTGGAAATCGAGGTCATAGTTGAACAGGTTTCCGAGGGAAGCCTTATTCATGCCCATGAACAGGAAGCCTGCGATGATGACCACCGCGGAGATGGTGTAGGCGATCTTACGGAACTTGATAAAATCAAGGATCTTCACATCCTTACGTACACCATAGAGTGCCGGCTTCGTGCAGCCGAAGCTGATAAAGCATGCGAGGAGTGCTCTCGTAACGAAGAGTGCGGTGATCAGGGAGATCACGATACCGATCGCCAGGGTCGTCGCGAAGCCCTTGACGGTTCCAGAGCCTCTCAGGTAGAGAACGGCTGCTGCGATGAGGGTCGTGACATTACCATCGATGATGGCAGAAAGTGCCTTGCTGTAACCAGCCTTCACAGCCTGCTCGATCGTGTGGCCGGCACCCAGCTCTTCCTTCATACGTGTAAAGATGATGACATTGGCATCGACCGCCATACCCACGGAAAGGATGATACCGGCGATACCCGGAAGTGTCAGGGTGACCTCAAAGGCCTGCAGAAGCACGAGCTCGAGGCCGGTGTACAGGATCAGCGCCAGGGATGCTGCGAGGCCCGGCAGTCTGTATACCGCGATCATGAAGAGCATGACGAGGATGAGGCCGACGAGACCTGCACGGAGGGAGGTCGAAATCGCTTCCTGTCCGAGGGTCGCACCGATCACGTTCGAACGAAGCTCGGTAAGCTGTACCGGAAGTGCACCGATACGGATGGTGGATGCGATACGGGTCGCCTCATCGTAGTCGGTGATACCGGTAATGGAGGCCTGTCCACCTGTGATCGCTTCCTGTACGTTCGGAGCGGAGATGATCTGATCGTTATAGATGATGTAGAGTGGCTTACCGACATTGGCAGCAGTTGCATCAGCAAACTTCTTCGCACCCTCCTCGTTAAACTGAAGCTGGATGATATACTGACGGGTTCCGTTCTGATCCGTCATACCCGCACTTGCGTTCTTTACATCATCACCGGTCAGGAGTACCTGGCCCTGCGAATCTGCAAACTGGAGTGTACCCGGCTCGCCGAGCTCCTCGAGAATTTCGTTTGCATCGGTCGCACCAGGGATATCGATGTTGATACGATTGCTTCCCTCCTGGTAAACCTGGGCCTCGGTCGAGTAGCCCTGTGCCTTCAGCTGGAGCTTATAGACGGTATCCGACATCTGCTCAGAGGTCGGGTTCTCTTCGGTGGTCTGGTAGGTGATGGAAACACCGCCGTTCAGATCAAGGCCCAGCTTAATGTCCTTCGCACCATGAACTCCGAGGAAGCAGAAACCGACGGTAATCGCCAGCACTGCCAGAAGTCCCAGTGCACCCTTCATCTTCTTGTTCATTGGAAAATCTTCCTTTATTATATAAAATTTGCCGGCTCCCGGGCGTGTACAGAGACCTCACCTGAGGGCAATAGCAAACGATATTATAACAAAACGCGGTATGGGTGGCAAGGTTTCTGCGAAAAGACCTGCGTTTTCCGTTCCAGCGTCGTTACTGTTCACTCGTGTACTGATCAGGCAGGGGGCCGTGTCGGGATCCAGTTGACGAGTGAACAGTGCCCCAGCGTCTCAGTTCTCTTCCGGGAGGAGGTTCCGGTATGCGGCGAAGGCGGATGGGATCGAGTAGGTTTCGGCGAGTTCCTTCATGGAGACGAGGAGGAGATGGTCGCTGTCGAAGGGTGCCAGCTCATCGACGGTGATGGCATAACCGATCATATGCCACTCGATGTGGCTGAAGATGTGTTTCGCGGCCGGCAGTGGGCGGATGCGGAGCGCCTGGATGCCGAGGCCGGCCACATACTTCAGGGCGTCCGCTTCGGAAAGGTGGCCTTCAGTGTTCGGAAACTCATAGAGGCTTGCGAGCAGGCCCTTCGGCGGTCGCTTTCCGATGACGATTCTGCCCGCGTCATGAATCAGAAAAACCGTGCGGTCCTCGATGCGGCGGGCCTTCTTCTCCGGCATGAGCGGATAGGCGTTTTCCTCTCCGCGGGCGTGCGCAGTGCAGAAGTCCCGGAGCGGGCAGTCTGCACAGAGCGGCGCACGGTTCGGGAGACAGATCGTCGCCCCGAGGTCCATGAGCGCCTGATTGAAGCTGCCCGGCGCACTGGCTGGCATCCAGCGAAGATAGTATGCTGCAGCCGCCTTTCGTGCCTTCTCCGTCTTGATATTCTCCGGATAAGCGCTGAGCCGGGCAAATACGCGCAGGAGGTTTCCATCGACCGCCGGTACCTTCTCTCCGAAGGCGATGGAGGCGATGGCCGCCGCGGTATACGGTCCGATGCCTGTGATCCCGAGAAGCTTCTCATAGCTTCCCGGCATCTCCCCGCCATACACTGTCATGATCTCCTCTGCCGCCTTATGCATATTCCGCACACGGGAGTAATAGCCGAGCCCCTCCCAGAGCTTCATGTAGACATCCTCCGGGGCCTCTGCCAGCGCACGGATATCCGGGCAGCTCGCGAGAAAGCGTGCATAGTAGCCCTTCACGGTATCTACCCGGGTCTGCTGCAGCATGATCTCGGAGATCCACACATGGTATGGGGTCGGATCTTCTCGCCACGGGAGGATCCGTCGCTTCGCCGCATACCACTCGATCAGCTTCTGTGTCATCTGTTCTGATATTTCCATCGTTTGATTCCTATATGTCCTGTTGGTGTTACTGTCCGACACGGCCCCCTGCCCAAATCCAGTTGACGCGTGACCAGCAACCTGTTGGTTCTGAAGCTATAGTATATATGCTGAAGCCGATTTCGCACATCTAAATTTTCATGTTATAATCTGATTATAGATTTTCACATCAGAAAAGAGTAATTATGCGACCAGCAGAAGAAACGACACGACCAGCCTATCTGAAGATTTACGAAGCACTCCGCGACGACATCACGAGTGGCACCTATGCGCTCGGTGAGCGCGTACCGTCGAAGCGGACGATGGCGGACGAGACCGATACCTCGGTCATCACGGTGGAGCACGCCTATAATCTCCTCATCGACGAGGGCTACATCGAGGCGCGCGAGCGCAGTGGCTACTTCGTCTGCTACCGCTCGGAGGACGCCTTCCCCGTCGGGGATTCTTCGGACAATGCAGACGGCCGTCAGACAGCAGACAGCACTTCCCATCTGTCCGAAAACGCAGCGGGCGGAAGCATGATCTCTGCATTGGCCCAGACAGAAGGCGTACCGGCGGCGGATCAGTACGAGGCAGCCGCCGCAGAGCTTTCCTTCGCGGGCTTCGCACGGACGATGCGGCGTGTACTGTCGGAATATGCGGAGGAGTGCATGCGACGCTCGCCGAACGAGGGGACACTCTACTTCCGTGAGAGCATCGCGCGCTACCTGCAGCGGAGCCGGGGCATCCATGTCGATGTTTCGCAGATCATCGTGGGGGCCGGATCCGAGTACCTCTACAGTCTGATCGTGCAGATGCTCGGACGTGAGCGAGTCTATGCACTGGAGGATCCCTCCTATGAGAAGATACGGAGGGTGTATGAGGCGAACGGTGCGCACTGTGAGCTTCTGAAGCTCGGGCATCACGGCATTCGCTCGAGCGAGCTCCGGCGTTCGGACGCAGGCGTGCTGCATGTAACGCCCTTCGACTCCTATCCGAGCGGTGTGACGGCGACGGCCGGCAAGCGACAGGAGTACATCTCCTGGGCGAAACAGCGACAGGCCATGATCATCGAGGATGATTACGCCTCCGAATTCTCACCATCGACGAAATCAGAGGACACGCTCTTTTCGCTCGCACCGGAGGAGACGGTCATCTATATGAACACCTTCACGAAAACCATCTCGCCGGCGATCCGAACCGGTTATATGCTGCTTCCGAAGAAGCGGGCGGCGGAGCTGAAGGCGAAGATCAGCTTCTACTCCTGCACGGTTCCGACCTATGATCAGTATGTGCTCGCGGAGTATCTGAACAGCGGTGCCTTCGAGCGATATATCAACCGGGTACGCCGGAAACGTCGTCAGGATCAAAAAAAACTGATATAATATAGAAAGCATCTACGCAGGCATGGATCGGCATACCGCCTGCGTGCATATCCAGTATCTATGCATCATCGTTCTGAGGAATACAGGACACTGCAGACGAAGCCGATGTCGGCAGCGTTCGAAAAGAAGCAGGACAAAAGGAGGGCCTCATGGGACTGATCAAAAATATGAAGACCACGCATCTCATCTGGGAGATTTCTGGTGAGTTCATGCACTATACGGCGATCGCGAGCCTCATCTGCTCCATCGACCAGATGTTTAAGACATCGATCGATACGGAGCCGGCGGAGAACTTCCCTCGGGAGATGCCCGGCACGAAAGGCTATGTGCAGATCATGCGCGCACATAATCCGGGCTTCTCGAAAGGGCATCTCAAGGAGTATCCGGAGTTCGTAAAGCTGAGCTCCATGGCCGCGGTCGGCTTCCTCGCCGGCGGACTCCAGTATCTGACCGCCTACTTCCCGAAGCGCTATAAGCTCCGGAAGCTCGGCATGTCCATCGTGATCGGCGGTGCGCTCAGTAACGTTCTCGACCGCGGAATGCATGGCGAAGTCACGGACTACCTGAACATCCGCATCGGAAGCCTGAAAAAGATCATCGTAAACATCGGGGATATCGCGATCTGCCTCGGCGGTGCACTGTATGCACTCGCTTCGCTTTTCGGAAAAGACGATTGATTCATAGAAGCCATGCGCCGCGTATGCTTCACGCATGCCTGTGCAAAGCAGCCAGCGGTCGAAAGGCCACTGGCTGTTATCATACGTACGCCTGTTCTGTCATGATCGGCAGATATCGCGGGTGAGCAGCTCATCCGAAAAACAGACCGCTGACGAAAATCTCGATGCCGATGCCGATCAGGATCACACCGCCGAGGATGGCCGCCTTTCCGCTCAGCTTCGTGCCGGCCGCGCGTCCGATGTGGAGTCCGCCGATGCAGATCACGAAGGTCACGACCGCGATGAGGATGGTCGCGGCCAATGCTTCCATCAGCTGGTACTCCGAAATCGTGAAGCCGACCGAAAGTGCATCGATCGAGGTTGCGACGCCCTGCATCGCCAGCTTCCCGATCGGAAGCTTCGCATCCGTCTCCTCGATATCAAACTCCTCTCCCTCCGGGTTCCGCATGCCCTCCAACAGCATGCTGCCGCCGATGTAGCAGAGAAGAATCAACGCGATCCACGGGATCAGCTTCTGAAAGGCCTGAAAATACAGTACGATCGTGTGGACCAGCACCCAGCCGAGCATCGGCATGAGCCACTGGAAGAACGCGAAGCAGCCGGCGATCCGGCACATCTCCGCGCGCGGCATCTTCGGATTCGAGAGCCCGTTCGCCAGCGATACGGAAAAGGCATCCATCGCCAGCCCGACACCGAGCAGCACGCTGTTTACTACAAAAGAAATCCCCATATATCCTGTTCTCCATGCTTCCGTACATCGCTCTTCTGAAACGAGCGTTTTCCAAGGATAGCACACTCCTCTACACATGAAAAGAGCTTTGTCGTAGACAAAGCTCTGAAACGTATCACATCAGCTCTGCAAAGAGACGAAGGAAGAGCTGCCACAGTCGCTTACCGGTACCCCGGCGGCCGATGCGATACTCATCCGTCACCTCGCGGCACTCCTTAAACGTACGGTCGAAGTCTGCCCTGATCTCCTGTACCGCCGGACAGTCCGCTAGGAAGCAACCGTTCTCGAAGTGGTGATACAGTGAACGGTAATCGAGGTTGATGGTACCACAGGTCGCCATCCGGTCATCGGCTACGCTCATCTTCGCATGACAGAAGCCCGGCGTCCACTCGAAGATGCGGACACCATTTCGCACGAGGCCGTTATAGAAGGAGCGGGTCACACCGTAGACCATCCGCTTATCCGGGATGCCCGGCGTGATGATGCGTACATCGACACCTCGCTTCGCCGCGAGACCGAGCGCATGCGTCATCTCATCCGTGATGATCAGGTACGGTGTGATGAAGTAGCAGTACTTCTCTGCTTTGTTCGCCATACTGATGTAGACATTCTCCCCGACCTGCTCGTCATCCATCGGACTGTCGGCATACGGCTGGACGAAGCCGGTCGGCTCCTTCGCCGTATAGTGATAGCTCTTCAGGAAACGAAGGGCATCCGGGTCATCCCAGTCCGTCGCGCGGACAGCGTTCCACATCTCGAGGAAGGTGAGGGTCATGCTCTGTACCGCCGGCCCTTCGATGCGAATACCGCTGTCCTTCCACTGCCCATACGGATGTGTCACATTGAAATACTCATTGGCGAGATTATAGCCGCCGGTGAAGCCGACACGGTTATCGATGACGGTGATTTTCCGGTGATCACGGTAATTCAGGAAGATGTTTGCGCCGGGTGCGAACGGATTAAATACACGACAGTGAATCCCGAGTCGCTCCATCTTCTTCACGAAATCCGTCGTGATGAAGCCGATGGAACCCATATCATCATAAAACACACGCACATGGACGCCGGCCTTCACACGCTCGACGAGCACCTCCTCGATACGCCGCCAGGATTCCTTATCCTCGATGGCGTGGTACTCCATGAAGATGAACTGCTCTGCCTTCCGAAGGTCGCGAAGCTGCGCCTCCAGTCCCTTCGCGGCGTCATCATAATACTCGACATCCGTGTTCCGGTAGACCGGATAGAAAGCAAAATCCTGAAGATACTGTGCGATGGAGGCCGCTGCCGGATTCTCCTTTTTCAGTGCGCTCAGATCCGCCGGATCCGCACTATCCCTCAGCGCCGGGAACAGTACATGATCAATTTCCTGGTAGCGCTCCCGCATCTTCCGCGTCGACACATCGAGACCGATGAGGAAGTACAGTACGATACCGAACATCGGAAACGCCATGATGAGGATGATCCACGGCATCTTCATCGAGCTCGTCTTATGCTGCCCGTAGATGACGAGCACCATGACCAGTGCTATTACATCCGTCACATTCTGTACCCACTCCGCGTACTGGCTCAGTCCCGTAAAAAAGGAGATGATCAGAAGAATCTGGATGATCAGTGCCAGCCCGACGAAAAACGCCCGCAATACACCGTTTTTATTCGCTGCCTTTCCCTCTTCGGTGCTGAAATCCGCCATATATTCACATCCTTTCAACATTCAAAACAAAACCTTTTTCATTTTACCACAAATCGAACATCTCCGCTCGATTCAGGTTCAAAAATCCAGCGACGGACCTGAAACCGAAAAAATGTTGACAGTAGGGTGACAAAACCGAAAAATAAGCAAAATTGAGCATAAAAATAGAGGGACTCGCAAATCGCGAATCCCTCTTAATTTCTCTTAAAAGCCTTGAAATTCCTTAGAACTTACCAGCCTTTGCAGCCTCAGCAACAGCTACGGCGACGGATACAGTAGCGCCAACCATAGGGTTGTTGCCCATGCCGATCAGACCCATCATCTCTACGTGTGCAGGTACAGAAGAGGATCCAGCGAACTGTGCATCACTGTGCATACGGCCGAGTGTATCGGTCATACCATAGGAAGCAGGACCTGCTGCCATGTTATCCGGGTGAAGTGTACGTCCGGTTCCTCCGCCAGATGCTACGGAGAAGTACTTCTTACCCTG
>CABTMH010000009.1 GCA_902485915.1 uncultured Oribacterium sp. | reverse complement strand
CCCCCCGTCTCCCTCTCCATCTTCATCCAGTCACGCCCAGAACACCCAGATAAACGCATACCCGGTGAGCACCGCCGCCAGCGTAAACGGCAGTCCGATCTTCATGAAATCGCCGAACGATACCTCATAGCCACCGGCCTTCAGCATGCCGACCGCCGTGATGTTCGCACTCGCACCGATCGGCGTGATGTTGCCGCCGAGCGTCGCACCGGTCAGCAGTCCGAAGTACAGAAGATACGGCTCGATCCCGAGCAGCTGACAGATGCCCGTGATGATCGGCAGCATCGTCGCCACATACGGGATGTTATCGATAAACGCAGAGAACAGCACCGAGCCCCATACGATGATCGTATAGAGCATGAAGATGTTGCTGCCACCCGCACGTACGATCAGGTCCGCTGCCGCATCGATGAGCCCGACATCCGTGATGCCACGGATCACGATGAACAGCCCCGCGAGGATCAGCAGCGTATCCGCATCCACCGATGCGATCGCGTGCTTGAGATTTAGGTGGCTCCGATGCCGCGCATAGTCATAGATCATGCAGATCGCCGCGATCGTCATACAGATGATGCCGTTGATCAAATCCGGCGTATCCGGGATGAAGGAAGCGACGATGAGCGCGACGACGATCCCACACAGGGCGATCGTCGGGAAATAATCCGTCACCACGGTCTTCTCGCTGGCCTCCACCGGCTGCCGATACGTATGGAAGAGAAAAACCATCACCGGCACCGTCATCAGTGCACCGAGCTCGACCGACCAGAAAATACCCGGACGGCCATGCATCCAGAAGAACTCCATGAAGTTCATGTTCGCATAGTCACCGAGCATGATGGAGGTCGTATCGCCGACGAGCGTCGCCGCCCCCTGCAGATTCGAGGAAACCGCGATGGACAGAATCATCGATACCGGCGAGATATCCAGTTTCTTACATACCGCAAGTGCCACCGGTGCGATCATGAGGACGGTCGCGACGTTATCGATAAACGCCGACACCGCACCGGAAAACAGAGACATGAGGATGATGACCCACATGACGTTCGCACACTTATCGAGGATGATATCCGCCAGCAGATTCGGCATCTTCGATTCGATGAAGAACCAGACGACGAGCATCGTGCCGCCGATCATCATGAGGACGTTCCAGTTGATGACCGACAGGATGTACAGCGGATTCGGCTGGAGGATCCCGACCAGCATGAAGACGATGGCGACGCCCCAGATCGCGTAGATCTTCCAGTTCGGCTTCGCGATCATAATCACATACATCAAAATGAACAGAATAAAAGCGATGGCTCTCAGATCCATAATCGATTCTCCTTCATAATGCACAGCTCCGTCCCACGCCCGGCGTACCGACGCGCACCGCCGGAACATGTCGAAGCATCTCCATAAATCTACAAAAGACAGTGTCGAATCCTGGGCTCAACACTGTCTTTCCGTATAACAAGCTGTGTCGCCTGCACGGCGATGTTACTTCAGACCATACTGAAAACCGTTTCTATCTTACACAAGCTGTATCATTTATCTCTTTCTGCATCAGCTGATCTTCAGTCGGAACTTCTGTGCCTCGCGCTCACTGTCCACCAGCTCGATCTGTGCGCCGAGGGCCTGCAGCTTCTGCTCGAAGTGCTCATAGCCACGCTGGATGTAGACGATGTCGCGGACCGTCGTGATGCCTTCTGCGGCGAGGCCGGCGATGACGAGGGCGGCACCTGCGCGGAGGTCGAGTGCATTGACACTGGCACCCGTAAAGCGCTTCACACCATCGATGACGGAGACGTTCCCCTCCACCTTAATGTTCGAGCCCATACGCGCGAGCTCATCGACATACTTGAAACGATTCTCGAAGATGGATTCGGTGACGACCGAAGTGCCATCGGCGAGGGCCAGGGTGACGGACATCTGCGGCTGCATGTCGGTCGGGAAGCCCGGGTACGGAAGGGTCTTCACGTCGGTCGGATGCTGTACCGGCGCGCCCACAACGCGTACGGCCTCATCGTACTCATAGACGGTGTTGCCCATCTCGAGCAGCTTCGCGGTGATCGACTCGAGATGCTTCGGGATGACGTTCTTAATCAGGATGTCACCACGGGTCGCGGCGGCGGCACACATGAAGGTGCCTGCCTCGATCTGGTCCGGGATGACGGCGTAGGTCGTGCCATGCAGGCGACGGACGCCACGGATGCGGATCGTATCGGTACCGGCGCCCTTGATGTTGGCACCCATCGAGTTCAGGAAGTTCGCGACATCGACGATGTGCGGCTCCTTCGCCACGTTCTCGATGATGGTTCTGCCCTCTGCGAGGACGGCGGCCAGCATGATGTTGATGGTCGCGCCGACGGATACGACGTCGAGGTAGATGTGGGAGGAGTGAAGTCCTTCGGAGGCGTCGGCCTGTACACAGCCGTTCCGGATCTCCACCTTCGCACCGAGGGCCCGGAAGCCCTTGATGTGCTGGTCGATCGGACGGGAACCGATGGCACAGCCGCCAGGAAGCGGAACATCCGCCCTGTGATGCTTGCCCAGCAGGGCGCCGATAAAGTAGTAGGATGCCCGGATCTTCCGGATGTACTCATCGTCGATGGATACGCTCGTCACGCCTGCGGCGCTGATCTTCGCGGTATGGCGATCGATACGCTCGACGACAGCGCCGATCTCCTTCAGTGCCTCGAGCATGACGTTGATGTCACGTACGTCCGGCAGATTCTCTATAATCACATCTTCATCTGTTAAAAGTGCGCCGGCGATGATGCCCAGTGCGGCATTCTTCGCCCCGCCGATCACGACCTCGCCGTGAAGTGGGGTGCCACCTTTCATGATAAACTGTTCCATATATCTCCTGTAAGCTCTCTATGCGCAGAGCATAAGAACCGCATTATTCAGACTGTTAAATCTTATAAATTATAAGTGAGTGTACACGCTTTTGCAAGCGTTTGTACTTTTCGCTTCTGATGGCTGCCCTCCGGGCGTTACTGTTCACTCGTCAACTGGATTCAGGCAGGGGGCCGGAGGGGATGGCCTGATCACTACCCGAGCAGTCCCATCATCATCCCGGATGCCCGCTCACTGAGCGCCATGACGTTATTTAAGAAGATGATATCCTCGACGCCGTACTCCTCGATGAGCTGCGCGATGCTGCCCTCGAAGTAACGATAGTCGACGACATAGACATCCTCATAGTGATCCACCAGATACGGGACGAAGGCGTTGCCATAGGATTCCTTGATGAGGACACAGGCGGAGCCGTCGCTTCGATGCGGATTATGGATGACGGTCAGCGGGTTATCACCGTGGATGAAGGCACTGTACTTATCGCCGGCGTTCGAATCCGTGACGTCGTTGATGACCTTCGCATGGCCCTGCTCCCCGAGCTGGTTGATGTACTCCATCTCGTTCGTCGCCATCGGCACCCAGGCCTCCACGGTATCCGGGTTCTGCTTCAGCGCCTCGGAGCGGTTCGTCGAGAAGTAGAAGGTGCCATAGAAGCCGTCGAAGCTCTCCTTCTGGTACTCCCGGAGGCTGTGCGGCTCGATGCCCTTCGCATCGCAGAAGCGCATGTAGGCATAGTACGCCCCGAGTCCGGTCCAGTGGTGGTCGGTATGGAAGTAGATGTACTCGTTCTTATGCTGCAGAAGCGTGTCGAACACGGACACCTTATGCACCTCCGGGTCGATCATGCTGTAGATATAGTTGAACGCATCCTGCATGTTGCTGGAGCCGAGTGCAGCCTGCGTGCTGCGGTCGAGCTCGACGCCGAAGCTGTTCGGCACGAGGATGTCATAGACCGCACACTGCGGGAAGCGCGCCTGATAGGTGTTGATCATAGAGGCATACTTCACCGCACCGCCCTGATTATAATAGTAGATTTCATAACCGCGGTGACCGGTGACATAGATGTTGCCGGCCTGCTCGCCGTTCACTTCCGCCTTCTCGGCCTTCCGCTCCTTCAGCGTACCGTCAGCGTTCGTCTCGACGAGGGCAGCGTACTGATCGAGCGCGCCCGTCGCCGGCTTATCCTGCGCGAGTGACGATGGCGTGGCAGAAGCATTGGCCTCATCGGCGGCGCCCTCCGGCTCAGCTGCGGCGAGGGTCATGACCGGCGCGAGCGACTCGGCGGTCTCCGGAATCGTATCCGCGACGGCGGCAGACTTGTTTCCATAGTAGGACTCGCCCTGCGGGCCGTAGAAGCTCTCGAGCTTCGCGCCGAGGCTGAGCAGGGTCTCGCGGCACGGGAAGGTGTCGGAGAACCAGGTCGCGAGGTCCGTGAAGTACGCGCCGGACAGAAGTGTCTCCGTGGTCGCAGTCGGGAAGCTCGCGAGGGCGCGCTTCTCCGAGGCAGAGTACGTCGGCCGGAGTGGCAGGGCGAGGCCAATGCCGAGAAGTACGGTGGCGATCAGCGCTGCGGCGACCACGACGCTCTGAACGCCGCGCATCTCTTTATGCGGTTTTTCATGTTCGTTTTCGGAAACTAGTTTCATGCTTTTCGATAGACCGGCAGCTCGGCCGGTCGCGGGATGTCCGTATCGGCGTGCGCGCGACCCGTCCATGCAGGGCGGCGGCTCGTCGGTCGCGGGATGTCATGGCGGTCACGACCGCACGGTTTTTCATGCGGCGGACGCGGACGACCATCGGTCGCGGGATGACATCAGAACTGATTATACAGGAACGGGGTGTAGCTGGCACCGACCATCGAGATGATGGAGAGTGCGAGGAGCACGAGCATCAGGAGGAGGCGGAGACCGTAGTACAGGCCCTCGCTCCGGCGTCTGGCGGCGCTGCTCTTCGTGATGCGGCGGTTCAGTCGGGTAGCGACACGAGCGTGATTCTCGGCGTCTTCCTCCTCGAGGCCCTCGATGCTGGCGTCGAGGCGCTGCACCTGCTGGTCGATCTCGGTTTCTTTCTGATAACGCGCCTTCTCGCGCTCGAGCTGCTGCTTCTCGCGCGCCTCCTGCTGAAGGCGCGCATCATAGAACGCCCGCAGCTTCGCGGCGAGGTGTGCCCCGAGCGGTGTGCAGGCGATAAGCGCGAAGATCAGGAAGAAAAGGTTACTGCGAAGGGTCAGAAGCTCGGAGGCATCGACCATCGCACGTCCGCTCCGGAAGAGCATCGTGCGGAGGACCTCGCGCAGTACCTGGAAATCACTGAAGCGGAACAGCACCCAGCCGAAGAACACGACGATCAAGGTGTAGATGTGACCGAACACACGGCTGAGCAGCCTAAGCGGCGAGCGACGCGGTGCCTGCGCATCGCGCTTCCTGTCTGCGCCTGAAGCCGGGCCGGCTGCGGCGGTTGTGTCCTCCGCAACGATGCTTTCCGCCACGGCCGGTCGGCCTTCCGGGCCGTCGGTCACATCCGTGGCCTTCGCTTTCCGGAATGTCTTCACGAAATTCTCGATGGCGATGAAGACGAAGTAGTAGAGTCCCCAGAGGATGAAGTTCCAGCTGCTGCCATGCCAGAAGCCGGTCAGGGCCCAGACGGCGAGCAGGTTCAGGAGGAGACGTCCGGTCGACACACGATTACCGCCGAGCGGGATGTAGACATAGTCCCGGAAGAAGCGGCTGAGCGAGATGTGCCAGCGACGCCAGAAATCCCGTACGGAAACGGCGATGTATGGATAGTTGAAGTTTTCCGGATAGTGGAAGCCGATCATCCGACCGAGGCCGAGCGCCATGTCAGAGTAGGCAGAGAAATCGAGATACAGCTGCAGCATGTAGCAGAGCGCACCGAGATAGGCGCCGCCGACGGAGAAGCCGGTGCCACCGGCGAGCGGCAGAAAGGTCTCCGCGAGTGTGCCGAGATGATCCGCGAGCACGGTCTTCTTCGCGAGCCCCACCGTAAAGCGCCAGAGGCCCTCCGCCAGATCCTCGGCACTGCATGTCCGATGATCCATCTCCTCGGCCATCTCGCCGAAGCGCGTGATCGGCCCCTGCGCGACCTGATGGAAGGTCACGGTATAGAGCAGCACATGGAAGAAGTCGCCCGGCTCCGTCTTTCTCATATAGACATCCGCGACGTAGCTGATCAGCTTAAATATATAGAAGGAAATCCCGAGTGGGAGGCCAATGCTTACGAAATACGCGCAGATGGCCGAAGCCGTCCCCGTCGTGGCACCACCACCTGCGTCCAGGTCGCCTGCATTGGCCGGAAACAGGTTCCGGCAGATCGGACCGGCGAGCTTAAAAAAGAGAAGCACCGCGATCAGCAGCACGAGCGCGAGGAGGAACCACGCGCGGGCACGCTTCTGCCCCTCGACACGGATCCGCTCTGCATCCGGACTCTGGAAATCATCATCGCCCTCCTGATAGTCCGGATTTTCCGAGTCCGCAAACTGAAGCGCCTGTCCGATCCGCTGCCCGATGAACCAGGCGAGCATCGTCATCATGAGGAGCAGTGCAAGGTTTGAAAGCCCGGCGAAGGCATAGAAAATCAGCGAAAAAATCAGCAGTACGAGGTTCTTCCGCTGATTTCCGCGCACGAGCATAGAACCGATCATGAAGACCGGCAGAAACAGCGCTATGAAAATCAGACTCGAAAAGCTCATAAAAACCTCACATCACTATGAATCAAGGTATTATAACACAGACTGTCAAGTACAGCTTGCCATTTCCGCGATTTTCAGCTATACTTTCTATGCTTCGGGCGCTGGGCCCCACGCAATAGATCCCTCGAACCGTGTCAGGACGGGAACGTAGCAGCACTAAGAGGATCCTTCTATGTGACGTGGATACACCTGGCCCCGAAGTTTTTTATTGCGTTGCGTTCTGCGCATCCTTCAGGTGCGCACGAATAGCGGAGGCCGCGGACATAAAAAAACCGAAGGATGTTTGCCTAAAGCCATGGTCCATGGTTTCGAAGCAAACGCCCTTCGGTTTTTTCATTTGGATCGTTTTATGCCGCGAGGCGCTTCACGTCCTCGACGAGGTCACGCAGCAGATAGCCGAGCATCAGCACACAGTTGACCGGTATCGAGGAGTACGGGAACTTTGTCGGTACCTTCAGCATCGGTGAGAACTGATCCGTCTTCAGCACCATCTGGGTGCCATAGTAGAGCAGCGCCACGATGAACGCGATGCTGCAGAGCGTGATCAGCACGTCGAGCACGGCACCGGCCTTCTTACCGGCGAGCTTGTTCTGCAGAAGATCGACACGGAAATGTGTCTTATCACGGAACAGCAGCGTCGACGCACAGAAAATCATCCATGCCATCATCCACTCCACGACCTCATCGGTCCAGCTGAGCTCGATGGTCATCGGCGTAAACCGCATGATGACACGGGCGAACAGGATGAGCGCGATGGCGATGCAACAGCCCATGACGATGAACTTTAAAACAGAGGCAACGATCGTATCCAGTTTATGTAACATAAGTCTTCGCCTCCTTTACAGTAAAGCCGGCAGTGTCAATGAAAATGCCGGAACGTATGCACAGAGCATCAGGACGATCAGGATACCCACTACGTACGGGATGACTTCCTTCGAGAGATCGATGAGCGACACCTTCGTGATACTCGAAACCGCATAGAGGGACATACCGACCGGCGGGGTCAGAAGGCCGACCATAGAAGCGATGATCATGATGACACCGAACTGGAGATAATCCATGCCGATGGCGTCGATGATCGGAAGGAAGATCGGGGTCACGATCAGGATAACGGCTGTACCTTCCATGAACATACCGAGGATGAACAGGATAAAGATGATCAGGAGGATCAGGATATACGGGTTGCTCGTGATGCTCAGCATGCCTTCGATGATCTGATTCGGTACACGTGCATGAATCAGGAAGTACGCAAGGAAGTTTGCGATGGCGATGATGAAGAGCGTCTTGCAGCTCGTCATGATGCTGTCGTAAATGATGCTCATAAGGCTCTTCAGGGTCAGTGACTTATAAACGACGCCACTCAGGAAGAGAGCGTAGAAGGTTGCGACGATCGCAGCCTCGGTCGCAGTGAAGATACCGCCCCAGATACCACCGACGATGATGACCACGGTCAGCAGGCTCGGAATCGCACGGACGAAAGCCTTCAGGCGCTCGCCCCACGGCATACGCGGCATAATCGGGAAGTGCTTCCGCTTCGACTGTACATAGACGGCGATTCCCATCGCCAGCGCCATCATGAAGCCCGGCATGAAACCGGCAGCGAAAAGCTTCGCAACGGATGCACCAGAGCAGGAGGAATATACGACGAACGGAATGCTCGGCGGGATAACCGGTCCGATGGTCGAGGAGGCCGCCGTGATACCGGCGCTGAAGGTGTGATCGTAACCTGCATCATCCATGGCCTTCATCTCGATGACACCGAGACCGGCCGCATCTGCGACCGCAGCACCGGACATGCCGGAGAAGATGACCGAGGAGACGATATTTACCTGGCCGAGACCACCCGTCCAGTGACCGACACAAGCGTTCGCGAAGGCGAAGATACGATCCGTGATGCCACCCGTGTTCATGAGATTACCGGCCAGAATGAAGAACGGAATCGCCAGCATCGTGAAGCCGGTGGTGCCGTTATAAATACGCTGCGCCATAACAGCGAGGATTTTTGCATTGCCCAACGCCGCGAAAACACCGGCACTGGTGATGCCCATCGCGATGCAGACCGGCACGCCGACCAGCATGAGTCCGACGAGTACAACAACTGTGATAAATGCTACCATTGGAATCCCCTTTCATGAAAGTATGCCCCTGCCGGCATTGAATCACATACCGCCAGGGGCCTTAAAATTAGTTTGTGGGATTATGCCTTCGTGTCTTCACACATCTGAAGGAACTTGTTCATATCGTCCTTGGATCCCTCGTACTCTGCGATCTTGTCCCATGCAGGCTGCATCGCGGCCTTGAAGGCTTCCATATCAACCTCGGTGACGGTCATACCGGCATCCTTCAGCTTCTGGATGTAGTCGGCCTCGCCGTTCTGAACCTCTTCACGCATCTGCTTCTTCGCAACATCTGCTGCATCCTCGATCCAGCCCTTCTGCTCGTCGGTGAGACCCTCCCAGAATTCGTTGGAAACGGTCAGGTTGACAGCCTCCCATGTGTGCTTGTCGAGTGTCAGATACTTCTGATTTGCTTCCCACATCTTGTTGTTATAGATGGTGGAAAGTGGGTTCTCCTGGCCATCCACGGTGCCCTGCTTGAGCGCGGTGATCAGCTCAGAGAAAGCGATCTGCTGTACATCGGCGCCGAGGGCCTCGAAGCAGGCAACCTTCTGAACCTCGTTCGGTGTACGGATCTTTAAGCCCTTTACATCCTCTGGTGCCTTGACTTCCTTCTTCGAGTTGGTCAGGCAACGGAAGCCGTAGTCCCAAGGACCGACATTGTGGAGGCCCTTGCTCTCGAGGGTACCATCATTTACCCACTCTGCGAACGGGCCGTCACATACGGCGTACGCCTGCTCATAGGATGTGAATACGTACGGTGCGATCGGAAGTGCATAACGGATATCGTACTTATCGAGGGATCCCTGAGAGATCAGGCAGGCCTGAATCGCGTTAATGGCGGTCTGCTCTGCCATCTCCTTCGCATTACCGAGCTCAGAGTTCGGATGGATCTCGACGGTCATGGCACCACCGGATACCTTCTCCAGTTCGGACTTGAAGGTCTCGGCTGCGTTCGTAACCGGCTCACCCGGTGCACCGAAGTGACCGAGGATGATGGTGGTCGCATCCGCTGCAGGAGCTGCCTCCTCTGTCTTCGACTCTGCGGCTGCTGCCGTCGTCTCTGCAGCTGCCTTCGTCTCTGCAGCTGCTGCGGTGGTCGTCGTCGCTGGTGTATTATAGGAACCGCATGCTGCCATCGAACTCAGCATCGCAGCACTCAGCACAACAGATAATACTCTTTTCATAATCATTTCCCTTCCTGGCGCACCTTTGCGCCGTGCATGTGGCAGGCCGACCGCACTTCACTACATCCACTCTGCGGTACGTTCTGCATCTTCTGTCAAAAAAATATTATCACCAGCGTCCTTCTCAGGCTAGATTATATTTCCATAAAATCAAACCGGTTTATTATGCATTTTGCACAGCATTTTAGTAAACACAACCGGTTTACCATGTCACTTATTTATGTTTACCTGGATATCAAATCTATTCTTCGATGCGATACACACGCTTCGCGTTTTCGGTGGTGATGCGGATGACCTCTGCCGGATCCATCTGGCGAAGCGCTGCGATTTCCTCTACGACGTACGGAAGATTCCGCGGGTCGTTCCGGGTGCCGCGCTTCGGTACCGGTGCCATGTACGGGCAGTCCGTCTCGAGGACGATGTGCTCGAGCGGGATGCGCGCCACCACTTCCTTCAGCTTCCGGGCGTTCTTAAAGGTCACGACACCGCCGACACCGACATACAGCCCGAGCTTCACGAAGCGCTCGGCCATCTCCACCGGATAACCGAAACAGTGGATGATGCCAGAATTTTCATAACCGTGCTCCTCCACGATGAGATCGTAGGTATCCTGCGCCGCCTCCCGCGAGTGCACATTGATCGGAAGCCCGGATTCACGTGCGAGCTGGAGCATCCGGCGGAAGCATGCCTTCTGGATCTCCGGCTCCGGATCGGCTGTCGCGAGGCTCTCCGGATCCGGTTCCTTCCCGGCCGCAGCCGCTGCGCGGATCAGGCCCTCCCGCGTATAGTGATAGTCCAGGCCGATCTCGCCGATCGCCACGATCTTCTTTCGTGCCCCTGTACGCTTTTCCACCGCCGGAGTGACCTCGACAGCCGAAGCTGTGTCCACGGCGACCGACTTATCCACATCCGGATTCACCAGATTTCGTCTATTCTCGCCCTGGAATGTGCCTTCGACCGCCTGCTGCCGATCGTTTTCCACCATCTGCCGAAGTGTCTCCACATCCTCTTCACGTAAATGGTCGCTGTGATCCGGGTGGAAACCCACCGCTGCGTAGACCTGCGGATAGCGCTCCGCGAGCGCAAGCGCCGCACGGCTCGACGGCAGATCGAATCCGATCTCTGTAAACGCACCGACGCCATGGGCGCCGAGATCCGCGATGATCGCCTCGCGCTCATCGTCGAAGGCCGCATCGCAGAGATGTGCATGGGTGTCAAAAATTTCACTTGCTTTCTTCATAAAAATTTAATGGGGTCTGATCCCCTTACGAAAACCTTACATTCATGTAAGAAAAAATAAATGGGGTCAGACCCCATTTATTTTTTCTAAAGCAGCGCGCCGATATAGATCATCAGGTAGAACGCGGTGAGGTGGAGCGGGTAATAGAGGTAGAAGAACCACTTCGGATGCAGGCGGCCACGCTCGCCGTTGTAGAACCAGATCGGCAGGAAGCAGAGAACCGGCAGGAAGTGGGCACTGACGGAGCCGGCGGCGGTGGTCAGGACACCGCTTGCGATCTGCAGGGTCTTCTCCTTATGGAAATTATACATGAGTGCCATGCCGAGGATCGCAAACACGCCGAACTGGAGATGTGCGATATAGGCGGCGGCACAGCCGACCACGACACAGAGCCACTTCCGATCGACATGCTTTCGGTTCTGTTTCATGCCATACATCACGAGGAGCCCGAGTGCGAGTGTGAGCATCGGGTTCTGCAGCTCGAAATGATAGGTCTCGTTGTACATACAGAGGTCGAACGGCGCCTCGCTCAGCAGCGCGAACACGAGCATACGTCCGAAATATTTCCAGAAGTCGGAGGTATGGATGAAGCCTTCGACGCAGAGAAAGGCGAAGATCGGGAAGCAGAAATAGCCGCAGAAATGAAGGATGTCGTAGAGCCGGAGCCAGCGCATCCCTTCCGCCGTGGCGATCGCCATCTGATAGTATTCCTCGGAGTATCCGTAAAGCTTGCCGTTTCGGATGATGACGACCGCGAAGCTGTACGCGGTCATCATGAGGGTCGCGAAGAGCTTCAGGATGCCGCCGGACAGTCCGATTCCTTTTCGGGTGCTTTTTAAAACACTTTGATATGTAGACATAATTTTAAGCGACGACCGGAACACAGTTTCCTGCGCTCCGGTCGTGATTCATATAGATCAGCCGATGAGACAGCCACTCGGCATCTTCGCCATCGGGGTCATAAGGGCGATGTTTCCATCATCATCCTCTGCCGCTACGATCATGCCCTGGGACTCTTCGCCCGCGATCTTCCGCGGAGCGAGGTTGGCGACGATCATGACGCGCTTACCGACGAGGTCCTCCGGCTTATAGGATTTCTTGATACCGCTGAGAATCGTACGTGTCTCGGCACCGACCTGCACGCTGAGCTTCAGGAGCTTCTTCGACTTCGGAACCTCTTCTGCGTGAAGGATCTTTCCGATGCGGAGCTCGACCTTATCGAAGTCCTCGAAGGTGATTTCCGGCTTCGCTTCCGGTGTCGCGATGTGCGTATCCGGTGCACAGTCGCCGTTCTCGAGGATCTCCTCCGGCATACCGTCATCCTCTGCGTCGGTATCTGCCTTCTGGTCGCCTGCATTGGCCTCCAGAGAAGCGGCGGCATCCTTCGCCTGCTGCGCCTCGTACTGTGCACGCTGTGCAGCCTCGATCTTCTCGACCTCGACCATGACATCCTCTTCCTTCTTACGCTCGAAGAGGGTCGCCGGTGCATCGGTTACCTTCGTGCCGGACTTGTAAAGACCCCAGCGATCCATATCCTCGAGGGCACGCTTCTCTGCGTGAATCTCGGAAAGGATCGCCTCGGCGGTCTCCGGCATGAAGCTCTCGAGGAGAGATGCGCCGATGTTGAGCGCCTCGGTGAGGTTATACATAACAGTCTTTAAGCGATCTGCCTGTGCCGGATCCTTCGCAAGTACCCATGGCTCGGTCTCATCGATGTACTTGTTGGAGCGACGGAAGATATCGAACACAGCGGTCAGGGCGTCAGCGACACGGAGCTGATCCATCTTGTCTGTGGCCGTCTTTACAGCCTGGAGGATGGTGGTCTTCAGATCCTCGTCCATCGGGCCGGTTACGCCCTTATCCTCTACGACACCATCGAAATACTTGTTGCTCATCGAGATGGTACGCTTTACGAGGTTTCCGAGGATGTTTGCGAGCATGGAGTTGTAACGCTCCACCATGAGCTCCCAGGAGATGACACCATCGTTCTCGTATGGCATCTCATGGATGACGAAGAAACGGACGGCATCGACACCGAAGAGCTTCGCGAGATCGTCGGCATAAATCACGTTTCCACGGGACTTCGACATCTTAATGCCCTCCTGTGACTTGCCGGCAGCGGTCAGCAGCCATGGATGACCGAAAACCTTCTTCGGAAGCGGAAGGTCGAGGCTCATCAGGAAGATCGGCCAGTAAATGGTATGGAAACGGATGATATCCTTACCGATAAGGTGGAGATCCGCCGGCCAGAACTTATCGAACATCGGGTCGCTGTTTCCGTCCACATCATAGCCGAGACCGGTGATATAGTTCGTGAGCGCGTCGAGCCATACATATACGACGTGCTTCGGGTCCTCGGCAACCGGGATGCCCCACTTGAAGGTGGTTCTGGAAACGCAGAGATCCTGGAGACCCGGCTTCAGGAAGTTGTTGACCATCTCGTTCTTACGGGATACCGGCTGGATGAACTCCGGATGCTCATCGTAGTACTGCATGAGGCGATCCGCGTATTTGCTCATCTTAAAGAAGTACGCCTCCTCGCGCTCCTTCTGTACCGGACGTCCGCAGTCCGGGCACTTGCCGTCCACGAGCTGCGAATCAGTCCAGAAGGACTCACATGGGGTACAGTACCAGCCCTCATACTCGGACTTGTAGATGTCACCCTTGTCGTACATCTTCTTGAACATCTTCTGCACCTGCTTCTCGTGATAGTCGTCCGTCGTACGGATAAACTTATCATAGGAAGTGTTCATGAGGTCCCAGATGGTTTTAATGTCGGCTGCTGTCTTATCCACGAACGCCTGCGGGGTCATACCGGCAGCGTTTGCCTTCTCTTCGATCTTCTGGCCATGCTCGTCGGTTCCGGTCTGGAACTGAACGTCGTAGCCCTGAAATCTCTTGTATCGTGCGATGGCATCGGCCAGGACGATCTCATATGTGTTTCCGATATGCGGCTTGCCGGATGCATAGGCGATCGCCGTGGTGATGTAGTAAGGTTTCTTTTCCATAATACTCGCTTTCCGGACGCCCGAATGGAAGGCGGCCTGATGTATAGATCTGCGCACCGTATGTGGGTGCATTAACTTATTAACTATAATTTATCCGGGGCATAAATGCAAGAATCAGCGCGTTACTGCCACTCGTCAACTGGCTCCCTGCCTGATCCGTACACGTGTGAACCATAACGACGCCTGCGCCTCAGCGCCGGTTCCGACCGGTGATGCTGATGTATCCGCTCCAGCTGCTGGGTGCGGTGCCACTGTACGTCGGGGCCGGTTTCACGCTGCTCTTCTTCGGCGTCCGCTGGAAAAGCTCATCGCAGAAGGCAGAGTGCTGCGTCTTCATCGTGAAGACGTACAGCTGGTTCTTCGCGCGGGTGATCCCGACATAGAAGAGGCGCCGCTCTTCTTCGTAGGCTCCGAGCTCCGCCTTTTCGGCCTTTTTCAGATCCTTCGGGACCTGCGCCGGGAGGACGCCGTCGATGACGTCGAGGAGATACACGCTGTCATACTCGAGGCCCTTGCTGGCATGGATGGTCGAGAGGATGAACGGGCAGTCCCGCTCCGATGACTTCTCCTTCAGGAGCTGCCGGAGCTCCTCGAGGCGGTCGACGAGATGGCGCGGGCTGTCCTCCTGATCGGCGAGGATGCGGAGGATATCGAGCTTCGTGTCCTTGATCTCGCTTCGCTCCATATACGCCCGATAGCCCATGTACTCGACGATACGATGAACCGCGCGGCCGGCGCTCTCCTTCAGCATGTTCCGCATGTGGGTCTGGATGGCGCGGACCTTTCCCTTGGTATAAGCATTGAGCCCGCCGTGTTTGAGCGCCACGTCCCAGACGGAGAGGCCCTCGAGCTGACTGATGTCTGCGATGCTCTGCGCATCCTGCTTGCGGAGATAGGTGCCGAGCTTGTAGTAGAGCTGCATGAAAAGCTCCGTGTTCAGCGGGTTCTCGGCGAGTCGGATGATGTTGCAGATGTCGAGCACGACACGGTTCGTGAAGAAGCCAATGTCGGCGTTCCGCATCTTATATGGCACGCCGTTTCGTTCGAGGAGGTCGATCAGTGGGAGCGCACACTCGTGGTCCCGGTAGAGGACCGCGATCGGAGACGAGGTTCTGCGCCTGTCCGCGTGAAGCGCGTCGACCGTCGGGCCTCCATCCGCGCTCTCCTGCACTTCGCCGGCTACGGCCGCCCGTCGTTTCTGATCTGATGCCTGCAGCTCTGCTGCATACGCGGCCGTACAGTCCTCCGCCACCTTCAGGAGATAGCTGTACTGAGCCTTCCGATTCGCGAGCGGGATTTCCCGGATCTCGCGCTGCTTCGGTCGGGCGGGCTGCATGTGCTTTTCGTGGCGCAGGGTGTTCTTCTGGATGAAGCGATCAGCGGCGCGGACGATGCTGGCATCCGAACGGAAATTCTCTTCCATCAGGAGGACCCGGGCACCGGGATGATGCTGTTCGAACGTGAGAAGCGCGTCGGGATAGGCCGCGCGGAAGCCGTAGATGCTCTGATCCTCGTCGCCGACCATGAAGAGATTTTCGGTCCTGGACGCGAGGAGGGCGATGATGGCGTGCTGGATCTTCGAGGTGTCCTGGGCCTCATCAACACAGATGTACGGGTACTGCTGCTGGAAATGCTCGCGCAGCCACGGGAAGCGCTGCAGCATGGTATAGGCATAGACCATCTGGTCGTCGTAATCCATGAGCTGGTGCTCCCGGAGCTCAGCATTATACGCCTTATAGATCCGAAGAAGCTGGATCTCCGCATCCTTTTCGAGTGCCCGGATCTCCTCCTCCCCCAGCATACGGTTCTTGATGAAGGTGATGAGTGTACGGACATTCTGCAGATCACTCTCCGTCGGATAGCTGTGCTCGATGCGCTGGTAGATGCCGGCGAGCATCGCGGCGATGCGCTTTTCATCGGTGAGCAGTGAAAACGCGGTGCGGCCGCTCTTCCAGCTGCAGTACTGGATCACACGCGCACAGATGCCGTTGATGGTGCGGAACTCGAGGCGTTCGGCCATCTCCGCTCCGAAGCAGCTCGCGAAACGCTCCGCCATATCCTTCGTCGCCGCCACCGTATAGGTCACCGTCAGGATCCGCTCCGGTGCGATGCCCTTACAGAAAATCATATAGCCGAGCCGCGTCACGAGCACGGTCGTTTTACCGGAGCCCGGCACCGCGAGAAGGAGCACCGGGCCCTCGACGGACTGTACGGCGCTCTCCTGCTGCTGATTTAACTGTATCGGAAATCGACTGGTGAACTCGGTCCAGGTCATCATGCGGACGTTTCCCCCCTTCCATATGATCGTTAATGTTCCATCGTGTCCGGTTCAGGCAGGGGCCGGAGTGGGCGGCAACGGAATTCTGTGCCTCCGTTGCCGCCCACTCCGGCCCCCTGCCTGCATCGTCTCAGCTGAACGCGGTCCGCAGGTTGGCAAGCTCCGCCTGTGCTGCAGCATCATCGAAGTTCTGGTACGCATAGATGCCGAAGCCGCTCACCTGGCCGCTCTGCCGTGCGAGCTGTACCTCCCGAAGGAGGATGTCACTGCGGCGGAGCCACTCCGGCTTCGCGTTACCGTCCCAGGCAGAGGTGCCGCACTTGTAGAGTGCGAGGCCGATGTAGAGCTTCACCTTCCCGCCGGTTTTCTGCTGAAGCTGCAGCCAGCTGCTGAGGCAGGTCGCATACGCGGCTTCCGACGCCGCACCGCTGCCGGTCTTCTGCTCGAAATCGAAGTAGATCTGCGGGAGCACGTAGTCGAGGTAGCCCGTGTTACTCATCCATGTGTCGATGTCTACGAAGTAGCTCTTCTCACTTCGCAGATACTTGAGCTGTGCCACCGGGCTCACGCCGAACACTGCCGCTGGACTGACCGCATGCACCGTCTGGTACACGGCTGCGATAAGGGCCGAGACATTGGCCTTCCGCCACTCCGTGATCGACGCGTTCCCGCTGTAGAGCTGGTACTCCGGGTAGTCGAAGTTCGTCGCGGCATCCTTTCCGAGATCCGGGTAGAAGTAGTCGTCGAACTGCACGCCATCGATCGCATACTTCGTGAGCACTTCGCGGATCGAGGAGACGACGAGATCGCGCACCGCCGGCTGCGCCGGATTCAGGTAGTAGTTACCGTCGAAGAGCAGCACGTTCCGGCTGCCGGACGCATACCACTGCTTCACGATGGAGCCCGCCGGCACATCCGACCACTTCATCTGGTAGCCCGTCACGCGGTACGGGTTGAACCACGCATGGAAGCTGAGGCCGTGCCGGTGCGCGCTGTCGATCATGTACTGTAGTGCGTCGAAGCGGCCGTTGCCAGGGAGAAACTTCGATGTCGGAAGTACGGCGGACGGATAGTACGCATCCGAGTGGCTGTGCACATGGCAGAAAATCGCATTCATGCCGTTCTTCTGGATGTCGGACATCACCTGATCCGCCGCGGCCTTGAAACCCGCCTCATCCGTCGGCATGTTCTGCCAGTCGAGGTAGGAAAACCACACACCGCGGAGCTCGCCGCTGCCTGCGCCGGAGACATCCCCCGTCGCTGGAGCGGCTGTCCGCTTCACGCCGCGGCCCACGACGCTCGCCGCATATGCCTCTGTATCACCGATCCACGCGATCGCCCCGCACATCATCACGACGCTGAGCACCATGGCTGCAAAACGTTTAAAGTTCATCCTTCCTCCTCTCATCGACCCCATCGATGTCCAGATCGGAAGAGCACACGT
>CABTMH010000008.1 GCA_902485915.1 uncultured Oribacterium sp. | reverse complement strand
GAGCAGGCAATGCCCGATCGCGTTTGCAGGGAGGACGAAACATAACGCCCCGTCAGGTGGCAACGCCACATGATCGGGCGTTCCTGCGACGAAGGAGCAGGCAATGCCCGATCGCGTTTGCAGGGATGCCGAAACATAATGCCCCGTCAGGTGGCAACGCCACATGATCGGGCGTTCCTGCGACGGAGGAGCAGGCAATGCCCGATCGCGTTTGCCCTCCAGGCGTCCGGAGCTCAACTGTCGGCAGAGCTGTTCCGGGTCAGTCACCCTGGATGGCTTTGACGGCATCGATGACGGCACCGCGGAAGCCATGTTCTTCGAGGGAAGCGATGCCACGGATCGTTGCGCCGCCTGGTGAGCAGACATCATCCTTCATCGCGGCCGGATGCCTGCCGCTCGCAAGCTGGAGTGCGGCGGTGCCTTCGAGCATCTTCGATACGAGCGGATATGCTGTCGCACGCGGGATGCCGTACATGACGGCCGCATCAGCAAGCGCCTCCATGAAGACCTCCGCAAAGGCAGGCGCACAGCCGCCGATGATGCCACCGATGTTGAGTTGCGCGGTCTCAACCGGGATCACCATGGAAATCTTCTCAAGCAAGCTGTAAACCAGGGTTTCCTCCTCCGATGTAAGGCTCGTCGCCTTCTCGGCGATGAAGATGCCTTTTCCGACCGAAACCGGGATGTTCGGGATCGTGCAGAGAAGGTGCGCCGATGCCGGGAGAATCTCCTCCGCCTCATAACGTGCGAGGTCGTAGCCCCATGCGACGGAAACGACCAGCTTGCCGGCGAAGTGCGCTGCGTATGGTTTGATGACCGTCGGAATCTTCACCGGCTTCACAGCGATAAATATGAGGTCTGACGCATCGGCTACTTCTGCGACGTCGTGGCAGGCATGGATGCCGGTTGCGTTTTCAGCGTCGGAGGATGCAAGTGCAGAGATTTCCGCGCAACGTGCTGTGAGCTTCTCGAAGTGTCCACCACAGGCATGGATATTGCCCACCGGGATACCTGCACGGACGAAGCCTTCGGCCACTGCACCACCCATATTTCCCAGACCGATAAATCCGATATGAAGTTCATTCAGTGATTTCATGTTTAAATCCTTTCATGTTTCACAGGCGGGCCTCACTCATTTCGTTACAGTTCGATGATGAGGCGTTATGACGACACACCGCCCTACGTGATGGTTTTCCCTAGTGTAGGGCGAGAGAAACGCAGTGTCAAGATATCGCACTTCTGACGATGCAATAGCTTATCACAGGGATGATTAAGGGAAAGTGACTGTTCACAAGTGTACTGCTCAGACAGGGAGCCGGAGGGTAGCATGTGTTTCCTGTTTTTTCACAAACCAGGGAAATCTGTGAAACAAAACTGTAAATTCAGGCACGGGACCCGGATGGGCCGAAAGGAAAATCTGTATAGTAGGCATGATTCCACGATAAAGCGCTTACCGTGACTACAGTTCCAAGTTTCCAGGCATACAGATGTAGGCATTGTCCTGCCATGAAGCGCATACAGTGCCTACGGTGTAAAAATCCTGAGAGGGTTTGTGACACAGCAGGCCCTCCGGCCCTGCCTGATCAGTACACGAGTGAACAAGTCACTTCGCCCATGCTGGCGTGCATGGCCCCATAATAAAAACTTGTCAGCGCTTCGGAAAGAGTGTATTATATAGTGAATCATTTGAAAACGAAGATATAGAGATTGAAGGAGATAAGTCGATATGATGAGTCCGAAGCAGAAAAAGACCGTATCCGCGGTTATCGTCATTGCCCTCGTTGCCGCAATGGTGCTGACCATGGTTCTTCCATATATTCTTTGATGGATACAGAATGACGGAGAGACAGCCCTGCGGGTTGTCTCTTTTTTTTTCACTGCCACAGACTTCGGTGCTGTATCGAGACGATGCAGGAAAGACGGGATATAAATATGAAACATGATATCACTCCTGGCCAGGACCTGGTCATGATCGGTGAGGCAGGGACCTATGCGCTTCGTGTCCTCCTCGATCAGCGGATGACAGACATCAGAAAACGATTCGGTACGGCGTACCTGACAGAGGAAACAGCGAAGCTGGAGGGGCTGGATGCTCGAGCCTGCCGCCCGGAGGGCGCTCCTTCGGGTTCGTGTGATCCGCTGGAGCAGCTGCTTCCGGGCTATCAGAAAAACTATGGCGTCACGAAGTGCTGGCCGGTGGCGAAGGGCGGTGTCCTGAAGGCACTGTGGGACTTCTGCGCATCGGAGGGCATCGATCCGGAGACCGGGAAGAAGCGAGGCGATGGTGTGGGCTGCGAGTTCCGTTATGACCGCATCCCGATCCGTCAGTTTACGATGGAGGTCTGCGAGCTGTTTGACCTCTTTCCGTACCGGCTCTGGTCGGAAAACTGCTGGCTTCTGGCCGTCGACCGGGGCACGCAGCTGACAGAGGACTTTCTGAAGGCGCAGGCAGGCCTGGCAAAGGCCGATGCCGATGCGATTTTCAGGCAGGGAGACCGTGCCGGCTTCGACGCATCCCATCGCCGGATAGAGGAACCGATCCAGGCAGCGGTCTTCGGACGCTTCACGAAGGGAAAGAAGCGCCTCCGCGTGGATGGCGTCGAGCCGGCTTACCTCACCCGCGAGGACTATGAGGAGCTGGAGCGCTATCTGGAGGGCGTGAAGAGGCAGTGAAACAGCCATAACAGGCAGAACAGTATAGTTCAGGAAGGCCCTTCCGAGGGCCTTCCTGAATGACCACAAGCGAAAGTAAAAAGCACAGTAAATATTAAGTTGTCTACAGCCCACCGGATGTTTAAAATATAGATGTTGTGCGCACTGCGCAGGCAGACCTGCGGTGTTCACGTGTTTCGGCACAGCATCCGGATGGAGACATTGGCATCCGGAGCTGGATCGCAGATAAGCGGTCGGGAAGCCGGCATATGAAAGAGGAGTACAGAACCATGAGAGAGAAGATTCTTGCAATTATCGAAAAAAATTCACGTCTGACCACGAAGGACATCGCGGATATCCTCGGTGAGAACGAGGAGAGAGTGAAGGCAGAAATCGAGAGTATGGAGCAGGAGGGCATCATCTGCGGCTACCATACGCTCATCAACTGGGATAAGACCGCCGACGAGCGTGTCGATGCGCTGATCGAGGTGAAGGTGACACCGCAGCGTGGACAGGGCTTCGACTCCATCGCCCAGCGTATCTATCAGTATGATGAGGTGGATGCGGTGTACCTCATGTCCGGATCCTTCGATTTCACCGTGATGATCAAGGGTAGAACCATGAAGGAGGTGGCACTGTTCGTTTCCGAGAAGCTGTCTCCGATGGATTCCGTCCTGTCCACCGCGACGCACTTCGTACTGAGAAAGTATAAGGATCACGGCACCGTCATCGAGCAGCCGCGTGTGGATGAGAGAATGAAGGTGTCCTTATGAGAAGTCCATTAAATGATCGAATCACAGAAATCCAGCCGAGCGGCATCCGTAAGTTCTTCGACATCGTGTCGGAGATGGAGGATGCGATCTCCCTCGGTGTCGGTGAGCCGGATTTCGATACGCCGTGGCATGTGCGTGAAGAGGGTATCCACTCACTCGAGATGGGCCGTACCTTCTATACGTCCAATGCTGGCTTAAAGGAACTGCGTGTTGAGATTTCAAACTACATAAACCGCCGCTTCGGTGTGAGCTATGACCCGCTCAGTGAGTGCATGGTCACCGTCGGTGGCTCCGAGGCGATCGACCTCGCGATGCGCTGCATGCTGAATCCGGGCGATGAGGTCCTCATCCCGCAGCCGAGCTACGTTTCCTACACGCCGTGCGCGATCATGGCCGGTGGTGTGCCGGTGCCGATCGAGCTGGAGGAGAAGGACGAGTTTCGTCTGACCCCGGAGAAGCTTCTCGAGAAGATCACGCCGAAGACGAAGCTCCTCGTGCTGCCGTTCCCGAACAACCCGACCGGTGCCATCATGGAGAAGGAGGACCTCGAGAAGCTCGTCCCGATCATCGAGGAACATGACCTCTATGTTCTCACCGATGAAATCTATGCAGAGCTCACCTACAAGGGTGAGATGCACAGTATCATCGAGTTCCCGGGTATGCGCGATCGTACCGTATACATCAACGGCTTTTCGAAGGCCTATGCGATGACCGGCTGGCGTCTCGGCTACTGCTGTGCACCGAAGCCGATCCTCCGGCAGATTCTGAAGCTACACCAGTTCGCCATCATGTGCGCACCGACGACCTCGCAGTATGCTGCCGTCGAGGCACTGAAGAACGGTGATGAGGATATCGCCCGCATGCGTGAGGCCTATGACCAGCGTCGCCGCTTC
Organism: uncultured Oribacterium sp.; assembly: GCA_902485915.1. Taxonomy (GTDB): domain Bacteria; phylum Bacillota; class Clostridia; order Lachnospirales; family Lachnospiraceae; genus Oribacterium. The sequence continues at coordinate 2,367 of CABTMH010000008.1, read as the reverse complement.
CTCGTGGCGCGTCTTCGTGAGATCGGCATGGACTGCTTCGAGCCGTATGGTGCATTCTATGTCTTCCCGTCCATCAAGCGCTTCGGCATGAGCTCCGAGGAGTTTGCGAACCGCCTGCTTCGGGAGGAGAAGGTAGCGATCGTCCCGGGTACCGCCTTCGGTGACTGTGGAGAGGGCTTCATGCGTATCTCTTACGCCTACTCCATCGATGACCTGAAGAAGGCGCTCGACCGCATCGAGGCCTTCGTCCGCACGCTACCGTCGACAGCTGTGTGATGAAATCCGCCGGAACCTTCGTGCTCCGGCTTTTTTTCGGAGGTGAATATGGCCTGGTATGACAGTGCTGTTTTTTATCATATGTATCCGCTCGGCATGGTGGGTGCCGAGAAGCAGAACGATGGCGGCGAGATCCGTCACCGCTTTTCGGAGCTCGTTGCCTTCATCCCGTACCTGAAGGTGCTCGGCTGCGATGCCATCTACATCGGCCCGCTCTTCGAGTCCGGCACGCATGGCTACGACACCACGGATTATAAAACCGTCGATCGCCGATTAGGATCCAATGCAGACTTCCGCCACTTCGTGGATACCGCGCATAACTACGGCATCCGAGTCGTCGTCGATGCCGTGTTCAACCACACCGGTCGTGGCTTCTTCGCGTTTAAGGATATCCAGGAGAAGCGCTGGGATAGTGCGTATAAGGACTGGTATAAGGGCGTCGGCTTCGATAGCGGTTCTCCATGGGGCGACAGCTTCCACTACAGTGCATGGCGCGGTGCCTGGGAGCTCCCGGAGCTGAACTTCAACTGCGAGGGCGTCCGTAAATATCTGATCGATGTCGTGCAGTACTGGATCGATACCTTCGACATCGATGGTCTCCGTCTCGACTGTGCCGATGTGCTCGATATGGGTTTCCAGCATACGCTCCGCTACTTCACGAACCAGATGAAGCCGGAGTTCTGGCTGATGGGCGAAGTGATCCATGGAGAGTATGCACGCTGGGTGAATCCGGAGACCCTGCACTCGGTGACGAACTACGAGCTGCATAAGTCCATCTACAGTGGTTTCAACAGCCATAATTTCTTCGAGATCGCGCATAATGTGAACCGTAATCTCACGATCGGTCGGGATCTGTATCTCTTCCTCGAGAACCATGATGTGGATCGTATCGTGTCGAAGCTCGAAAATAAGAACAACCTCCGCCCATGCTATATGGCGATGTTTACCCTGCCGGGTAAGCCATCCATCTATTATGGCGGCGAGTTCGGTCTCGAGGGCGTCAAGCAGGGGGCGGATGATTCACCGCTGCGTCCGTCCATCGACCTCGAGGAGATGAAGCCGAACGACTTCACCTCCTATGTTGCGAAGCTCGCGGAGATCCATGGTAAGAACTCGGAGCTCCACATGGGGCAGTATAAGGAGCTGTATCTTCAGAACCGTCAGTGGGCCTACGCCCGCATGGACCATAATAGTGCGGTCGTGACGGCGCTCAACAACGATGAGCAGCCGGCGGTGTTCTATGTGACCCTTCCGATGAAGGCAAAGCTTGCCTTCGACCTGCAGACCGAGGAGACGATCCAGATCGAGGATGATAACCGTATCATGATCCGGCTTGATGCAAATTCCGGCCGGATGATCAAGGTGAAATAGTACTGTGCGTGATGAGACGCCCGGAGGGCTGCCATCAGAAGCACAGTACTGCGAGCTCGGAAGACTCTCCGTATGGCTTCTGCTGGCAGCCCTCCGGGCGTCTCAAACTACACAACTAAAGAACAGGAATGTGCCGACTAATAAACGGATCTGCACAATATGGCAAAAATGTCAAAACGAGGGGAAAATCCCCTCGTTTTGTTGTATAATATTCTCACGACAAAAAATAAACGGAGGACATCATGGCCACCAGATTCAGGAAAGCAAAACCGGCCGGGAGCACGAAACCGGCCACAGAAGATACACAGAAAACCACGGTAAAGGAGAACGCGCCGAAGACCGCGAAAGCAGCTGCGCCGGCGGCACACAAGAGTGCACCGAAGAAAGAGGAGAAAAGGCCGGTGACGAGCGCTTCGCCGGAAGCATTGGACCCGGTATTCATCACCGAGCTCGATCGTTACCTCTTCGGCGAGGGCCGCGATTATAAGGTTTATGAGAAGATGGGTGCACACCCGGCGACATTGCACGGGAAGAAGGGCATGCACTTCGCGGTCTGGGCACCGCATGCGAAGGCGGTTTCCATCGTCTGTGACCGGAACGAGTGGGATGTGGAGGCGAACTACATGCTTCCGCTCGAGACCAGCGGCATCTACGAGGGCTTCATCGAGGGCATGGGCTTCGGTGAGATCTACAAGTTTGCGAGATCGGAAGAGCGTCGTG
>CABTMH010000007.1 GCA_902485915.1 uncultured Oribacterium sp. | reverse complement strand
CTTCTGCGCCCGTCACCACATCACCACTCTTCAGCTGATCCACATTCACCGTATACTTCGCATCCGACCGCTTCATATCCACGCCGATATCTATGCCAGCGTCCGTGTTCATGAGCGGGTTCAGGGAAAGGACGGACTGGGAAGCGGAGGCCGCAAGGATTTCCTGAATCTGTGCCGGGTCCGTCACGGTCAGCATCGCACGGCGATCGTCACTCAGATACTTCCGCTGGCGCTGTCCGAGCGCTGTATCTGCCGGCGCCATCTCCTCTTCCGGCACCACGACGCCCTGGTACGAGAGCGTGATGCTTGCAGTCTTCTCCGGCGTCACCATCCCGCCGACCTCGATGCCGCACGCCCGGAGCAGTGCGATGGTCTTCGTGAAGGACGGGTAGATCGGGTAGTAGTAATAGTGGTTGAAAAGCGTGTAGTAGCCGCCTTCGTCGCGCAGCTTCTGGATGAGCGCCTGATTCTCGTTCGTCTTAAACTGGATCTCCGCGATCGGCATCTCATGCGCTCTGGTCTCGCTCGTCAGCGCCTTCAGCTCCTCCTGGTACGCCGCGAGCAGCGCCGCCTTCATGCTGTCCGCCGCAGTGTCCGTCGCGAGCACCTTTTCCTGACTGTCCGCGCTCTTTTCGAGGCCAATGCTGTCGGCCGCAGCGTCTGTCACGTCTGCCGCTTTCATGCTGGAACCGGAGAGCTTCACGTGGCTGCACTCGCCCTCTTCCTTATAGTTGATGCCGGCGACATCGTCCGCTGTCAGCGACAGTACCGGATACATCGCCGTCTTGTAGGCGTTGAGATCATAGACCGCTTCGAGCGCTGCGCTCACGTCGGAGACATTGACCAGATATCTGCGGTAGACGGTCCGACCACTCCGGAGGTGCCATGCGATCGTGACGTTACGAAACTCCGCATCGTCCTCCTCGACATCATAGGAGCCGCCACGCAGTAAGCGGTCCCGGGCCTGTGCCGCATCGTGCACACCCTGCGCGGCGATCGTATGGAGGAGTTCGAGCCCCTGATCGTCTGAGATCTGCATCTGGCCCGCCAGCGTCGAGGACGGCATCGCGTCGAAGCTTACGCTATACCAGCCCTCGGTATATTCCACCGTCGAGTGGTACTGGCTCGTCGCATCCGGGTCGAGGAAATCGCAGTAGATGCCGCCGGACGCAAGCTTCTCCGTCGTCGGCAGGTAGCGGTCGTAGCCGAAGAGGTCGAAGCGGAACACCGCAAACACGAGTCCGACGAAGACCGCACTGACGAGGAGCTGCCGCTTATGCGCAAACAGGCTTCGGAAATCGAAGTGATAGATGATCTCGATGATGCAGCTCACGAGGAGGAGTCCGCAGACGAGGCCGAACACCGTCCAGCCATCCTCGTACATCATCGAGTGGAACATCGCGCCGAGCAGGAGCGACGACGGCACGACGATCAGGAAGCGGATGATCGGCTCCGTGACCTGGAAGGCCATCGCATGGCCGGCTGCCTCGGACGGGCGCCGACGATAGAGGAGCATGCCGAGCACGAACAGCACGGCCGTCGCGATCAGCGCGCCCAGCGCCATGTGGCCCGGATGCTCTGTCATACAGGCCTCCACATACCAAGCAACCGGGGAGGTCCGCTCACTGAGTGCCATCAGGAAACTGTCGTCGCAAGAGGTCGTGAAATACTCTGAAAAATACGCTGAAATCGTCATGCAGATCACCGGTCCCCAGCTGAAAAGCACGCCGGTGCCCAGCAGGCCCACCACCAGATTTCCGGTCAGCAGCATGGCCAGAATCGCGGTCATATACTCGAGTGCGAAGAAGCACAGGTGCTCGACGCTCGCGAGGTACAGGCTGCCCCAGTCGAACGGTACGCCCTTCACGCGGATCATGACGGCGGCGATCGTCAGGAAGCCGAGATAGGCGACGGCCATGTAGAGAAAGCCGTTCAGGCAGGTCACCGTGTACAGCATCTCCCGTCGGATCGGAAGGCTGTGGTAGAAATCCGTCTTCTTTTTCGAGTGCAGGTACGCGAAGCCGGACGCCGCCAGCACCACCGCTGCAATCGTCAGCATGAACGCGAGTGTGCCACTCTTCATCGAGTACATCCGCAGCATGTCACGCGTAAAATCCTTCTGCGCCTGCGCCAGTGCGAGATCCGCCGGGAGACTGCTGTTCAGGTTTTCCGGACGGAAGGCTACGCTGATGCTGAGCGCCGTCGCGACCGGGAAGGCGAAGAAGCACAGGAGCAGGGCGAGCGCCAGGCTCCAGATGCGCTGCTTCGTGTTTTCCTTCATGTATTTAAAAAATAAGCTTCTTGATGTCATAACCGGCCACCTCCGTTTCACTGATAAAGATTTCCTCCAGGGAGAGCGGGATCATCTCGAAAAAGACCGGATGATAGCTCTGCATCCGCGCCTGAATCTCCTCCCTCTGTCCCCGCACTGTGAGCGTCAGCAGGCTTCCGCGCTGCTCCGTCGTCATGATGTCGAGGTCCTGCAGGTTCGTGCGGTCGAGCCCGGCAGGCAGAACGCACTGAATCTTATGAATGTTCATCTTCATATCGTCGAGATCCTTCGAGAGCAGCATGCCGCCTCGATGCAGGAGTCCCACGTGATCACAGATATCCTCGAGCTCGCGCAGGTTATGCGAGGCGATCACCGGTGTCAGGTTCCGCTCCTCGATATCGTTCGCGAAGAGGCTCTTCACGGTCTGCCGCATCACCGGATCGAGGCCGTCGAAGGTCTCATCGCAGAAAAGATAATCCGTGCCGGCACAGATGCCGAGCAGCACCGCAAGCTGTTTCTTCATGCCCTTCGAAAAGGTCTGAATCTTACGGCGTCCGTCGAGCTCGAAGCTCTTCAGGAGCCTGTCGAAGCGGTCCGTATCGAAATTCGGGTAGATACCCTGATAAAATGTCTTCATATCGTCCGGTGTGCCGTTTCCTAGAAAATATGGCTCATCCGGGATATAGAAGCAGCGTGCCTTCACCCGGATATCCTCGAAGACCGCCTCCCCATCGAGGGTGATCGTGCCTTCATCCGGCTTCAGGATCCCCGCCGCCATCCGGAGAAAGGTGCTCTTCCCGGCACCGTTCGTACCGATCAGACCGAACACCGTGCCATCCTGAATCTCCGCATGGATATGATCCACTGCGGTCACGCCCTGAAAGCGTTTCGTCAGATTCTCAGCCTTTATCATGTCCTGCCTCCTGTTCCTGCTTCTGCGCCTGCTCTCTGGCCTGCGCCTCATCCTGTTCCTGCTTCTGCGCCTGGCACCCGGCCTGCGCACCATCCTGTTCGAAATTCTGCGCTTGACCACCGGCCTGCGCACCATCCTGTTCCTGCTCGAAATTCTGCGCCACCTGCGCCTGAAATGCCTCCATCGTGATGCCGGCGCTCCGCGCTTCCTCTACCAGCAGCGCGAGCTCCTGCCAGATTTCGACCTGCTTCTTCGCACGAATCTGGTGATTTTCCGCCACGAAGCTGCCGCGTCCCTTCACCGAATAGATATAGCCCTGTCGCTCGAGCTCTGCATACGCCCGCTGGATCGTATTCGGATTCATCGACAGCTCCGTCGCGAGGCTTCGGACGGACGGCAGCTGGCTGTCCTGCGCGAGCACGCCCCGGACCATCAGATCCGACAGCTTTTCCACGATCTGCTCATAGAGAGGACGTCGATCCTTGTAGTCAATCAGAATCATCTCCGCTATCCCCTTTCCAGTACATCACCGGAATCCGTGAATCAGATAAGTCAAAAGAGTCAGGCGATCGGGTGATCGGGTGATCGGGTGATCGGGTGATCCAAACTCTTCATTTGATCCATGTTATTCTGGTGAACTAAGTGTATTAATTGTATTAGTACAGTCGAAGTATATAAAAGAAGCAGCCGATTGTCAATCAGCTGCTTTCTTACGATTTTATGAACGGTGTTTCTCCGCCTTATGTTCCTTCTTATTTTGGTACATCTTCTGGTCGGCGCGGGCCTTCGTATCGCGGATGCTCTCATACTCATCGAGGAGAGCACTTCCATACGAAACATCCGGCAGAATCGAAGTCTTCACGCGCTGCTTCGTCAGGTTCCAGTAGAACTTCTCCCGGCAGAAGACCTCCTTCTCCGGATTCCAGAGCAGTACGCAGAACTCATCCCCACCGATACGGTAGCAGTTACCATAGCGGCTGTAGGCCTTCTTCAGACACTGTGCGATTTCACGGAGACAGCGGTCACCCGCGAGATGCCCGTAGGTATCATTGATATGCTTGAAATCGTCGAGATCGAGTACGATCAGCATCCGGTCCTCTTTATGCAGGTTCAGCGTTCGGTTCAGGTAGTTCTTCTGGCTGAGCAGTCCCGTCAGGCCATCGAGCTGGTTCCACATCTCGTTGCAGTAGAGGTAGTACAGAATCGACAGCATGGTCACGCAGAGCCAGGTCACGTGGAGCTCCGGCAGCCGGATCTGCACGAGCGTTCCCAGCGCGAGAAACAGCGTCAGCGCATAGATGAGCTCCCTGCCGCGATTCTGGAAAAAGCTCGCCATCTCGAGGAGATGGTACATCAGGAAGACAATCCCGGAGTAATACATCAGCATGTAGATCGGAAAGCCACCCAGACGCGAGTAGTGGTTGGCCGCATCCACCGAAAACACCAGTCCGCCCGTGAAGAGCGAGACGGTCATAATCAGAAAGTACACGATTTCCAGCGCGGTCGCCACCTTCAGACTCTCGCTGGTCTGTCCGGTCTGATCGATCGTGTAGACCATGACGAGCGGCACCGCGGGTGTCAGGCTGAAGCCCAGGTAGTTTGAGAGGATGTTGATGGGCCGCATCCAGAGTGGCCCATCGTTCACCAGCACGGTGATCAGCTCCAGGATGGAGATCAATGCAATCAAAAGGAAGGTATACAGGAAGCCTCGCGTCTGCTTCGGATTTAAGGTATCATTCAGGCTCACCAGCACGCACATAAATGCGAGCGCGAATAAATTGATCGCGGTAAGTACGAGAAAATACATGTCCGTCATCGCGATCCCCCTTTCGTTTCTATAATGTCATTTAGCCATTATATAGGAAGAACGGGACGGGAAACAAGCCGGAAACGGACGAAAATGGCGAAATTCCGCTTTTCTTGTACCGCACAGCTTTCTTTATTTGTTTTGATCGTTCACGTCAGAAGGGTATCATTATAACCAGGATAGGACTCCTTTACCAGCTTCGCATATGCACCATATGCTTCTTCGAGTGTGGCATATCTCGTACCTTTCGTATACTTAGCAAAGCCATCCTGATTATAAATATGATCTGCTATCGCTACATAATCCTTACCGTCTTTCGTTCTCAGCGCCGTTTCTGATGTAGTAACGTAAAAGCCACCATCTGCTTTACTAACAATGATCGGCACTTTTTTTCCTGCTCCAACCACGTTCGTATCTACAGATGTCCAGAATAAATATCTGCCTGATGCATCCGACGGACTGCCCAGATACGCAAATGTTCCACGCTTCAGCAAGCTGTCACTCTCAATATGCGCCTCAACTTTTAAAAGCATCGATGACCCAGGACACTTTGAGTCAATCTCAAAGCGCAGATTTCCATTTTGTTTCAAGCTATCCAATATATCTGTTTTGTATAATGCTTCATGTGGACTGATTTTAAAATCCACGCGCGTAACTACATCCGCTGCCGATCCACCCGACCATGTAAACAAGATGCCCACCGTTCTGGGATTATAGCTGATCACGCACTGTCCGCCTGCGCCCGGGACACCTTTCCAGTGGTCGGTATTACCTTCGTTTTTATAGTGCGTGATGCCGCCGATGGTGACTGGGTCATAGGCCTGCCAGTCGTTCTGCTTCTGCTTTAATTGCACGGTCCTGTTCTTGGGAGCAACCGCCGGGTCCTCCATCACCTCTGCCATCAGTTCCGCATAAGCGGCCCGTACATTCGCGAGGTCGGTCGCCTCGCGGCTTTTCTCCAGCTGCTGGCTGAAAACCGGGATCGAGACGGCGACCAGTATACCGATGATCGCCACGACGATCAGCATCTCTGCCAGGGTAAATCCATCACTTCTATTCTTCATTCATTTCATCCTAACGTTCTTATACGGGAAAACGGGCACTGGCGGCATCTAAAGAATTTCGTAAGGAGGTCTGCCCCCATAAACTTCACGCTCGCGTGCCCCTGTTTTTCCTGCTATTAACAAGCTCCAATCGTATAAAAACGCCACGATGTCTCTGCTGTCTTTAGCGGAATTTTCCATCTTGTCTACACTAACTACTCTGATATTTATACCACGTTTCTGTAAATGTCGTAAACGTTTACATACTTATTTTTCAGTGTAGATGTTGTTTGCTCGCTATACTGTACCCATAACTGTGGACACGAAAGATTTTAGGCACCCACAATAATGGACACGTAATGATGACTACTTATTTCGGTCGAAATATGATATACTTCAGTTCAGCCTGAGGGCTGAGAACGATATGCAGAAGCAGCGGGGAACGCGCCAGATGCAGGGCACCGGAAGGACGACGCGCAGGGATGCGATACAGGGCATTCCAGATGTCGTCCATCTGCCTTCCAGATGAGGCATCTGCCAGAACATGTATACAGCGAGGAAACGATGATGGAAATATATATGATCAGACATGGGGAAACGATGTGGAATCAGCAGCATCGTCTGCAGGGGCGGAAGGATATCCCGTTAAATGATGTGGGACTCGCCGGTGCGCGTATCGCGGCGGAGGCACTGAAGGACATTCATTTCGATCGTGTATTCTCGAGTCCGCTCGTGCGTGCGAAGAAGACCGCCGAGATCATCCTGAAGAATCACCCTGATCTCAGCATTGAGCCACTCGACGATCTCCAGGAGATCGCGTTCGGGACCGGTGAGGGCATCGAGATGCGGGATGATGTGCCGCATACCGAGGCGGAGAAGGAGATTCTCGAGCATCTGAAGCGCTGGTTCGCGTACCCGGATACCGTGGCACCACTGCCGGGCGGCGAGTCGATCCGCGAGGTGAAGGCCCGCATCGAGCATTTCCTCGATACGTATATCTACCCGAACGAGGACCAGTATGAGCGCGTGATGGTGACCTGCCACGGCGGTATCCTGCGCGGCGTCGAGAGCATCGTCCGGAATCTGAGCGACGCGGATTACTGGGACGGCGGCATCGTCCCGAACTGTGGCGCGATGGTCCTCGAGCTGAAGGACGACAGGCTCACCATCGAGAAGGTCGTCGACCTCATCAACCAGACTGAAACCGTCGTCGGCCTCGGCACGCATCGCCCACACCACTAAAATCCATGAGAGGGCCGTCCGCAGGACGGAGCGGCGCATGGATGCCCCCGGGCGGCGAGGCCGTTTTGCCACGAAGTCGGCAAAATCAAACGACGATGCTCGCGCCGCAGGCGCATCTGATGGCATCGTCTCCATATACAAATCCATGAGAGGGCCGTCCGCAGCGCGAAAAGGGCGCCTGTCAGAAGCTGTGCTTCTGACAGGCGCCCTTCGGCTTATTTAGAAATTACTTCGTCTCGCTATGTGGCGGTGCCATATGACCACGCATCATAGAGAACGTATCCATCGGATACTTCTCGAGGTTATCAAGGATCTTACGATCGTCCGCCTGATTCAGAAGATCCTGACGGGACTTCCGAAGCTCCATCTCCGTCTTATGCTTACTCGGACCACCGACACAGCCACCGTCGCAGACCATACCCTCGATGAAATCCTCCGGGAGCTTGCCGAGCTTGAGCAATGTCAGCGCAGTGGTACACTCCTTGCCACCGGCTGCTGCACGAAGCTTGATACCGGTCGTATCCTCGTTACGCTCACGCATCACCTCCATAACCGCGTTTGCAACGCCACCGGATGTTGCGAAGCTCTTGCCCCAGATAGAAGACTCCTGATACGGATCAACCACCGGCTTCATCTCCACGTTCTTCGAGGCCATCATCGTAGTCATCTCGCCAAACGTGAGAACGTAGTCAGCATTGCCCTCGATCCCCATCTCATGGGACTCGGACTTCTTCGCGATGCACGGTCCGATAAATACGGTCTTGCAGCCCGGGTGGGTCGCCTTCAGATATCTGGAAATCGCACACATCGGAGAAACGGTCTCCGACATGTTCTCCTTAAACTGCTCCGGGAAATGCATACGCAGCATGTTGATGAATGCCGGACAGCAGGAGGTCGTCATCTTCTTACCTTCCTTACGTGCCTCGGACCACTCCTCTGCCTCGTACGCTGCGGTCATATCGCCGCCGAGACCGACCTCGACCATATCGGTGAAGCCGACTTCCTTCAGTGCCTCACGGATGGAGCCCATGGTGATGTCCTTACCGAACTGACCCTCGATCGCCGGTGCACACATCGCGAAGACTTCCTTGCCGGCCTTGATGTCACGGATGACATCGAGCACATCGATCTTCGATGCGATCGCGCCGAACGGACAGCTGTGGATACACTGACCACAGCGGATGCACTTCTTATCGTCGATCTTACAGATGCCGTTCTCGTCGTAGCTGATGGCATTGACCGGACACGGCTTACGGCACGGACGCTCCAGATGCGCGATGGCACCATACGGACAGGCGTTCGCACACATACCACACTCCTTACACTTGTTCGGATCGATGTGCGCTCTCGACTCGGTCATGGTGATCGCACCGAAGCGGCAGCTGTTCTGGCACGCCTTACCGAGGCAGAGACGGCAGTTATCGGTTACAGAATAAGTGGACAGCGGACACTCCTCGCAGGCCGGATCGATGACCTGTACGACATTCGGATTCTTCTCCGTCGTGTATGGATTTGCATCCAGGTTCTCAGAAAGACGGATTCTCCATCTCAGAATCTCACGCTCCTTGTATACACAGCAGCGCCATGTTGCGTGAGGTCCCGGTGAAATCGACATAATCAGCTGATTCTCTGCATCTGGTGTGATCTCATCATGCTCCCAGAGCTCGCGCGCGAGCCCCTCCATGACAGCATGCTTGATGGAAACCGCACCCCTATCATTTGTAACCATATATTTTCCTCCTGAAAAAAATATACATAAATTCGCCCAGTTATCAAAAGTATAACATGTGATGAAAAACTTGAACATTGTTAATTTGACACAGAATTAACAAGTCGTTTTACATTATATATAGAAGTTTCGAAAATGCGTGTTTTTTCAGAAGAACATGGGGTATTTCCAGACAGCGATTCCGTCGGCCAATGCTGACGTCGGGTGGCTTCCCGGATGGTTTCGGACTCGTTGTGCCAATGCATCCCTCACGGGAGCTTCACCGCCGATGAAAGCTTCTGGATATCCGGCACAAAATGATATACTATGTGATACAGCAAGCTCTGTCATCAGCCGAAGGAGCACATAGTGCTCCCTCGACGAATCATCATCTCAACTACAAACGAGGTAAATCCACGTGAACGAGTCAAATAACACATCCACGGATACATCTGAAGCGATTGCAGCTTCCCCACGCTCCGGCGCGCGTCTCCGGAAGCTCTTCTTCGAGACCCTGTATCTCAGCGCCTTCACCTTTGGGGGCGGCTATGTCATCGTGTCGCTGCTGAAAAAGAAGTTCGTCGACGACCTGCACTGGATCAGCGAGGACGAAATGCTGGATCTCGTCGCGATCGCACAGTCCGCACCGGGCCCGATCGCGGTCAATGGTGCGATCGTCGTGGGCTACAAGATCTGCGGCTTCCCCGGCATCCTGCTCTCCGTGCTCGGTGCCGTCATCCCACCCTTCGTGATGCTGAGCGTGATCTCCCTTTTCTACTCCGCCTTCCGCTCGAATTTCATGATCCACCACATGCTGTCCGGCATGCGCTGCGGCGTCAGCGCGGTCATCATGTCCGTCACCTGGGACATGGCGAGCGGCGTACTCGCCGATAAAAAGTGGTCATCCCTCGTCATCATGATCGCGGCCTTCGTCGCGAACTACATCGTCGGCATCTCCACGATCTGGATCATCCTCGCGGTCATCGCCCTCGGCGTCGCCGTAACACTCTGGCGTAATAAAGGTGCGGAGGTGAACTCATGATCTATCTCCAGCTTTTCCTCGCCTTTCTCCGCATCGGTGCCTTCAGCTTCGGCGGCGGCTATGCCGCGATGCCGCTGATCCAGGAGGAGGTCGTGAACCACTATCACTGGATCAGCATGGCGGACTTCACCGATCTCGTCACGATCTCCCAGATGACCCCCGGCCCGATCGCGATCAACGCTGCCACCTTCATCGGCCTCCAGATGGGCGGCCCGCTCGGTGCCATCGCGGCGACCCTCGGAAACGTTCTTCCGAGCTGCCTCATCGTCACGATCATCGCCATCATCTACACGAAGTACCGGAAGCTGAGCCTCCTGCAGGGCGTCCTGAAAACGCTCCGCCCGGCCGTCGTCGCCCTCATCTTCACTGCAGGGCTCCTGATCCTCCTCCCGGCCATCGGCCTCCCGAACACCCTCGACGTCCGCATGTGTGCCTGGTTCCTGATCGCCCTCGTGATGCTCCGGAAGCTTCACTGGGACCCGATCCTCGTCATGGTCCTCACCGGCGTGATGGAGCTCAGCGCGCAGCTCCTGATGTGACATCGGTCATGATGGCGAAGGGCAGGTTCGCGCCGAAGGCGTATCAGATGGCATCGTCTCCTCCTGGACTATCATGGTTGAAGCTGGAATTCTGGAACAAACATATAAATCCGGAAAAACCAGAATATATTCATATACTGAATACCTCGACATACTTCGTAAAGATACCTGAACTTTAGTCCACCATCCATTGTTCTCGATTCTTATGGCGATCGCATCATGACGTTTTGAAATCCCTAGGTACGAATTTGCTACAAATTCAATGGAGACCAGCTATGAAAAGTCAAGCATAGATTAGAAGAAAATTATCTTGTTGATCGGTGGCTCTAAAAGGGTAACTCAAATAGAGCTCCCATAAGGGTGCTTTTCAAAATCTACTATGATCTCGAGTTAGAACTTACTCAAGATTGAATGCCACATCATCCGTCAGCATCT
>CABTMH010000006.1 GCA_902485915.1 uncultured Oribacterium sp. | reverse complement strand
CTGAGTTTTCATAAAGAAAACTCAGTGATTGCAGAGGGCCTAGTGCCGCTTAGGGTCCCCGGCTTAGATTGAACCGGTCTCGGAGTACTGTGCTTCGGTTACCGGCCCTCCGGTGACGCAACCATAATGTGACGTATGAGTGCATATCAGCTATGAAAAACTGTTCGGATGCGCCTGGAAGTAGCCTGAATTGCCACCCGAATTTCATCCCCCATCTTGTAGCAACGTGCCGGTTTGTGGTATAGTATATCGAGTGAGCCTTCGGGGCACGCATTATTAAGAAAAAGAGGTACCATAGACTATGGCAGACGAGATCAAGATCGAGGAAGCAAAGGAAGAGAAGATTCCTTCCATGGATGATTTCAAGGAGGAGCTTGAGGCATCGTTCAAGCAGCACGCAAATGCGAAGCGCGTGGACATGAGCAAGTGGGAGAAGATTCTCGATGACTTCCAGAACAAGACCAGCTTCGAGGTAGAAGTAAACGAGGCTGTGAAGAGCGGTGTGACCGCAAGCGTGGATGGCCTGAGAGCATTCATCCCGGCATCGAAGCTTTCACTCGGCTTCGTAAAGGATGAGGAGCTGAAGGACTGGGTAGGCAAGAAGCTGACTGTCCGTGTCATCACGGCTGAGCCAGAGAACAACAAGCTGGTTCTTTCTGCACGTGATGTTCTCCGTGATGAGCAGGAGAAGGTAAGAGCAGAGAAGGCAGCTGCGATCCAGACAGGTCTCGTAACCGAGGGTAAGGTTGAGACTGTAAAGGACTATGGTGCATTTATCGATCTCGGAGATGGCGTGACCGGTCTTCTGCACGTTTCTCAGATCTCCAACAAGAGAGTGAAGTCTCCGGCAGATGTGCTGAAGGAAGGCCAGACCGTGAAGGTTCAGGTCATCGGCGTCAAGGATGGTAAGATTTCCCTTTCCATGAAGGCACTCGAGGCTGAGAAGCAGGAGCGTAAGGAGAAGCAGGAGCGCGAGGATTTCCGTGCAAACTACAAGGAGTCCGGTGCAGCAACATCTTCCTTCGCAGAGATCATGAAGAAGAGCGGCATCAAGTTCTGATGATGCAGACAGCTTGATTTTTCATCAGTCACGTATTCGAAAGGATGCGTGGCTGATTTTTTATGATTTATGCTTTCTATTTCAGTGCATATGGGTATAATAGCGGAACAGGTATGAATGCTGATTTTGTTAAAGAGAGGAAACAGATGGAGTATACAGCGAAGGAAGTGACGGCAGAGGAGCTCGAGCAGTGGCCACGGGAGAGCTATCACCTGGTCGATGTGCGGAGCGAAGAGGATTTTCAGACGGGCAAGATGCCGGATGCACTTCGGGTGGATCTCGACCGTATCGCCGAGGGAAGCCACAGCATCCCGAAGGATAAGCGGGTCGTCCTGTACTGTAAGTACGGTGACCTCTCCATGACAGCAGCCGAGGACCTGTGTGCGCAGGGCTATGAGGCCTACAGCCTCGCCGGCGGCTATGGCAGATGGGTGCTCCGACAGATCCAGAAGGATATGGATTCCGAGCAGCGCCGCGACGACATCGAGAAGTCCCTTCGCAAGAAGTTCAAGCGTAATCTGTTCGGCATGTTCGTGAAGGCCATCTGCGATTATCAGCTCGTCGAGCCGGGCGACCGCATCGCGGTCTGCATCTCCGGCGGGAAGGACTCGATGCTCATGGCGAAGCTCTTTCAGGAGCTGAAGCGCCACAACAAGATCCCGTTCGAGCTCGTGTTCCTGTGCATGGACCCGGGCTACAACGAGGCGAACCGTAAGGTCATCGAACGGAATGCGGATCTCCTCGGCATCCCGCTCACGATCTTCGAAACGAACATCTTCGACTCCGTCTACAACATCCCGAAGTCTCCGTGCTACGTCTGCGCCCGCATGCGCCGCGGCTACCTCTATAAGGAAGCCCAGCGCCTCGGCTGCAACAAGATCGCACTCGGACATCACTTCGACGACGTCATCGAGACCGTCCTCATGGGCATGCTCTACGCCGGACAGTACGAGGCGATGATGCCGAAGCTGCACTCCACGAACTTCCCGGGCATGCAGCTGATCCGCCCGCTCTATCTCATCCGCGAGGCGGAAATCAAGCACTGGCGCGACTATAACAGCCTGAACTTCATCCAGTGCGCCTGCCACTTCACCGAGACCTGCGCGACCTGCCATACCGACGGCCAGACCAGCTCGAAGCGTCTCGAGACGAAGAAGCTGATCGAGAAGCTGAAGGAGACGAATCCGTACGTCGAGCGGAACATCTTTAGCGCGATGGAAAACGTCAGCCTGAATAAGATTCTCGGCTACAAGCGTCAACACGTGAAGCACAGCTTCCTCGAGTGGTACGACGATGAGGATGATCTGAAAATCGGCGTCATGAACGAGGAGGAGATCGCGCACGAGGATGAACTCCGCCGTCAGCAGGAGCTCCAGAAAGAGAAGGCCCGCATCGACTCCCAGCCGAAGTCCGAGCAGGCGCGTCGGAATGCCGAGGAGAACCGTCGCAACGCGCAGTTCCGGAAGCAAGAAGGAGCGAAGCCAGATGGAAACGCATAGTACAGGGCCAATGGCTACATCAGCGCACACGTCGTCCACGCTTCAACCATCCGTAGACGACCCGCGCAGCGCATCGGCAGCGGTCGACGGCATTGGCCGGATCAGCGAACCGGCGATGGAGCACTGCCGGCTCTGCCCGCGACAGTGCGGTGTGAACCGGAACGCGGGGCAGAAGGGCGTCTGCGGCGTCAGCTCCGAGCTCTATATCGCGCGGGCGGCACTCCACTTCTGGGAGGAGCCGTGCATCTCCGGTAAGGAAGGAAGCGGCGCGGTGTTCTTCTCCGGCTGCACTCTGAAATGCGTGTTCTGCCAGAACTATGAGCTGAGCCACCAGGAAGTCGGAAAGCGCGTCAGCCTCGAGCGACTCGCGGAGATCTTCTTCGAGCTGGAGGCGCAGGGCGCAAATAACATCAACCTCGTGACCCCGGACCACTACATCCCCCTCATCGCGCAGGCCATGGAACGAAGCCGCGTGCAGGGACTGAAGATTCCCTTCGTCATCAACTGCTCCGGCTATGAAACGACCGAGCTGATCCATCGACTGGACGGCCTCGCGGACATCTACCTCGACGACTTCAAGTACATGGATGGCGCGAAGGCACAGAAGTATTCCGGCGCCGGGGACTACCCGGAACGTGCGCAGGAAAGCCTCGCCGAGATGGTACGCCAGTGCCCGGAACCCGTCTTCGACGAACGCGGCATGATGCAGAAGGGGGTCATCGTCCGCCACCTCCTCATGCCGTCGATGGTTCATAACGCAGAACGCGTCGTCGACTACGTGTATGACCGCTATGGCGACCAGGTCTACCTCAGCCTCATGCACCAGTTCACCCCCTTCCCGCGCCTCGAAAGGTGGCCGGAG
>CABTMH010000005.1 GCA_902485915.1 uncultured Oribacterium sp. | reverse complement strand
CCTGCCTTTGCCGGATCGATCGTCAGCGTGTACTTTCCATCTGTTCCCTTCGTGAAGTCATCAAGCGTATATTCCGTTGATTTTCCATCCGGATCTGTTACCTGGAATTTTACCGCTGCCTTTACTTCATTTTCTGTCACCTCGCCGGTGATCGTCTTCGTGATAACCAGTCTGGTCGGTTCTACTAGTATTTTCTTATTCGATACGTTAATCGTTATTCCATCAGGGAAGATTCCGTATATCGTACCTTTTTTAATCTCACTCTCGAGTTGATTAAACTCAGTCTCATTTGCCGTATTCTTTATAATAAAGTAATGCTTAGTAGCATCTTTCTCATATCCCGCAGGTGCCTCCGTCTCCTGATAGTAATACAGCGTGTTATAAGACAGTCCCGTGAATTTAGCAGTACCCAAGTCATTTGTTGTTATAGTCTGCGGTTCTCCATCGTTCTCAAGAATGGATGGTTTCACCTTCTGAACAACAAAACTTGCACCAGGAAGTGCTTTTCCCTGCTCATCTTCTACATCTACCTTCTTAATAGTGATACTATTCGATGTTCCTGTAACAGTGGCTCCTGATGTCTGGTATTTTACCTTTGTTTCTTCAGTGACTGATCCTCCTGTTGTTCCCTTTAAGCTTGCACTATTTGTGACTTTATATTCCTTACCCGATTCCTTACCTGCAGTTACCAGGTAGGCATTATAAGTCACCAGAAGTGCTCTCTCATCCGGGATTGTCAGGGTCATGGTGTTTTCACCCTTTAGCGTGGTTCCAAAAGACACTTTGTACGCAACAGCTTCGCCGGTATACATATCCTTCACCTGGATACTACCAGTGTCCAATGTCATATTGGCATCCAGAGTATCACTCAGTTCCAGTGTATCCTTTTCCAGAAGGAGATCTGCTGCACCATAGTTCACACTCAGCTTATACTCCACAACATTCGGTAAATTTTTTGCCTGCTTTCCTTTTTTATCAAGCATTTTATTACTTAGTATTACTTCACTAGAAGCCGTTGCATTTCCAGCACTGACCTTGTTTCTAAAAGTAATCTTATTTCCATTCACCGTAGTTCCGTTGCCAGTAGTTGCCGGTATATACTTTATCCGTGTCTTGTATTCCAGCACGATGTATACATAGCGATCCTCCGATATGTCGAGATTATTAATATGGACACTTAGCTCTCTCGATGCTTCGTCAAAATCAACCGTAACATCATCATATTTTTCTAAACCGCCATTATACCGAGACTTATGTATAAAGCACTTTAATGATCCGTCAACATACACCATGCCCTCTGGCAGAGTATCGACTATGTTCTTCAGTACTTCGTCCGAAAGTTGTACTCTTTGTGAGCCATACCGATCATTAATTTTCACCTTCCAGGTCGCGACACCTTCAGAAAAACCATTCAGTTCTTTGCGCAAAATATTTTCCGGGAAATAAACGCTACTGTCATCACTTTCAGAATAGTTTTCCCCGTCCATTGTATAAGAAGAGTTAACTTTGTTACTCGTCCACGTTGTCTTGGTGGAATCTTTATAATCCGACTGATACGTTATTTCGATAGCTTCTGTAACATCACTCTTAAATTTCACAATCATTGCCGAACAATTATTGTTTTCTTCGCGAGGGATAAACTGTACCGTATAATCTGTATCTTTCACCAACGATTGGCTTCCTGCTTTTATATGAACAGAATCCTCGATATAAGTCCCCTTCCAATTATAGCCATCCTGTAATTCATCTCGAAGTTTTACATTTGTCAGCTTTTTTCCTTCAGGAGGTGTGATTGTAACTGTCCATGTCGCTGTTCGATCATTAGGATTCGCCACTCCGGATTTCTTAATAATATCAGGACTTGTAGGAGCAGTTGGTGTTTTATCGATCTCCACCGTTTTATCTACCTTTTTATCATCTCCTTCAATTTTATTCGTAAAGGTCTCTTTCGTTTGGCTCGTACTGAGATCCTTGGTTATTTCTGTCTGATAGACGATACGATAGGCTCCCATCGTTTTATTTGAAGGCAACATATATTCAAAACTTTTTGCATTAGTCGGTAATAGCGCAGTTTTAATCTTATGATCTTCATCCTCAGGAACCCAGTTTTCATGACCATTAGAAGCATAATATATCGTATAATTACCAATATACTTTTGATTTTCTCCTAAAGTATCCGTGAATGTTTTACCTGCAACGCTTCCCCATTCTCCCGGAACATACGTTATCCTCCAGGTAATGACATTCCCCTCTACAGAACCATCCTTCTTCAGAAGTTTTTCTTTTGTTTTAACCCAGATATCTTTAAGATTCTCACTACCTCCGCTCCATGTGAAACTTGCGGTATTTTTATTCTCATCTCCATTCGTAATCGTCTTATTATTCGGCTTAGACTTATAGGTCAATTTGTATTTACCGATGTTCACATCTCCAAGGTTTATCGTAGCAGTCTGACCATTGATTGCTACTTTTGAAGAATCAATTACTGTTTCACCCAGTTTAAACTCTGCTGGATCTGCAAATGCCAGGTTACTTCCCTGTGTATCTGTCAGCACCAGATTCTTAACACCCTTACCCTTGACCTCAAATTCGATGGTAAAGTCAATTGTTCCATCCTCATTTAGTTTATAGGATTTTTTGCCTGAAACCTTTCCTTCTTCTAATTGAATTATAATCGGTGTCGTCGTTCCAGATCCGGCAAAGTTAATCTCTACTTTTTCCTGATTATTGGTTTCCGTCTTAGAAAGGCCCGACTCAAAGGAAAATGTTCCTGAGATACCGGTCGGATGTGCCGTTAGAAATTCATATGTATAGTTAAATGTGACGGTGCCATCTTTAATTTCATACCGGCCTGCAGGGATCGTAGTACTATAGACCCGGCACCAGATATCTCCTGATTGGTCCTTAGTGTCTAATACGTCCGGTAAAGTATAAGTAGCCGTCTGGATACCACCTGCTACCGGTTTGTTGTTCTCCGGGAATGTATACTCCATCTTAAATTCGATTTTTGCATCACGTGGATATTTCTTTGAAGAATCATATGGTTGCCCATCAATTGTTGTGACAGATACTGTCCTTACAGCTGTATTCAGGTTAATACTTTCACTTGCCTTCCTCGCCTTTACGCGCATCGCAAACATAGAGAAGCTGTCCACTTCCACCTCGACCTTCTTCTCGGTCTTCGCCTCGCTGTCCAGTTCCTCCACGTTGATGTCAGAGGCCTTTACATTCTGAACGTCGATGGTTTTTTCGCCCTCGGCTTTTACACCTTCCACGAGCGGGAGGTGGTAGGTCTTCACTTCAGCGGCATCATCTACGCCGAACCAATCCTGTAAGTGATTGTCGAGGTATTCGATCGTGATCTTTACAGAGCCTTCCGTCGGCTCGTACTCGGTCTCTTCGCCATCCTCATCCTTCATGATGAAGGAAATATCACGGAGAACGGTATCGTCCTTCGTGTGCTCGATCTCCGGCTCTGCCTCATCCATAGCCTCGAGATACGCCGCACACATCTCATCATCGTCGATCTCGGTGACGCGGAGGCGGGCATCATCCGGCACCGCGTTCGCATCCTCGAGGGTGGCCGTCACCTTGATGCCCTTTCCGAAGGCGATGTAGATGGTCTTCCGGTTTTCCTTTTCCTCGAGCTTCTTCTCGTCCTCTTCCTTCGGAATCTCGGACTCGGTCGCGAGCTTCGTCTCCTCCTCGAGGAGCTCGGCCGGCTTCGTCTCTTCGATTTCGCTCGCCGCACCTGTGCTTTCGCCAATGCTTACACTGCCGGTTCCAGCCACTGTGCTTCCGCCAGCGTTCGAGCCATGGCCAGCATCAGCCTTACTCTCTTCTACACCGGCACCATGGTCGTCATCCGACTTACTCTCTTCGGTCACTGTGCCGTTCGCAGCATCGGCCTTCGACTCTTCCGTCTCTGTGCCGTTCGCAGCATTGGCCTTCGACTCTTCTGTCTCTGTGCCACTGGCAGCATCAGACTTCGACTCTTCCGTCTCTGTGCCACTGGCAGCATCAGACTTCGACTCTTCCGTCTTTGTGCCGTTCGCAGCATCGGCCTTCGACTCTCCCGTCACTGTGCCGTTCGCAACATCGGACTTCGCTCCTTCCGTCTCTGTGCCATGGGTAGCGTCAGACTTTGACCCCCCCATCTCTGTGCCACTGGTCGCCTCAGACTTCTTCTCCGTGGTCTGCTCGCCTGCTGCAGCCGCTTCCTGAGCGACATCGTTTTCGTTGTCAGCAAGAAGCGCTGTCCCGGTTTCCTCGGCCCGGCCCTCGTAGCTGGCGTCCGCCTGCTCTACGGTGATGCCATCCGTCGCGGAATATGCCGGCAGCACGTTCGATGTCACCATCATGCCCGCCAGCATAAGCGCGGTGAAACGTTTTTTCAGGTTAATCCTCATTTTCTTCTCCCCCAAGATGAAATCTTAAATATACTGAAAAATCTGATGCAGAACTGTAATTCTTACGATTTCCTTACAAATATTCTGATTCAAACTTAATATAGACCCCTCGCGCGAGCGATGCAAGCGCTGGGCTCGTTTTCGTACACGTTTTCGTAGTTTTCGTGGTTTCGTTGGATTTTCGCCTGGTTTTTCGTCACTTTTCTTTATCCTTTAGTAGATTGATGGCTTTATTTATTCTTCAGTGGCATTGAATATTATGTACCAATTATGGTATAATTATCCCACAAGAAAGGCGGTGCGATATGCCACAGATTATTCCAATCAAAGAACTAAAAGATACTACGAGGATTTCTGAACTATGCCATGCATCATCTGAACCGATCTATATCACTAAAAACGGATATGGCGATATGGTCGTCATGAGTATGGAAACGTATGAGGCGACGATAAGGAAAGACCAGATTTATAAAGAACTTGAGATTTCAGAGAGACAGGTCGCAGAAGGGAAAACGCGCCCGGCGAAAGAGGCACTGGCGAATCTCAGGGTGAAATATGAATTATAAGCTTGAATTATCGGCTCATGCCGACGCTCAGATTGATAATTGCATTCAGTATGTTTGTCACTCTCTTCACAGCAAACAGGGAGCATCCGCAATTCTGGATGATCTTGAATCTGCTTTTACCACATTGGAAATGCACGCAGAATTATTTGCTTTTTGTGAGGATCCTTATCTTCGTTCCAAGAAATACCGAAAACTTTCATTAAAAAAGCACGATTATATACTCATATATCGAATAGTCCTCGATACCGTCTACATCATCGGCTTTTTCCACATGAAAGAGAACTATCATATAAAACTGTAGTAGATTAAAGGCGTCACACTCCGGGAGTATATCCTGGAGGTGCGACGCCTCTCTTTATATGCCTGTATGGGTGGGTGGGTTCACCATGTGAATAGCTAAAACACGTATATAGGTCGGGCAGGCAAACAGAAGAGACGATGGGAAGCCCATCGTCTGAAAACCATCTGAATAAAATGGAGCGCCACCTCGATTCAGAGGTAGCGCTCGATCGTGCTTCTTTCACTGTAAGTATCGCCTTGCGCCACAGTTCACTGTGCAGGCACATATACTGCCGTATAGATGATCTTCTGTATTCAGCTTACTTTACGACGGTGATGGCGTCGGCGGTTGCGACACGCATGCGGAGGGAGTCTACGAAGCTGATTTTGACCTTCTGGCCGACGGCTGCAGTGGCGTCGGAGAGGAGCTGGTCGTCGCCGCTGACGCTGAACTTGAACTCGGTGGCGTCATCACACTGGAGGTAAACGACGTCGTTCTCGAACTTCGTGAGGGTGCCCTGTACGGCGACGATGTCGGAAGCAGGGTCGTCCATCATATCGTCGGTCAGGACGCGGAAGCAGGTGGCGTCGTCTGCGCCGAGCTCGCCGATATAGAGAACCTGTGCGTATGTGCCGACGGCCGGCTCACCGATATCGACGCCATAGCTCGCGCGCTTGAAGGTATACTCGGTGCCGTCCTGCGGGCCGTCCTCTTCGTTTCTGCCCTCCTCTTCACGTACGGTGATGGAATCGTCTGTCAGTGCAGTGATCTCACCGTATACCTGCGTGTTCTCGGAGAAGTCGGAGTTTGTGTTCTCGTACGGTACATCCATCTGCACCTCTACGGCCTTCATGCCATCGCTCGGATCACCCTCGCCGGCGTAGTAGATGTCTACCTCGTCGCCCGGCATCCAGCTCCATGCCGGATTCTCGTGTGCTTCTGAAAGGTCGACCGTGATACTGCTGCCATCATCGAGCTCGACGGTCAGCTGCTGACCATCCGACTTCTGCACGATCGCATAGAAGTCGCTCAAGCCATCGGTCGCGATCGTACCCTCGATCGTACCCTCGACCGCTTCCTGGCCGTCCTCCTTCTTACCACAGGCAGCGATGGACAGTGCCATCATCGCCATCAACAGTGTGTATGTTAATTTCTTCTTCATGTAGTACTCCTTTGGTTATTCCGTAAATCCATATCCCTGTTGCGAAGCCTGACCCACGCTTATCCTCACGCGCCTCACTGCGCTTCCGCAGGAGACCGTCGACGATAAAAATCAAGCGAACTATACGATACCACGCAGAGGCGGACAGTTCCATTTCTTTCCTCTTAAGGCTTTATTAAAATTCCTTTCAAGCTTCGTTCGATTCGCAATGATGCACTATTTATAATAGGAAGCTGTGTTTGTTTTGTGAATTTT
>CABTMH010000004.1 GCA_902485915.1 uncultured Oribacterium sp. | reverse complement strand
TGTATTTCGTGCCGTCACGGTCAGCATCGGGAGATACCGTCGCTCATCGATCCCCGTGTTCTCCTCACTCGAGGCATAACGCACGATGAGTATGTTATCCTCATCGAGATAGCTGTCCAGCTGTGCCCGCGTCAGCACACCGTTTCCGATATCGATGACATCGAAACCGCCGGTCGTATAATTATAGAAGCTCATACTGCCACGGAACGGACGCACGCTGCCGATGGACTTCGCATCCCCCGCATCATCCGCCGACAGGCTCTCGATCGTGAGACTCGTGATGTCACTGCCCTCGCCGAGATGGTACTCGAGCGTCGTCGGCCATGCACTCGCGACCGTGTTCTCCGTCGGATCATAATCACCCGACTGGATCTGCGGATCCGTCGACAGTGCACTGTAACTGTAGACATCCCCCACGCGGGTACTGAGCAGCAGAGAGGACACCACCATCGTGAAGCCATAGCGGTCGATATCGGTCTGCTCTGTGAAATCCAGCGGCTGCTTCTCCGGATTCTCCTCCCGGACGCAGCCGACGATGCGCGCATCACTGAAATAGCTGTTCAGGCTGTTCATCAGATAGTAGCGAAGGAAGCCCTGCCAGTCTCCGCTGGTGACATTGGCGGCGATTTTCCGACAGTCGCCCACCGGTACGTTGATGGTCTCACAGTTTCCGAGGTCAATGCTGGCACCGGCATCCAGGCGTCCGATCCGGATCACCTTTCCATAGATCAGCAGTGCCGCATCGCTGAGGTCATAGGCTGTGCCGTTCGTAAGCGTGCCACGTACACTGCCGTCCGCAAAGACGATATCCGACTGGAAACTTCCATCGGTATTCGGCATGTTGTTGTGAAGCTCGAAGTAACGGGCCGCAAACGGTGCCGCGTTCTGAATCGTGATCGTCTTTTTCTCACGACCGTTATCGATGCTCGTATGGCTTACATTCTCCTCCATGGACAGCAGTCCCTGGATATCACCTGTAAAGTCCGCCCCCTTCAGGATCGGATATACATCATACTCGGTCTTCACCGGAAGCTCATAGCTTCGGTAGTATGGTGAACGCAGATTCAGATAATCCGTCTCATCGACGCTGTCCGCCGAGATGTTTTTCAGGCGGACGCAGGTCAGGAACGGCCCCGTGAAACGTGTGCCGAGTCCCATGACATATACGAGTATGATCGTCAGTGTCGTCACCAGCAGGACGCCCGGCCGATACATCCGAAGGACCTCCCGTTCACGCATGAAAAAGTAGAGTCCCGGACCGATCAGAAGCACATAGGCACCGAGAATAACGGCATAGAGCAGTGGCTTCGGCGCCTTTCGGAGATCACTCAGGTTCATAAGCTCCTGTACATTCCAGTAGCGGGCGAGACTCTGCTCCGAAGCCGTGATGGAGAGATTTTCGAGACGTGTTTTCCCGAGAACCGCAGAAAAGAGCTGGTCGATGTATCCACTCTGATCCGTGGCGAAACGCGTAAGATCACAAAAATCATAGCCGCTGATGGCGACGAGACCAGCCCCCTCCGAGACCTCCGAAACGATCGGCACGCCATCCGAAAGCACGACCTCCTGTCCACCCTTCATGTGAACCGCGGAGGCCGTCAGTGAGAGGAGCTCCGAAGCTCCGTTCTCATGATAGGTGTTCCCCATTTCGAGACTCATCTCCATCGGCTGAAGTGCACTTCGAAGGTACCCTACGTAGTATGGGCTCAGGGCATCCTCCCCGCGCGCCCCTGTGCCCAGCAGCAGGATACCGCCATCCCGTACCCACTGTACGATGACCTCTGCCTCGTTCTTACGTATCCTCTTCATCGAAAAATCCGAAATCAGAAGAACGTCCAGCTGATCGAGCTCGTTTTCTGAATCCGGCAGATCGTCGACCGGCAGAATCACACTTCGGGTCCTGAGGATACCGTTATTGATCCCCACATTATTCAGATAGCTGAGCGCCTCCGGATGATCGGAGATGATACCGATGATGAGCTCTGCATCGGAGCCCGCAGCATCGAGGCCGATACGCCGTGAGCCCAGCGTATGCCCCTCTCTGTCCTCCGCCGTCACCAGCAGCTGGCTGATACCGGAGCTGAGTGACACGGTCACATTCAGCGTATCCGAGGAACCGCCCTCGACGATTTTCTGATAGCGGTACTCATAGACACTGTCCTCCGACTCAACCATATAGACATGGATATAGCCGGAGAAGGTACTCTCCTGATGGTTTTCGATGCCGATGCTGAGGGGCAGACGTCGACCGGCTTTCGCTGTGTTCTGATAGCCATAGGTCACCGAGAGATCGACGGTATCCGCATAGCTGCGCATCGAAAACAGGAGCAGCAGGCAGAGCAGGGTCAGTATGAACCACATCCCCCGAACGGTACTGCGGACGGCAGATAGACGATATGAAATTCGCTGCATCGACATACTTCGCTTATATCCGGAACTCAAAATGTTCTCTCCCCATCAAAATGAATCTTCAGTCGGACAGTGAAGACAGTTCCCGAAAGATCCGAGGAAACTGACACCGTACCATGATGCATATCGGTGATGTTCTTAACGATGGCCAGACCGAGGCCCGTCCCACCGGGACCAGACGCGTTCGTCCGGCTGTGATCCGTCCGATAAAAGCGGTCGAAAATCAGCGGCAGCTCATTTTCCGGAATCACATAACCGTAATTCACGATTTTGATCGTCACGATCTCCCGCTCTGCCCGGAGATTGACCCGGACACGCTTTCCTTCCTTACCGTACTTGATGGCGTTGCCGATCAGATTATCGAAGAGTCGTGCCAGCAGATCACCATCGGCTTCGATGATCTGCGACTTCCGGTTCGATACGAAATCATAGCTGAGGCCGTTTTTCTGAAAATTCGGGTAGCTTTCCTCGAGCAGCTGTGCCAGCAGCTCGACGATGTCCACCTTCGTCACGTTCATGTTGATTTTCCCATAGGAAAGCTTCGTGAAGCCGAACAGCTCTTCGATCAGCTTCTGCAGGCGTACCGACTTGTTGTAGGCGATGTCCAGATACTTCTGCTGCATCTCCGGTGAGAGCTTCTGATTCTTCCGAAGCAGCTCGAGATATCCGAGGATAGAGGTCAGCGGCGTCCTGAGATCATGTGCGACATTCGTAATCAGGTCCGTCTTCGACTGCTCCGATGTCCGCTCCTTATCGATGAGCTCCTGGATATCCTCTTCCATACGATTCAGATTTTCGGCGATATCTGTGAATTCACCCTCCCCCTCCAGCTCCAGGCGGGTACTGAGATCCCCCTCGGAAATCTGTTTCACTGCGTGGGCGATCGTCTCGATATCCCGCGCCATCTTTCGTTGCAGAAGCAGGAAAATCAGTGAAAACAGGAGAATTCCGAGCAGCACAAAAAGCAGGACACTGATGGTCGAGCCGAGTGCGAAGCGCTGCAGGGCCTGCGAATCGTTTCCTGTCTGATAAAGAAAGCTGGTGATGGCTGTCAGATTCGTGATGAGAAACACGAGGATGATGATCGTGATCACCGACGCGATGCCGATATGTGCCATCAGCTGCATCATATAGCCATGCCCATGGGTATGATTTTTCTGCTCGTTCTTATCTTTTTCCAACGTCGTGATGCTTACTTCTCGATGTGATGCTTACTTCTCGATCTTATAGCCGATGCCCCAGACGGTCGAGATGATCTTGTTCTCGCGGCTCTCCTCCCGCAGCTTTCCACGCAGACGGCGGATGTGCACCATCACCGTGTTGTTCGCCTCATAGACCTTTTCGTCCCATACCTTTTCGAAGATCTCATCGGTGGAGAAAACCTTGCCCGGATGGGAGGCCAGCAGGAACAGAATCTCGAACTCGATCGGCGTCAGCTTGATTTCCTCGCCATCCACCAGTACGCGATGATTATCCTTGTTGATGGTGAGGTCACGGATCGTGATCTCACTGCTGGCAAACTGATCCGCTGCGTTCGGGTTCAGCTGCGTATAGCGACGAAGCTGTGACTTCACGCGTGCCGTCAGCTCCAGCGGATTAAACGGCTTCGTCACATAATCATCTGCACCGCCGGTGAGGCCGACGATCTTATCGAGGTCCGTGGACTTCGCCGACAGCATGATGATCGGGATGTTGGACTTCGTCCGGATCTTCCGGCACATCTCGAGACCGTTCATGCCCGGCATCATGATATCGAGCAGCACGAGATGGATCTCCTGCTCATCGAGGATCTTCAGTCCATCTTCTGCATTGTAAGCCTTAAACACCTTATATCCGTCACTGACGAGATAGATCTCCACCAGCTCTGCGATTTCCTTTTCATCGTCCACGACGAGTACATTGATCTGTGACATGGTTACTCCTTTCCGTAATTCCCCAGGATGCGAAGGGATGTGATCTGATCCTCGAGTCCGGCGAGTGCATTGATGACATTCGGCATGGACAGGTTTCCCTCGAGATCGATGAAGAAGCGATACTCGAACGGCTTCTCCGGAATCGGCCGGGACTGGATCATCAGCATATTGACATCATTAAATATGAAATTACCCAGTGCGTTATAGAGCGCACCCGGCTTATGTGCTGTTTCGAAGCAGATACTGATCTTCTCTGCATCTGCTGTATAGACGCGCGCACGGCCGAGCACGATGAAGCGGGTCGTGTTGCTCTTTTCCTGATTGACCCCACGCTTCAGAATCGTCAGACCATACAGCTCCGCAGAGAGCTCGGAGGCGAGGGCTGCGATGCACGGATCCTGATGATCCCGGACGTACGCTGCAGCGACGGCGGTGTTCAGCACCGGCACCGCCTCGATATCCGGATGTGCCTCCAGAAAGGCCGCGCACTGACCGAGTGCCTGTGGATGTGAGTAGATCCGCTTCAGTCCGTCCATGCTGGCACCCGCCACGCTCATCAGCGCATGCGCCACATGCAGATCGACCTCCTCGACGATCGCGAGCGCCGGATAGCGCACCAGAAGGTCGAAAATATCTGAAACCGCCCCATGACTGGAGTTCTCGATCGGAAGCACTGCGTAGTCCGCCTGTCCCTCCACGACCTCGTCCATGGCATCCTTCCATGTTTTCACATGGCGGAGTGCCGTCTCCGTGCCGAAGCACTGTCGTGCCGCGAGATGAGCGTACGCGCCCTCGACGCCCTGATAAACGACGCGCTTTCCACTCTTCGGAATCGCATCGAGCTTCTCGAAATCCGCATGGAAGGTCTTTCCATGTGCAGACAGAATACCGAACTGCCGGCGTCTGGAAATCGTCATCATCTGCTGGTAGAGCTCCCGGATCGCCTTCCGGTCGAAATCCGTATCGAGATAGGACTGCACGGTATCCAGCTTCTGCGCCTCCCGTACCGGATCGAATACCGCTTTGCCGGTTTCGATCTTATACTCTGCCACCTTTTCGCAGAGGTTCATCCGCTGCTTGTAAAGCTCTGTAATCTGGCGGTCCAGTACATCGAGCTGGTCACGAATCTGTAAAAGTGCGTTTTTTTCTTCCATATAACGGTCCTTCTAGTCTTTCTCTTCTGTCAGCAGCGCCTGGATATCCGCCTTCACCTTCGCCTGCACATAGGCGCCGATGTGCTTCTGCTCCTCTTCACTGAGATTTTTCACCTCGATCGGCGCACCGATGCGCACCTTGATGTGCTGTGGCCTGATCGCCGGAAACTGCGCTTCCAGGATATTCCGCGTGTGGATCATCGATACCGGTACGATCTTACAGCCGGTCTTCTCTGCCACCTTGAAGGAGCCCTCCTTAAAAGACTCCATATCGAGCTCGGTTTCGCCCTCCGCACGGGTGCCCTCCGGGTAGATCCAGATGGACTGCCCCTCCCGCACCTGTTTGATAGCCGTGATGATGACCTTCAGGGACTGCTTCAGATTATTTCGATCCAAAAACAGGCAGCCGAGTTCATCCATCCAGCGCTTCAGTGGCCGGATCTTCTCTATCTCGAGCTTCGCGATGAAGCCGGTCGGCCGATCCACGAGGGTATAGGCGATGATGACATCGAAGTATGAGCGGTGATTTCCGACGAACAGGACCCCCTCGTCCTTCGGGATCGACGTGAGATTTTCCATCCCTTCGACCTCCACCGTCACGTGGGCCGCTTTCAGAATCCTCCGAAAGATGCCCTGCACGAGCGGCAGGGTATACTCTGCGCGCTTCTTCGGGTCCTGGATAGCCTCGACCTTTCTCCTGTAGTAAAGACTGCCGAAGGTCAGAAAAAACAGTACATGTGCTAAAACTGCGATCGTATACAGCATATTCACTCCTCACAGCATCCTGCCGTGCACGCTCTATGCCGGCGGCATGCCTATGTAATCATCCATAAACACCCGTTTCAGGGGTGTAAGGTCACAAAATGTCATGCATGCTTCGTCCCATCCTGTCCCGAAAACAGAACCGTGGGATATGCATCTCCCGGAAAGCTTACAGCACATCTGAAAAATGCGGACGCAGCTTACGGAAAAACGAGAGGCCGACGAAGAAAATCACGAGCGTCACCACCCAGAAGTAGATGCCGAGGGTCGGGCGCATCCAGAACCCGGCCCCCGTCAGCATGGAATCACGGTACCCCGCCACGATATAATAGAGCGGATTCAGCTTCAGGAGGGTTCCGACCCATGGTGCACGGCTCGTAAAGAGGGTTTCATCGTACATGATCGGGCACATCCAGATACCGAACTGGAGGCAGATTCCGACGATCTGCTGCATGTCCTTAAAGAAGACATTGACCGCACTCGTGAGATAGCCGAGGCCCAGCCCCAGCACGGAAGCAGCGAAGCTGTAGTAGATGATCTGAAGCCAGCTGATCATCGGGGTTTTACCGGACACGAGGAAGGCGACCAGCATGATCGCGATGAAACAGAGGTGAACGAAAAAGCAGGACGCAAGCTTGATGATCGGAAGGAGCTCCACAGGGAAGACGACCTTCTTCACGAGGTAGCTGTACTCCTGCAGGATGCCGGTCAGTGTGTTGAGGCTCTCACTGAAGAAGAACCATGGCACGAGGCCCGGGATCAGCCAGATCACGTAGCTCGTGTTCGGCACCGGCGGCGCGGACTTGAAGCCATAGGGTCCGAAGATGAACGCATAGATGGTCACCGTCGCGAGCGGCTGGAGAAACATCCAGATGATGCCGAAGTAGGAGCCGACGAAGCGCTTACGAAAATCGGACTTTGCAAGGTCCAGGATCATCCGGCGCTTCTCGGCCATGTGCTGTAATAATTCGATAAATGCTTTCATGTATAGTTTATTCTTTCCATCTTCCGGGGCATGCGCGCCTGCCGGAAGTACCTTCTTTCTTCAAAATCAGCACTTCCTCCGATGCCAGCGGTGCCACTCGATGTCGGGTGCTTCCTGTACATCTGAAAAATATGCCCGTTCACAAGATCGCATCCTCCTGCGTTCCTGTGAACGCTTTATTATACCACCTTTCAGGCCCGCTGCACAACGGTGAGGAAACAGCTGAGGAGCACGAGTGCATCCATCAGCATCATCCCGCTGAGAAGCAGTGCGTCGAGCTCGATGCCGACGCGGCCGATCGCCCGCAGACGCTGGAGCCGTGGTGTACGAAACGCCAGCAGCAGGACCGGAAGGAACGGCAGGAAATAGCGTCCCTGAACGCCCAGGATATAGAAGGTGTCTGCCGGTGTATAGGCGAGCAGCATGCTGACCATCAGGATGAAGCCGAGGAGCAGAGCTACGAAAACCATCCACACTCTCCGCGGGATGGACAGCGTCGGTTCCTCCCGGCGTCCGGTGATGGCCAGCAGCAGTGTGCCTGTCCAGAAAAGCACTAGCATCGGCACTGGCGTCGCCAGTCCCCGGTCGAAGGCACCGAGCCACATGCCGACGGTCGTGCCGAGGAACTGTCCACCCAGGATCTGAAGTGTATTCCGTATGATGCGGAACACGAGCGTCGGATCATGGATGAGCTCGGCGAGGTCATGCAGCTTCACGGTGTTCACGTCGCCGGAAGAGGTAAATTCCGGTGCCTGTGTCACGCCGGAAGCATTGACATAACGGAAGACCTCCCGGAAATTCACGAGGAGGATAGAGCCGACGATCAGCGCACCGATGAGGAGTACGGACAGGATCCACTTCGGCCACGGCTTCCCACCCCACTTCCGGACCGGGATCATGAGGCAGAGAAGGAAGAGCGTCGCGTAGATCATCTTGCACGGGGACAGCAGCAGCGCGAGGGCGGAAAGCTCGATCACGTTTTTCCGCGTGATGCCGGCCCCTAGCTTCGCGAGGGCGAGATCGAGGATCACGGCGGTCAGGTAGAAGCTGAGCGCGATGATGAAGCTATCATAGCTGTAGCTGCCGGCGAGCTCGAGGGTCATCGGAAAGAGCGAGATCGCGAAAAAAAGCTCTTTTCCGATCGGCGTACGGCGGACGGTCATCGCGCCGAGGGTTGCAAACAGGAGGAGGTTCATGAAGCGGCCGAGCAGCACGAGGCCGACGGCGCTGAGCTTCAGAAGGCGGGCGAGGGTGATGCCGAGGGCCGGCAGGAGATACGCACATGGGGTCGTCTTCACCGGCTGCTGCAGCGTGATACTGGTCCCGGTCTCCGTCGCGTGGAAAAGGCCCTTCTCATGCATCGCTTCATACACCGAGCGGTCGAGGGTCTGTCCAAGCACCGTCGCTTTACACGGGTCGTTGTCGCCCGGCCAGTTGACGAGGTACTCGTCCTCCTGACGGATGCGGACGTGGCCGTCTTCATCCCGGACCGGCTGCCCCATCATCTGGTTCGACAGTGCGTAGGCGCCGGTGAAGTGCAGGATCTCGTCCGGCGCGGAGAGCGGCGGAAGTGTGCACATGAAAACAAGCCCCATGGAGAACACTGCGATGAAGTAGATCTGGTGAAGCTTCCATCTCGATTTTTTAAACAGGCAGAGGCAGGTCGCGGTGATCACGCATAGCGCGATGATCAGGCAGACGAAACCGTCGATCAGGAACTGATCGTCGGTGCCGATGAAACTCTGAAAAAGCTGCAGCATAATAATCCTTCTTAATTTATACCTTGACGAAAATCGGCGCAGGGAGGACACTTCTCACTTAGTTCAAAGTACAGAACCCGTCGAAGTGTCCGTGACTGCTCTAACAGGCAAGCCTGTATGTCAGTCACGGACACTTCGGCAGAACCTGTTCTTTGAATGCGCAATTCCGTGCCCTCCCTGCGTCGATTTTCTGAGCACAATTTCCATATTAAATGAGCTTATTCTACTATATATTGCGAATTCTCGCAATTTTTACTACATTAATGGTGAATATACAGAAAGATTACGGGTAACCGTTGAAGCAGGATATCGGATGGACCATCCGCAGGAGCCTGTGAGCCGTACCCGCATGGAAATACTATGGGAACTTCATCGAAGCGTTTATACTATCTTGATTCTTTGAAATATATTTTCTGTCTGATGATTTTCTGGGCGCATCTGGCGGGGGTGTTCTGGACGCTGTGTGATCCGCGGCCGGAGCTTCGGCCGGAGCTCGAGCGGCTGTTTACCTATCCGCTGTCGGTGCTGCTGGATTCGAGCCTCGCACTGTATGGTTTCTGTATCCTGTCCGGTTATCTCGCGTCGTTCAAGCGGACGACAGCGCAGAATCTGCTGCCGCAGCTGCTGGCGCGCTATCTTCGCTTCGTGGTGCCGTTTTTCTTCATCAATCTCGTCGCGTTCATCCTGTACTATACCGTGGGCTATCCGACGGCGGAGGCGAGTGCGCTGCTGCATAACGCCTGGCTCGCGACCTACTACACGCATGCACCGACGATCCCGGAGCTGCTCCGTGCCACCTTCACCCTGGACGGGGATCTGAACGGTCCACTCTGGATGATGAAGTACATCCTGCTCGGCACCTGCATCATCTACCTGTATAACGCGGCGGAGCGGATGCTTCAGCTGCGTGCACGCGGGACTTCTGCGGATACCGGCATCCAGCATAGTGACGCCGCCCATGTACGGGATGCCAATGCAGTCGACCGGAACGATCGGACCGGAGGCGTCCGCACCCGTTCCGGGCTGCTGCCGCTCCGCCTCTTCCAGTTCACCTGCCTCGCGCTCTTCGTCTACAGCTTTTTTCATCTGCCGGAGCCGAACTTCTTCCATGTGCATCTCGTGCTGATGGGGCTCATCCTCCGGAAGCTGGATGATGCACTGAAGGCGTGGCTTCCACAGCCCGAAAAAGGCGGGCACCCGCTGCTCCGCTTCCTCTTCCTGCTGCTCGTGCTGCTCCCGATCGCCCTGGATGCCGGTGGCCTGCAGCGCGTACTGTATCCGTTTTTCCGTGCACACTGTCCGGCGATCGCCCCGCCGTTTATCTGGAACGCCTACTGGGTCATGCTCTTCAGCTTCAGCCTCATCGTCGGCGTCATGAACTGCCCACCGCTCCAGCGTGCACTCGAGTGGGCTCCACTGAAGCGTGTCGCGCCGATGAACTTCGCGGTATACCTCGTTCACTTCCCGCTCATCGCGAGTCTGTCGCTCCATCTCTACCTCCGTCTCGTGAATCGCATCTCCTACTCGAAGGTGTTCGTGATCCTCACGGTGGTCAGCTTCGCAGCCCTCTTCCTCACATCCTGGCTCTACGAGCAGAGCATCGGGAAGCTGCAGGATAGAATCGTAAAAAAGCTCACCGCGCGCCTCGCGAAGTGACCGGAAAGGAAACATATCATGCAGATCAGTCTCTTACTTGCGCTTCAGATTCTGAAGCTGTTTGCCATCATGCTGATGGGCTATGCCATCGTGAAGCTCGGTCTTTTAAAGGCCTCCGACAGTAAAGCGCTGTCGGTCGTGCTCGTCTATCTCATCATGCCCTGTGTCATCATCAACGCCTTCCAGGTGGAGGCGACGCCGGAGGTACAGAAGGGACTCGCGCTGGCATGCGTGGCCGCGGTTGCGGTCCATATCCTGTTCATCGGCATCACCGTCCCGCTGCGGAAACTGCTGCACCTGAACGCCATCGAGCAGGCGAGCTGTATCTATCCGAACGCCGGTATCCTCGTCATCCCACTGGTGCAGGTGCTCCTCGGACAGGAGTATGTCATCTACAGCAGTGCCTTCGTGGCGATCCAGCTCATCCTCCTCTGGAGCCATGGTAAGTTCCTGCTCTGTGAGGAAAAGAAAATCGACTGGAAGAAGGTACTGCTGAACGTAAACATCCTCTCGATCCTCGTCGGTGTCCTCCTCTTCCTTCTGCACATCGAGCTGCCGGGCAGTGTCCAGGATGTCCTCGTGATGATGAACAACATGATCGGCCCGATCGGCATGATCCTCGCCGGCATGGCCATCGCCGAAACGCCACTGAAGCGCATCATACTGACACGGCACAACTATGTGACCGTCGTGCTGCGCCTCATGGTTTATCCGCTCCTCGCACTGCTCCTCATGAAGCCGTTCCTCGATTTCGCGCAGATTCCGCATGCCGACGCCATCCTGCTCACCGTCTTCTTGCCGTCCATCACACCGGCCTGCGCGACCATCACCTCGATGGCGCAGCTGTATGACCGCGATGCCGCCTACGCAAGCTCGCTCTACGTCCTCACGACACTACTCTCGATCTTCACCATGCCGTGCATGGTGTTCTTATATGAAACACTCATATAATAAAAGAGACTGCTCCACGATCGGTGATTACCTTTCATGGAACAGCCTCTTTCAAATTTCCGTAGCTATATGTTTCTTACTGCGTGTTTTTCCAGTGTGCGCCGATGCGGTCGAGCCCCCATCCGGCGAGGACGGAGACGGCGAGGGGCATGAGGGTGTAGAGAATCCAGTAGTGCTCGGACAGTGGCGACGGGTAGCCGCTCAGGTCCATCGCCGGGTTTCGGAAGTACAGCTTCCGGAGAAACATGTCGAGCATCTTGAAAACGAAGATGTGGAAGGCCATAACATCGAAGCTGTGGCGGCCGATACAGGCGAGGGCTTCGCCGATGCCGCGGAGTATCATCTGAAGCATCGAGGCCAATGTCGTCGACCTCGATGTCGTACCTGTCCCGGATCTGCATGGCTCCACAGCATCTGATATTCCGCTTCTCCTATCCGTCGTGTTGCAGAAGCCGCATGGCAGCTTCTCGATCAGCAGCGTCAGCATCAGGGTGAAGACAGTGCCGATGGCGGTGCCGACGAAGAACCAGGCACCGTGCACACTGCGGGCAGAGAGGTCGAACCAGATGCCGTTTTTCACGAAGAGCTTCAGTGCGATGAAGCTCACGACGAGCAGTCCGAGGGCGAGCGGCCAGCGGAGCTTCGTCGCGAAGTCACTGGCATACTTCCGGAGGAAGTAGCCTTCGGCGAAAATCGGCAGTACGAAGAACGAGAGCTCGAAGCCATAGAACAGGCGGATGCCCTGTCCGATGAAGTAGTAGCCGATGCCCATGCCGAGAAGCGCACAGAGCACGATGATGGTATCCTTCATGCGTCCGATGCGGCGCGCCAGCCACACCACGCCGCCGAAGAGCGCTGCGCCGAGGATCCACACCGGCACGAACCACATCGGTCCGGCGAGAAGCTCGGGGGACTGGAAGATCATCCCGTGAAAAAGTGAGGTCAGCATCTCGGGAAGCGTGTAGTACACGTCCGTCCCCGGGGCCATCAGGCCGTGCTTCACCATGTCGTTATGCGTGAGTGCGAGAAAGATGCTGTAGACCGTATAGCGTGGCCAGGCACCCTCGATGCGCTTCTGCAGGAAGGTAAAGGGCCGATCGCCGTACTTCATCTCGTTATACAGGAAGCCAGTCACGAAGAAAAACAGCGCGAGATGGAAAAGGTACACGAAGGCACCGCCATGTCCGGTATGACCGAAGACGATCATGATGATGGCGAGGCCCTTAAATATATCCCAGTAGAGGCTTCGTCCGGTGGTCTTCATGCGTTTGTCTCCTCCGTACACTTTTCTGCATGTTTACTTGATGGGGACGATACATCCGCAGCTCGCGTTGAGCTGCCACATCCGCACTCATCTGCCGAGTTATCCGCAGTTTGCGTTGCGCGGCCACATCCGCACCCATCTGCCGACGCTTCCGTCAGCGCATCCCGTGCATCCTTGTCGCGGAGGGCGAGCTCCTGCACGAGCTTCCGGATCTTATCCTCCAGGGTGCTGATCCGCATGCTCATCGAGAACATCCGCATGAGCAGGATGAAGATCATGAAGAGGAAGAGGAAGTTCGCCGTGGAGTAGATGCCGAGCAGACTTGCCAGGGTATCCGGCACGATCGGGAACAGGGCGAAGACGACGAACATCATCGCGAGGAGGATCCAGAAAATCGAGTCCTCGATCGTAAGCTTCGCCTTCTGTATTCGTTTGAGAACCGTCGTGAGTGTGCCGATCGATACGACGATCAGTACCACGCGGAACAGGGGTGTCATCATCGCGTTTTTTCCTTTCATCATCTGCCGAACGCCGACGCACGAAGGCACGGTCACGGCAGGTTTTCATGTTATCTGTTCTTCCGGTTGCCGGTGTGATCGCCGTTTTCCTCGATGCTTCTGCCTGTATGCGCCCAGTAGCGCGGGTTCATCGTGCAGCGGAGCACCATCCGAGAGGACAGCTTCCGGTAGTTGCGGCCCATGCGGAAGCCGAGGTACTTGCAGCCTGATTTCCAGACGAGGTTCGGTACGGTGAAGAGGCGGCCATGACGGAGGAGGTCCTTTGCATTGCCGATCACCAGCTTCACGCCCTCGCCTTCCGAGCGGAGCCCCGCGAAGATCTCCGGGTGATCCGCCTGCGACACGCCGAGGTCGAAGTTCCGGTGGAACTGCTGACAGCCGCTGTAGTGATGCGCGTGGTACACCTCCGCCGAGGCCTCGTATGCACTTGCATAGCCCGCCTGCAGCAGCTTCCCACAGTAGATCATATCCTCGTTAAAAATCGTATGCTCGATGAAACCGCCGAGCCGATCGAAGATATCGCGGCGGTACATGCAGCAGACGTTCGACTCGAAGTAGGTCTTGATACCGAGCCGCGCAATGTCCTGCTGCGTCTTCACGAAGGACTGCGCCGGGTAGTTGAACTGCCGCGCATACTGCTCGTCATAGGAGCTCTCCGTCGTCGCGAGCTGCCGGCCATAGACGGCACCGATCGGGCCGCGGGTCCTTCGGCCAATGTCTCCATCAGCATGCCCACCCACAGTATCTGTTTCACCGGAAGCGGCCGTGTTCTCCGCACAACCTTCTCCGGTCTTCTGCAGCATCGCGGCTTCTGTGTGGTCTGGATCTAGAATCACCGGTACCGCATCCTTATACGGATCCGTCTCGAAGACTCGCACCAGCTTCTCGACGAGGGTCGTATCCTTCGGTACGGCGTCCTCGGTCATCAGCAGAAAGAGCTCCGCATCCGACTTCGACACGCCGAGATTCCGGCTCGCGCCGTGATCGAACTGATCCTTCCGGATATGCGTCACCGAGATGCGTGCATCCTCCGGAATCAGCGTCGGATCGAGGAGCGATGCTTCTGTGTTTATGATGATGATGTTCTGTATCGGATGGCTCTGCCGGAGAAGCAACTCCAGCAGCTTCCGAAGCTTCTGATCCGGCTTATAGCTCGGGATGATGACATCCACACTGTACATGTCGTTTCCTCATTTCGTAAATTATCGTACATGCCTTTAGACCTTCTTATCTGCCCGCATCTTCCGAAGCGTGACGGCAACGAAGAAGCTGAACAGCACGAGCAGCCCGCCCATCAGCAGTACATAGCTGATGGCACCACCGAGCATGCCCCGGGCGGCCACCATGCGGTCGGCGCTCACGAAGGCGAGTACCGTCGTGAGGAGATAGCACAGGAAGATCCGGCGCTGCTCGCGCACCGTCACGAGAATATAGTACATCACGTTGGCCATCGCATAAAGCGCGCCGCCGAGAATGATCAGCAGGAAGGACGGGAAAGCCGGCACGAGACGACCGGTCGCACTCGCTCCGAGGATGCGCTCGAAGATGCTGAGGCCCCAGCGGCCGAGAAGCAGTGTCGCCACGAGGATACCGAGGCTGAGAAACATGACCGCTCGCACCATCACCCGGACGGAGGCACGGAAGCCCTCCGTATCCCGTGCCGTAAACTGATCGGCCAGACGTGTAAGCATTGGCCGGATCAGGAAGTTCGCCAGGAGATAGATGAAGGAGGTCGGCATGAACAGGATGTTGAAAAAGCCGGAATCCGCGTTCGACATCTGACGATCGATCGCGTACTTCGACGCGGAGAAGATGTAGAAGTCGAGGAACACACCGAAGAACAGGAGGCTCGTGCTGCGGAGCAGGTTTCCGGCATGCGTCCAGGAGAACCGTGTATCGAGCTGTCCCTTCGGGCAGGCACGCAGCACGCGGATCGCGAAGACCCAGGTGCCGAAGAGCTGCATGAGGTCGGCGAGCAGGACGCTCTTCAGCAGACTGCCGCTCAGGACGAGGCTGCCGAGCAGGGTCACGACCGAGAGGCTCGTACGAAAGGCGAGCGACTGACCGGTGCGGTACAGCAAGTTCTGGCGCTGCAGCTCCGACTCATAGACATCCGCATAGCCGTCGATGATCTTATACAGGGCGAGCAGCAGGAGGATGAGTGCCTTATGTAGGCTGTACTGTCCTGTGCCGAGCTGAACGCCGAGGAAGAGGAGACTGCCGAGGATCGCGAGCAGTGAGGTCAGGCGGCGGGTGCCGAGGTAATCACCGAAGCTGTACTCCGGTGTCCGGTCCGTGATATGAAACGGGCGGATGCCGAAGTAGGCGATGATAAACATCTGCTGCCCCAGGGTGGAGAAGCCGAAACCAAAAATACCGCCCTCGTCGTCTCCGGCGATACGGATGACGGCAAAGGCGAGCACGATGGAGGCCAGCGCGTAGAGAAGACTGCCGACGGCGTTCCACAGAAAATCCTTTTTCTGATTGTTTTCGTTATTCATAGCTTTCTTTTTTTCGTGCGCCCTGCACCAGCAGGATCGACACCAGCATGCGCGCCATGTAGCGGGCTGCGGTGAGCGGACGCAGGTAGGATTCACCGGACAGACGATCGTTGATCCGGATCGGTGCCTCCATGATGCGCGCACCGTTTTTCATGAGATAGGAAATCGTATCCGGCTCCGGGCCGTAGTTCATGCGGTAGGCGAAGCAGGAGATCATCCGTCGGCTGTACATCCGGAGTCCGCAGGTCGGATCCGTCACATGGATGCCGGTCGTGAGCTGGATCGCGCCGGTGATCAGGCGGGAACCGATCTCCCGCATGCTGCCGCCCTTCTTCCGGTCGAGGAAACGGGAGCCGAGGACGATATCGTAGTTCCCCTCCTGCATCTTCTCGTAGAGCGCGCGGATGTCCTCGGCACGATGCTGCCCATCCCCATCGAACTGTACCGCATAGCGGTAGCCGCGACGTGCCGCGTACTGCATGCCGGTCTGGAAGCAGCCCGCGAGGCCGAGGTTCGTCGGCAGTGCGACATAGTTATAGTGCTTCTCCTCGCAGAGTGCGATCGTGCCATCGGTCGAGCCATCCGATACGATCAGATAATCCATCGGAAAGTCTTGCGTCTCGATGTCCTCGATCACCCGCGGGAGGTTCCCGGCTTCGTTATACGCCGGGATGATAAGTAGTACATCCTTCATTTCACATCCTGAATTCCTGATATTTTCTGGTCATGAAGCCCGTCACCGGCTTCTCTTCTCCGCTGATTTCATCGCCGTCGAAAATCGCGAGATGCATGTGCACCGCCGGTACCTCTGCGAGCTCCGTGAAGGCGACACCGCCTGCGAAACGCGGATTACACTCGATGAAATAGTAGATGCCGGAGCCCTCTCCCCGGATGAACTCGAAGTTCACACAGCCGAGAATCTCCGCCCGTTCTGCGATCGCGCGGCAGGCTGCCTCCAGTACCGGATCCTCAAACACGCGTACTGAAAGCCCTGCGCCGTTCGGTGTACGCAGCAGCTCCTCACGTGGAACGGCTGTACAGTGACCTACGGCATCACGAATCACATCCACGGTGATGACATGGCCCTTGATCATCGGCTGCACGATGTACGTGTCGAGACTGGAATCCTCGAGCTTTGTCGGGTCCATGATACTCGAAAATGCGAAGCCGAGCTGATCCTCCTGGTAGATACGGTAGAGCCCGCTGGAGCTGCGGCCATCGACCGGCTTCAGGATGATCGGATAGCTGACCGTCTCGAAATCGATCTCCGATGCACGCTCGGTCGGAATCGTCCGAACGGCCCTCCGGATCTCCTCCGGACACTCGTCGAGCACCCCGTCCACGAGCGCCTTCATCTCGAATTTATCACGCAGGATACGGATACTCTTCTCCGGCGACATGCAGATCCGGCAGTCCCCGGTCTCGATCTCCGCACGATGCCGATTCAGTGCATCGACCTCGACGTCGATGAGCGGCAGGATACGGCTGACCTGCTCCCGGGTGCAGATGTCCCGGATGAAGTCGATATACTTCTCCTCCTCACTCGCATACGGTGCCTGATAAAAGGCGTCCACCATGAGGGAGGCCGCCACCCAGTCTGCTTCATATATATCCGTGCCGATGATGCGCCAGCCCTCCTGACGCAGTGTCCGGATCACCGCATCGGCACTGAAGGAGCCGATCGCCGTGACCAGGGCGGTACGCTGTGTTGTATTCATACGATTGCCTTTCTCACTTATCCGAGGATGATGCTGCAGATCCGGTCCACATCCTCGAGTGCGAGGTCCGGATACATCGGCAGGGTCAGGATCTCCTGGCTCACCAGCAGTGCATGTGGCGTATCCTTCACATCATAGCGGTCCTGGTAACAGCTGTAGGCATTGATGCAAGGATAGAAGTACTTCCGGGCACGGATGTTTTCCGCCTTCAGACGGTCGAAGATCTCGTCCCGCGTGTACGTATAGTCATGGAAGCGTACCGGCATATAGGCATAGTTCGACTTCAGCTTCGCCGGAATCTCCGGGAATATGATCCCCGGCACCTCCGCGAGATACGCACGGTAGCGCTCGAACACGCGCTTCCGCTTCGCGATGTACTCGTCCACATGACGCAGATTACAGAGGCCCATCGCCGCCGCAAACTCGTTCATCTTTCCGTTGCCGCCGACCGATGCGACCTCCTCCTGCCCGAGGATACCGAAGTTTTTCAGCTCATACAGCTTCTCCATCAGCGCCGGATCCGGCTTTCCGGTCGTGACGGCACCACCCTCGATGGAATTAAAGACCTTCGTCGCATGGAAGGAAAACATCGAGGCATCCCCAAAGGTGCCGACGCCCTGCCCATCCAGCTCCTCGCCGAAGGTGTGCGCGGCATCATAGATGACCTTCAGATGATGACGATCGGCGATCTCCTGAATCCGGTGAACATCGCAGATGTTTCCATAGACATGCACTGGTACGATCGCGCTGGTGCGCTCGGTGATCAGGGACTCGAGCTGATCGACATCGATCGTATAGTCCCGCATGTTGATATCACAGAAGACCGGCGTGAGGCCGTTCCGCACGATCGCATGGGTCGTGGAGGCGAAGGAAAACGGTGTCGTGATGACCTCGCCATGGAGGTCCATCGCCTGCAGCAGAAACTCCAGCGCACTGTGTCCGTTCACGAAGAGCTGCACGGAGCCGACCTTCAGATAGTCCTGAAGCTTCGCCCGAAGCGTCTCGTGGTACTCGCCCATATTTGTAAGCCACGCCGTGTCCCAGATATGCTGCAGCAGCTCCTCGTACTCGGAGAGCGGCGGCAGACTGGCGCGCGTGACGTTGATGATTTTTGAATCACTCATGATTTTTCTCCTGCCGCTTCGGCGGCTTCGTCGATGTGAAAATTACGAATTTCCTACGAAATTTCGACATTCTGACGAACTCGTTACGATTCTATAATATTGCATTTAAAATGTAAACCCAGGGTGGAAAGCGCCCGGCTTTTGTGTTATCTTTTAGGCAGAAAATTTAACCATTTTAAATCTTGGAGGATTTAATGTATGAGTATGAAGCGCACACTTGCGATCGTGGCT
Organism: uncultured Oribacterium sp.; assembly: GCA_902485915.1. Taxonomy (GTDB): domain Bacteria; phylum Bacillota; class Clostridia; order Lachnospirales; family Lachnospiraceae; genus Oribacterium. The sequence goes on along the minus strand of CABTMH010000004.1, from coordinate 14,636 downwards.
GCTGCCGCTATGATGATAGCGCAGCCGCTGACCACCCTCGCCGCCACACCGGGCGATAACATGACCCCGCAGTTCGAGATCCATGACGCGGGCACCACGGCCACGGTGGACTTCTCAAATCAGACCAGCGGCACGACGACCGCTCCGGCCGCTGCACAGGCACCGGTAAACACCGTCGTTCCTGCCGGTACCACCGCACCGGGTACGGTTCTGCCGGGGGCTGCGCAGACCACAAGCGATGCTGTAGCTACAGCCAGCGGTATGAGCGCCAGCACCGGAAATAAGATGCTGCCGAAGATTAATCCGGTCGTGGAGACGATCCGTCCATACATGACGGTCGACAGTACGGGTGATATGCAGGCCGATCCGGTGCTGAACCTGATCCCGCTCGGCACCTATTTCATCAAGGATGCGAACGGCAACCGTATCGACTGGGCGACCACCGTACAGAACGAGTCCTTCGCCTATGCACCGAACGGCTTCACCAGCTTCTATCTGGAGCACGCCGGCATCGCACGCTGGTACTACAGAACCTATAGTGCAAACGCCGGCTGGGGTCCATGGGCCGCATCGAAGGAGAACACACCGAACCAGGGCATCGTATCTGCGATGCAGCTCCGTGTAAAGGGCAACTCTCATAAGTATGGCACCCTGTACTATAGAGCCGTTCTGAACGATGGTACCGTCACCGACTGGGCACGTGAAGGCCAGGCCGTCGGCGTCATCGGTGATCCGAATCGCTACATCTGTGCCATCAAGCTCGCTTACTGGCGCAAGGACGTTCCGTTCCCGTATGAGACCACGAAGCCGCTGGATAATGCAAACAACGAGGGTGTCATCATCACCTCGGAGGGTGCCCGCTATATCACCGGAGATGGCCGTGCCTATACCGGCTGGGGCTTCGATGAGGATTCGAACCAGTACTACTTCGTCGATGGTGTCGCGGTCACCGGCTGGCATGCCGTCGATGGCTATAACATCTATTTCGATGAGAAGGGTGTCGCACTGAAGGATCTCTCCGGCGTCATGGGCGCACAGTCCAGCTACGCGATCCGTATCAATAAGGCGACGAGAACCGCCTATGTCATGACGAAGGATGAAAGCGGCAACTTCACCATCCCGTACAAGACCCTGATGGTCACCGTCGGTACCGATACACCGCTCGGCTCCTTTAAGATCTACGCGAAGTACAGATGGCACTTCATGCATGAGGGCTGCTACTGCCAGTTCCTGAGCCGCTTTAACGGTCCGTACCTGCTCCACTCACTGCTCTACAGCTCACCGGATCACAACACGCTCGACGCCATCAACTATAACTACATGGATGACGCGGTTTCCGGTGGATGTATCCGTCTGAAGGCCGTCGACTGTGCATGGATCTACAACAACTGTGGAAACGGCACACCAGTCATCATCTATAACGATATGTGGGATAAGGGCCCGATCGAGAAGGATGCCATCGAGCAGCCGATCCCGAGAAACCAGACCTACGATCCGACCGATCCGGTCGTCACCGCACAGCAGGATGCGGCTGCACGCGCCGCTGAAGAGCAGGCCGTGAAGGAAGCAGAATCCGCTGCTGCAGCCGGCCAGGGCGAACCACAGTAAAACTGATTTCTACTTAAATATTAAATAACGCAGGCTGCCCCACGAACGGTGTTCACCGATCGTGGGGCAGCCTGTCCATCATCTGAATCGAGGTATCTGTCTATGCCGACATCTGAAACCACACATAACACGAGCCGTACCCTGGTCGTGATTCCGAACTACAATGGTCTTCGCTTCCTGCCGGACTGCATGGAAGCGCTGTCCCGTCAGACGGTGACAGATTTTACGACCCTCGTGATCGACAATGCTTCCGGCGGAGAGGATATCACCTGGCTCCGCACGTGGCAGGCGGAGGATCCTGCGCGGCGGAAGCTGCTTCTGAACGACACGAACCTCGGTTTCTCCGGAGCGGTCAACCAGGGCATCCGACAGGCACTCGAGGATCACTACAAATTCACGCTGCTGCTCAATAACGATACGAAGGTCCGCCCGGACTTCATCGAAGCACTCGAACGTCGTATGGATCAGGATACGAAAAAGCGTATCTTCGCCCTCTCCAGTAAGATGGTGAAGATGCATGATCCACATCAGATCGATGATGCCGGGGATGCTTACACCCTCCTCGGCTGGCAGTTCCAGCATGGGCTCGGCGAGTGTGCCGAGAAGCCGGTCTGGAGCCGGGAAGCCTATGTATTCTCTGCCTGTGCGGGGGCCGCGATGTACCGGACCTCCCTCTTTCGAGAGGTCGGTCTCTTCGATGAGCATCACTTCGCCTACCTCGAGGACATCGATGTCTGCTACCGGGCACAGCTCTATGGCTACCGTGTGCTCTACTGCCCGAGCGCCGTCGTCGAGCATGTCGGCTCCGGCACCAGCGGCTCGAAGTATAACGCCTTTAAGGTCCGCCTCAGCGCGCGGAATTCCGTCTATCTTCTCTATAAGAACATGCCGACGCTCATGCTCCTCGCGAATGCCTCCCCGCTTCTCCTCGGCTTCCTCGTGAAGCAGCTCTTTTTCCTCCGAAAGGGCTTCGGAAAAGAGTATGCCGCAGGGCTTCTCGAGGGGATCCGTACCCGAAAGCAGCTCGAAAAGGCCAAATTAAAAGAGGTACCGTTTTTACGATACCTCTCGATCGAGTTTCGACTTATCTATCAGACGCTGGAGTACGTCCTGCAGCTAGCCCGTAAATATACTGCAGGGGCTCGCGGTTAAAGAGGAGCGACAGCAGCAGATAGACGACCACGCCGACCAGCATCTGAAGCAGCAGCATCGGGAGCACCCCGAGCGGCAGTCGATGTAGGAGGTAGACCACGACGCCCATCACGATAGAGATGACCGCACTCGGCAGGACATCCGCCCACTGGCGAAGCGGTCCGTAGCCGATCAGCGTCCGGTTCGGCCAGGCGTTGATGAAGGTGCAGAGATACTCATCCACCACCTTAAACAGAAGCATCGGCCAGATGCCGAGCGGTAAACTGAGCACCAGGATTACGATCCCGAGTGCTTTTTTTATGATCTCGAGCTTCAGGAAGAGATCCGAGCGTCCCATCGCGTTCATGACCTGGAGGTTGATGATGTGGATCGGATAGGTCGCATAGCTGACCGCGAGCAGCACGAGGTACGGGGCAGCCACCAGCCACTTCTCCGTGAGGAGCAGGGTCACCAGCGGCTCCGCCACCGCGGCGAGGCCCGCCATCATCGGAAAGAGCACGAAGGCGCTGAGTCGGATCGAGCGGCGTGCCATACGCTGCAGTGTGTTCGGGTCGTCCTGCTTCTTACTGTAGGCCGGCAGGAGTACGGACTGGATCGCGGTCGCGAGGTTCGTCGAGATGATCTTCGGAAACTGCTCACCGCGGTTATATGCCCCGAGATCGGCACTCGTATATTTCCGACCGATGATGAGACCGTAGATGTTCTGCCACAGCGTATCGAGGAGTCCGGAAACGAGGATCTTCCATCCGAAGGCGAAGAGCTTCCGAAGGCGCTCCGTCCGAAGCAGGATACGCGGATACCAGCGGATCGTCACGAAAAGCACGAGCATCAGGGCGAAGTAGTAAACGATCTGCTGCGCTGCCATCGCCCAGACGCCGAAGCCCTGCATCGCAAGTGCGATGGAAACGACACCGGAGATCACGACGGCGACCATCGTCGACTGAAAGAGCTGACGGAAGCGAAGATTTCTCGATACAAACGCCGTCTGAATCGAGACCACGGCACCCGGGAAGAGAACGACGCCCATCACCCGGACGAGGGGCTCGAGCACCGGTGTGCGGAAGTACGCGGCGATCCATGGGGCACCGATGAAAAGTGCGATGTAGAGCACGACGGACAGCAGCATCGATATCCAGAAGACCGAGGAGTAATCCTCCTCCTCGATCTCCTTCCCCTGTACGAGCGCCGTTGCAAAGCCGGACTGCACGAGGGTGTTTGCGATGGTGATGAAGATGGTGATGAGACTGATCGTACCATACTCCTCCGGCGTCATGAGACGCGCGAGCACGAGGGCGACGATGAACTGGATGCCCTGAGAGCCTCCCTGCTCCAGGACCTTCCAGAACAGGCCATGCACCACCTTTGATTTCAGTGAATTCTCTGTCATTTTTTTAATAATCTCCGAAGTCCATGATACAGTTTCGGGAAGCGATGCTCGAAGTCGATGAAGAAGCGGTCATGACGGCTCAGCTCCTGCAGGAAGTCTGCATTTTCCGGCTGGTAGATCAGGTCGAAGTTCCGTGTGTTGACGGCGGTCAGGAATTCCACACGCCGACCTGCGTGTTCACAGGCCTCATGGAAGCGTCCACCGGTCGCTGCATCGAAGCGGTGATACATTTTCCACATATCGGCGGCATATTTCCGCTGCTTCTCCACATAATCTCCGCTCAGCTGCGTCTCGGTCCAGGACCCCCGGATGCCGAAACGATATACACTCATCGGCTCATCGAAGTAGTAGCTGTCCCCGAAATCCGCCGCCATCAGCTCGAGCGGACGGTCGCCGACCGGACAGTCCACATAGTAATCCGGCAGTTTTTCGACGATTTCCCGTCGCAGGAGGAAGCTCGCGAAGGGGCTTCCGATGGCTTTATCCACAAGCTCCGCCGGTTTAACCACACGGGATGCGTGATACGGACGCATGAGCTCTCCATTCACGAGGGCGCCATCCTCATTGACCACCTTCGCCGAGTGGAAGGTGAACCCGCACTCCGGATGCGCCTCCATGTACTCCACCTGCCGCTGCAGCTTATACTCGTCGCACCAGTAGTCATCACCATCCGTGAGCGCGATATACTTACCGACTGCGCGCGGAAAATTAAAGGCACCCGAGATGTTCGTGATGCCCTTACTGTACTGATTCTCCACCCGGAGAATCGGCTTGATGATGTCCGGATAGCGTTTCTGATAGGCCCGGATCACATCCTGCGCCCCATCCGTCGAGGCGTCATCATGGATGAGGATCTCGATGCGGAACTTCCGGCGCTGCCGGAGGATGTGATCGAGGCAGGTGCCGATATACTTTTCATGGTTGTAGGTCACGACACATACCGAGACCATGATGTCATTTACTGGATAAAGAGACATTCGCCCACCGTCCTGTGAAATAAATTATAGGTAAAACCATAGCGGAGGATCGTACAGATCTTCCCCAGCCGACTCCGCTTCGGAATCGCCGTGAACTCGTCGAGCAGCTGCTTCTGCTTCGTCGAGAGCTCCGCATCGAAGCAGCGCCGGAAGCTCTCCGCCTGGAGAAACATCTCACGGTACACACTCTGCGAGTGCGCATCCATCTCGGCCTTCGTTTTTCCGTCCTTCCGGCCGATGCCGAAGCGTCCGAGGATCTCCATGATGCGGGAGCCCTTGCCGGCGCCGAGGACATTGTCCCCGTGCTGCCGGTAGAGATAGAGCGACTCCGGTACGAAATCGATGTGTCCGAAGGCACTCGCCACGAGCGCGATCCACTGGTCATGCATGACGCAGTGCGCCGGGATCTCCGTGATGCGCTCCGCCAGTGCGCGATTCATCATGATCGCACCGCCGACGACGTTGTTCTGCACGAGCAGCTGCTGGAGCTGACAGCGGGATGGCGTCATCTTCTGGTAGGTCACGAAGCTCGGGGCGATCTCCCGGAGCGTCCGGTCGACGATGCGTGAATCGCAGTGCACCAGGATGGAAGCATTGTGCTCTCCGGCGGCCCGGCAGGCCGCTTCGTCCGCCTGCATACGCACGAGCGTCTTCTCGACCTTTTCCGGAAGCCATACATCGTCCTGGTCGGACAGCATGATGTAGTCAGCACGCATGCGCGCCCCATCCGCCGGTCGCTGTCCCGGTGTCGACGCAGCATCGTTTACACAGTGCTGCACAGAAGCTGTATCGACCGCCGTGGTCTCTGTGCCCGGCACATCGTAGGCCCGCTCCACGAGGAGCTTCAGGAAATGCCGCTGCGCGCTGCCGGTCGGAGGATCCTGCCGGAGGATCGTGATGCGCCCAGGATGCGCTGCCGCCATCGCCTCGACGATCGCAGGCGTCTCATCCGTGGAGCCGTCATCCGACACTACCACATGCAGATCCTGCACGGTCTGATCGAGGATCGACTGAAGCTGCGCGCGGACGTAGGCCGCACCGTTATATGTACATAAAAGGACCGTGACCATCCTGTCTTTTCTCTCCTTCTGTTTCTCGTTTCATCGCTGTACGTGGTCAATGTCTACGACGAAGCATCCTCGCTCGCCGCCACGCATGTCATAGAAGCCTGTCTGCCCGCCTCGCCTCAGCCGAACAGCTCCTGCAGGAAGCCGTCGAGCCGGTAGCGATCATAGATTTCCACTGGCAGCGCCCGATACGGGGTTTCCAGAAAATCCGCCGGAATTTCGAAGTGATCCGGGTCATAGACATAGATGTTCTGCGGATCATAGAAATCCGCGTCCTTCACATGCGGGTTGTTCGTGAGGAGCTTGCAGTGGCAGCCCATGGCATCGTAGGTCCGCATGCTGAAGCCGTTCTGCTGCGGAAAGGTATAATCCACGATGCAGCGGGTGTGCGGATAAAGCGCATAGGTCTCCGCCTGCGGGAGCGGCTGGAAATGCAGTGCGTCCCGGGCCCCCTCATAGAGCGGATTATGCCGGAGCAGCGTCTCCCGGATGTACTGGAGCCGCGGCACATAGATGTAGCTGTAAAGTGTTTTCTGCCGCTTCTCCGCGAGCGCCTTCAGCTTCCGGAGCACCTCCATCCGACGCGTATGCATCGAACAGATGAGCAGAAAGTCGTAGCGCTTCTCCTCCGATGGGTGGCAGATCTCCTCCTCGAAGAAGGTCGGACGGTAGATCCAGCCATACTGCGCGGCGTCCACCGGATCGAAGGTATAGATCTTCGTGAAGAAGCGGTTGATGCGGAGCTGATCCGGGAAGGTCGCGACACTGTCCCAGTGGAAGATACGGAAATCCGCCGATGTAAACCGTGCCTGCAGCGCGTGCAGGACCTCATCGGTCATCCAGGTGCCCTTGATGATCATGACCTCGTCGAGGGTATCCGGCACATCCCGGAGTGCGTGCGCATAGTAGCGGTACACCAACCGGTCGCGGAGTGCCTTCGTATAGAACATGACGAGCTTCTTTCCGAGTCCGTAGGCATGGATGTTCGTATCCACGAGCCAAACCACTGCACCGGCCTGCTCGAGATGCGCCCGGATCGCATCCTCATAGTGATAGAAGAACGGCATGATCAGGAGTATTTTTTTATTTTTCAATCTGTTCATGATAGTACCTGTCTGAGATATACTGTCGTACCTGCGGGCACAGGAAGGTCGCGATGTTCATCGCATGATAGAGGGCCATGTAGGCTTCCTTTCCCTTCACACGGGCAGCGCCGGCAAACGGGGTCTTCTTCAGGTATTTATCGTAGGCGCGCGTATAGTGGTTGAGGTTTCCACGGTTCCACGGACGCTCATCCGAAGCAAAGTGCACGATGACCGGATGATGCTTCGCGAGATGGAAGCTCTCCTTCGACTCACCGAGGGCGAAGGATGCAGACTTCGCACAGAGCGTCGCATAGCGGAAGTAGTAGTAATTCGTGATGAAGTCATAGGTCTGGCTGACACGCCGGATGCGTCCCTTCAGCACATGATTCAGGACATCCTGATCGTTAAACGGCAGCTGACCGCCCATCTGATTATAGTAGGCGAAGCAGTTCGCCTCCATATCCTCGAGTCGCCATGCCGAGAGATTCATGAGCAGCATACCGGCATTAAAGTAGGTATCCTCCTCCGTGAGGCCGATCCTCTCCTTCACCTCCGGATAGATGGTCGGTTCTGCCGCCATCGCCGCCATATCATCCTCGAGATGCAGACGATAGAGCGGTGCGATCGAACGCAGCACCACGGTATCACAGTCGAGGTACAGCGCCTTCGTCACCATCCGCGGCAGAATCGAGCCCATCTGTAGACGCGCAAGCGTCGTGATGCGGAAGCGTCCCGTATCGAGACCATAGATCTGTCCCTTCAGCTCCTCCATCAGATGCTCGATCGGATAGAAGACGATCTTCTTTCCATAGCCACGGACCATGGCACGAAGCTGATCCTCCTTCTCCATCGAGATCCCGTCGGACAGGATGTGGAAGGTCAGCTGCTCACTTTTATTATGTTCTATCAGAGATACGATGGACACCGCCATATGCTGGCAGTATCCTTCGTCGGATGCATACACGATATTCATGATAAAGCCTTTCTACACATAGTTGCATAATTCACACTATTATAACGTAATTTCAGATAATAAAGAAGAGGCTGTCGCTCTGCGACAGCCTCTCAGGGCATGTTTATTTACGGTTCACTCGTGTACTGATCAGGCTAGGGGCCGGAATCCAGTTGACAAGTGATCAGTGCCAATGTTAATTCAGGAATTTCCGAAGAGATCCCGTGGATTCTGTCCGGCCTTCTTCTGCTCGACACGCTTCTTTCCGGCCGCCTCTGCTTCCTCCGGGAAGAACATGCGGTTCACCGCACTGAAAAGTCCGCGGATCGAAGAACGTGTGATGTTGGAGCTTAAGCCGACACCATAGCTCGTCTTTCCGGTCTTCACATCCAGCAGGTGGATATAGGAAACCGCCTTTACATTCGAGCCGGAGCCCAGCGCATGCTCCTGGTAATCGAGGACCTTTATGTCGATCTTCAGCTCCTCGGCGAGTCCGGCGATCACCGCATCGATCGGTCCGTTACCGACACCATCGAACTGCTGCATGCTGCCATGATTGAGATAGGTGACATGTGCCATCGTGGTATAGGTATCGTCTCCGTTCTCGGTATCGGTGGTACGGATGTTCTTGAAGTGGATCGGCTCCTTCGTCTCGACGTACTCTGCCTGGAAGATATCGTAGATTTCCTGTGGTGACACCTCGCCCTCCTGCTCCGACAGAGCCTGGATATAATCCGCAAACTCACGCTGCATGCCCTTCGGCAGCTTGTAGCCGAACTGCGCATCCATGACGAAGGCGACACCGCCCTTACCGGACTGGCTGTTGATACGGACGATCGGCTCGTACTTGCGGCCGATGTCGGCCGGATCGATCGGCAGGTACGGAACCTCCCAGATCGTGCTCTGACGCTCATTCATCGCCTGTACGCCCTTGTTGATGGCATCCTGGTGCGAACCGGAGAAGGCCGTAAATACCAGCGCACCGGCATACGGCTGTCTCGGTGGGATCGTCATCTTCGTGCAGCGCTCATAGACTTCCTTGATGCTGTTGATATCCTCGAGCGCAAGCTTCGGATCCACGCCCTGAGAGAACATGTTATAGGCGAGCGTCAGGATGTCAACATTGCCCGTACGCTCACCGTTTCCGAAGAGGGTACCCTCGACACGGTCTGCACCGGCGAGCAGCGCGAGCTCTGTAGAAGCGACACCCTCGCCACGATCGTTATGCGGATGCACGGAAAGAATCACATGCTCACGGTTCTTGAGATGCTTCGACATGTACTCGATCTGATCTGCGTAGACGTTTGGGGTGTTCATCTCTACCGTAGACGGCAGGTTGATGATGACCTCGCGGCCCTCACCGCACTCCCATGCGTCGAGCACGGCGTTACAGATATCAGCCGCGTAATCCATCTCGGTGCCCGTGAAGGACTCCGGCGAATACTCGAGGCGGATGTGGCCCGGGAAGCCGGCGGCATACTTCTTTACGAGCTGAGTACCGGCCAGCGCGATGTCAATGATTTCTTCCTTACTCTTATGGAACACCACATCTCTCTGAAGAACGGACGTGGAGTTATAGATGTGGACGATGGCCTTCCCGAGACCTGCGAGGCAGTCGAAGGTACGCTCGAGCTGCTCAGCACGGCACTGCACCAGCACCTGTACGGTCACATCCTCCGGGATCATCTTCCGCTCGATCAGCTGACGCAGGAAGTCATACTCGATCTGGGATGCTGCAGGGAAGCCCACCTCGATTTCTTTGAAGCCCAGCTTTACAAGCATCTGGAAAAACTCGATCTTCTCCTCTACGCTCATCGGATCCACCAGTGCCTGGTTACCATCACGTAGATCGACGGAGCACCAGATCGGTGCCTCCGTGATTTCCTTATCCATCCAGGTTCTTTCCGGATATTTGAACGCCGGAAAACGTCTGTAACGCTTGTAATTTAACATAGCTGCAGCTTCCTTTCCTTGAAAGTCTTCTCTATTATGTCTTGCTCTATCATCTATGTCGTACGGTTATGTGTAGACATATCGGTATAATTAAACATTATAACGTTACTGAACGGTGAGGACCAGTCCCTCTTTGTTCATAACTGCGATAACCTGATCGACATAACGCTCACACTTCTCCTGTGTGTCCGCCTCCACCATGACACGTACGAGTGGCTCGGTGCCGGATGCACGAAGGAGGATACGACCATCGTTTCCGAGGGCCTCGGTCACCTCCTGTACCGCCTTCTGCACCGCCGGGTTGTTCTGTGCCGTCTCCTTATCGAGGACGCGCACGTTCTTCAGTACCTGCGGGAAGACGACAAACGGAGCCGCCAGCTGCTTCAGGGACTGCTTCTTCGCAAGCATCGTCTCCATCACCTTGATGGAGGTCAGGATACCATCACCGGTCGTCGCATGACGCAGGAAGATGATGTGTCCGGACTGCTCTCCACCGAGGGAGAAACCGTTCTGTGACATGTTCTCATAGACGAAACGGTCGCCGACCTTCGTCTTCTCATACCGGATACCGACCTCATCGAGGGCCTTATAAAGTCCGAAGTTCGACATGACGGTGGTCACGATGGTGTTATCCTGCAGCTGCCCCTGCTCCTTCATGTAGCAGCCACAGACATACATGATCTGGTCGCCGTTGACGACACGACCATCCTCATCGACGGCGAGGCAGCGATCTGCATCACCGTCGTAAGCGAAGCCGACATCACAACCCTGCTCCACGACATACTTCTGAAGTGACTCGATGTGGGTCGATCCGCACTTATCGTTGATGTTTGTTCCGTTCGGCTCGTTATGGATGACATGGGTATCGGCACCGAGTGCATCGAAGACGGACTTCGCAATCGAAGATGCGGAGCCGTTCGAGCAGTCGAGGGCGACCTTCTTTCCCTTGAAGCTGTGCGTAGCCAGCGAGATGAGGTAACCGATGTAGCGGTTCCGGCCGGCCGCGAAATCGATGGTGCGTCCGATATCCGCACGGGTCGTCAGCGGCACCTCTGGGGTTACACCGTCGAGGTAATCCTCGATCTTCTTTATGACATCATCGCCGAGCTTCTCGCCGTTTCCGTTGATGACCTTGATGCCGTTATCATAGTACGGATTATGGGAGGCGGAGATCATCACACCACAGTCGAAGTCCTCCGAGCGGGCCACATAGGCGACGGACGGGGTCGTCGTCACATGCAGGAGGCAGGCATCTGCACCGGTCGCAGTGATACCTGCGGCGATCGCATATTCAAACATATAGCTGGAACGTCTCGTATCCTTACCGATGACGATGCGGCAGTGCTCGCCGTTTTTCTTCTGCTGTCCATAGTACCATCCGAGGAACTTGCCTACACGGAAGGCACTGTCGGCCGTCAGATTGACATTGGCCTCACCACGGTAACCATCAGTTCCAAAATATTTTCCCATTATTTTCTCCTTCTGCTGTCATAAATGTTACTGTCTACTCATGTACTGATCCGATAGGGGGCCCTGCCTGAATCCAGTTGACGAGGGAAGAGTAACTGATTAAATTTCGCTGCTCTTCAGCGCCTCGAGATAGCGGCCGACGGCATCCTGCCAGGTCGGGAGCGGTGTGAATCCGGCCTCACGAAGCTTCGACTTATCAAGGCGGGAGTTGAACGGACGGGCCGCCACACTCGCGCCGTACTCGGCACTGGTCACCGGCACGACCTTCGTGGTATAGCCGGCCTGACGGTAGATTTCCTTCGTGAAATCATACCAGCTGATATAGCCGCCCTCGTTGGTTGCATGGTAGTAGCCGTACTTCTCGGTCTCCAGCATGTCCACGAGCAGTCGTGCGAGGTCCAGTGTATAGGTCGGTGTACCGATCTGATCCATGACCACACGTACGGTATCATGAGTTTTTCCGACGTTCAGCATGGTTTTGATGAAGTTCTTTCCGTTGAGGCCGAAGACCCAGGCGATGCGGACGATGAAATACTTCTCGAGGGTCCGCGCGACGGCCTGCTCACCGCCGAGCTTCGTCTCACCATAGTAGTTGAGCGGCGCATAATCCTCACAGTCCGGCTGCCATGGGGTCTCACCCTGACCGTCGAAGACGTAATCGGTGGAGATATAGATCATCTTCGCATCCACGAGCTTCGCGGCATCGGCGATGTTCTGCACGCCATCGACATTGATCGCCTTTACCTTCGGACGGTTCGCTTCATCCTCTGCGGCATCGACCGCAGTCCAGGCCGCACAGTGCACGATGACATCCGGATGAAGCTCACGGATGATGGAGGAAACCTGGGCACGATTCGTGATATCCATTTGCACATACGGCATACGGGTCACCGCCGAATCATCCATCACACCACTGTACACCGGCTGGATGTCCGTGCCGACGCCCTCATAGCCGCGCTTTGCGAGTTCGTTCATCACATCGTGACCGAGCTGACCATTCACACCTGTTACAAATACTTTCATAAAAAACCTCTTTCGTATGCCATCCATCGTTCGCGGGCTGTCCTGTACCGACGGCATCCACGCATGCTTCCGGTATGCCATCCACCGCCTGCGAACTGTCTGCCATGACATGTCCGTGTTTTATTTTCAGCCTAAAAAAAGCAAATCCCTCACATATACATGCGAGGGATGAATCGGCTATTTACTGAAGACCCTTACCCTGTACATACATCTTCTCGAAGTAGCTCTGGTACTCACCGGAAACGATGTGCTCCCACCACTCCTTGTTGTTGAGATACCAGTCGATCGTGACAGGGATACCGGTATCGAAGGTGTACTCCGGCTGCCAGCCGAGCTCGGTCTCGATCTTCGTCGGGTCCATCGCATAGCGGAGATCATGGCCTGGTCTGTCCTTTACATACTCGATGAGTGACTCTGGCTTGCCGAGCGCCTTCAGGATGGTCTTCACGACCTCGAGGTTCGTGCGCTCATTGTGTCCGCCGATGTTGTAGACCTCACCTGGCTTACCCTTCCGGACGATCAGGTCGATGGCCTTGCAGTGATCGGTGACATAGAGCCAGTCACGTACGTTTGCGCCGTTGCCATATACAGGAATCTTCTCATCATTGAGCGCTCTGGAGATGACGAGCGGGATCAGCTTCTCCGGGAAGTGATACGGGCCGTAGTTGTTCGAGCAGCGTGAGATCGTCACCGGGATACCGAAGGTTCTGTGGTACGCCATGACGAAGAGGTCTGCACTTGCCTTCGATGCGGAGTACGGGGAAGATGCCTTGATCTTGTTATCCTCGGTGAAGAAGAGGTCCGGACGGTCCAGTGGCAGGTCGCCGTATACCTCATCGGTGGACACCTGATGATAACGCTGGATGCCGTACTTCTTGCAGGCGTCGAGCAGGGTCACGGTACCACCGACGTTCGTCTGAAGGAAGATGTCCGGGTTCGTCACGGAACGGTCTACGTGAGACTCCGCAGCGAAGTTGATGATGACATCCGGCTTCTCCTCCTCGAAAAGCTGGAAGACGAACGCGCGGTCGGCGATGTCGCCCTTGACGAACTTGTAGTTCGGCTTGCCCTCGAGTGGTGCGAGGGTCTCGAGGTTACCTGCATAGGTCAGGGCATCGAGACAGATCCACATATCCTCCGGATAGGTGTTGACTGCGAAGTGCATGAAGTTGCCGCCGATAAACCCGGCGCCACCGGTTACGATATATTTCATATTACTTTCCTTTCCTGGATCATCGGCTGTCCGGGCGCTTCGTGCCGGAGACTGCCGTTTATGATCATCGCTGATTTCAGAGCCTCTCTCAGCTATGATTACTTACCGAGCTCGTTCTGCTCTGTGATCTTATCGACATACTTGCCGTCGAGCACGTCCTTCAGGTACTTGCCGTACTCGTTCTTCTTATACATCTCGTAGGCTTCCTCGACCTTATCGCGGCCGATCCAGCCGTTGAGATACGCGATCTCCTCGAGGCATGCGATCTTACGATGCTCGTGTGTCTCGATGGTGCGGACGAAGTTCGTCGCATCGACGAGAGACTCGTGGGTTCCGGTGTCGAGCCAGGTGAAGCCCTGTCCGAGCAGGGTGACGTCAAGCTCACCGTTCTCGAGGTAGATGCGGTTAAGGTCGGTGATCTCGAGCTCACCACGTGCGGATGGCTTCAGGTTCTTCGCATACTCTACGACGCGGTTATCATAGAAGTAGAGACCCGTGACACAGTAGTTGGACTTCGGGTGCTCCGGCTTCTCCTCGATGGAGATGGCCTTTCCGTTCTCGTCGAAGGCGACGATACCGAAACGCTCCGGATCATCGACATAGTAGCCGAAGACGGTCGCGCCGGATTCCTTCGCTGCGGCCTGACGGAGTGCCTTCTTGAAGCCGTGACCGGAGAAGATGTTATCGCCGAGGATCATCGCGACAGAATCGTCACCGATGAAGTCTGCGCCCAGGATGAAGGCCTGTGC
>CABTMH010000003.1 GCA_902485915.1 uncultured Oribacterium sp. | reverse complement strand
TCAGACGTGTGCTCTTCCGATCTTGGCCGCGCCCTGATGGAAGCGGTCGAAGCTACGCCGGCCGACGGCCCCTATCAGAAGGTACTTCTTCAGGTCGCCAGCAACAACGAGATCGCAGTTCACCTCTACGAAAGCCTCGGCTACCAGGAAACGGAGCGCGTACTCTACTTTTTGAATGATTAGAAGAAAAGCCGCCGTATACCCGATCTTTCCATCGGGTATACGGCGGCTTTAATTCATATCTTTTCGGATGATTTCAGGTTCAACCCGCTTACTTCACCTTCAGCTTGTCGAGTCCCCAGATGTCCGTCACGTACTCTTCGATGGTACGGTCGGAGGAGAACTTGCCGGCGTTTGCGGTGTTGAGGATCGCGGCTCTCGCCCACCATGCTTCGTCCTGGTACTTCGCTACGGCGCGCTCCTGTGCGTCGTGGTAGGACTCGAGGTCCTTCAGGATGAAGTAGCGGTCTGCGACGTCGGACTCCTGGGTGTTCAGAAGTGCGTTATAGAGCGGACGGAACAGCTCCGGGTTCTCCGGGCTGTAGTAGCCGTTCACGAGCTGCATCAGCACGCGACGGATCTTCTGGTTGTTGTTAAAGATCTCCATCGGTACATACTGATGGTTGTGCTCGAGCTCGATGACCTCCTCTGCGGACATACCGAAGATGAAGGCGTTCTCATCGCCGACTTCCTTTACGATCTCGACGTTCGCACCATCCATGGTTCCGAGGGTCAGGGCACCGTTCAGCATGAGCTTCATGTTGGAGGTTCCGGATGCTTCCTTGGACGCGGTCGAAATCTGCTCGGAGATATCCGCTGCCGGGATGATGATCTCGGCGTTCGATACGCGGTAATCCTCGATGAAGACCACCTTGATCTTACCGTTGATGGACTCGTCGTTGTTGATGACGTTCGCCACGTTGTTGATCAGCTTGATGGTCAGCTTCGCCGTCTTATAGCCTGCCGCTGCCTTCGCGCCGAAGATGTATACATGCGGATAGAAGTTCATATCCGGATGATCCTTCAGCTCGTTGTACATGTACATCACGTGCAGGATGTTCATCAGCTGACGCTTGTACTCGTGCAGTCTCTTCACCATGACATCGAAGATCGCATCGGTCGATACCTGAATGCCGTTATGCTCGAGGATGTACTTCGCGAGGCGCTCCTTGTTATGACGCTTGATCGCCATGAACTCGGCCTGACACTTCTCATCATCCGCATAGACCTCGAGCTTCTTCATCTTCGAAAGGTCTGTGATCCAGCCATCGCCGATCTTATCGCTTACCCAGGCTGCAAGCTCCGGGTTTGCATGTACCATCCATCTACGCGGGGTGATACCGTTCGTCTTGTTAGAGAACATCTCCGGGAACATCTCATAGAAGTCCTTCAGCGTCTCCTTCTTCAGAATCTCGGTATGAAGCTGTGCGACACCGTTCACGGCGTGGCTGCCCACGATCGCGAGGTGCGCCATCTTCACCTGACCGTCATAGATGATGGCCATCTTCGAGATCTTATACTCTGCGTTGTTCGGATACTTCGCACGGATCTCCTCACAGAAACGACGGTTGATCTCCTCGACGATCTGGTAGATACGCGGAAGCAGCTTCGAGAAGAGCTCGATCGGCCACTTCTCGAGGGCCTCGGCCATGATGGTGTGGTTCGTATATGCACAGGTCTTCTTCGTGATCTCCCATGCCTCATCCCACTCGAGGCCATAGTCGTCCATGAGCACACGCATGAGCTCGGCGACCGCTACGGTCGGGTGTGTATCGTTCAGCTGGAACGCGACCTTCTCGTACAGATGGTGAATGCCTCCATCATGCTTCTCATAGTACTCCTTGACGGCGGTCTGTACGGATGCGGAGATGAAGAAGTACTGCTGACGCAGACGAAGCTCCTTACCCGCGAGGTGATTATCGTTCGGATAGAGGACCTCGACGATGTTGCGTGCCATGTTCTCGTTCTCTACGGCTGCCTGGTAGTTACCCTTATCGAACTCCTCGATACGGAAGGTCTCCTTCGCCTCGGCATCCCATACACGGAGAGAATCGACGACATGATTACCATAGCCGACCACCGGTGTATCGTACGGAATCGCGATAACGGACTGATAGCCCTTCTGAACGAACTTCAGCTTGCCGTTCTCGTTATGTGTCTCCACCCAGCCGCCGAACTTAACTTCCTTCTGAAGCTCCGCACGACGAAGCTCGAACGGGTTACCGTCTCTCAGCCAGTCATCCGGCACCTCACGCTGATAGCCATCCTCGATCTTCTGCTTAAACATACCATACTTGTAGCGGATGCCGCAGCCGCATGCCCAGTAGTTGAGCGTTGCGAGGGAATCCAGGAAGCAGGCTGCGAGACGACCGAGGCCACCGTTTCCGAGTGCCCAGTCCGGCTCAGCCTCCTCGAGTGCGTTGAGATTCAGTCCCAGCTCCTCGATGGCCTCCTTCAGCTCTTCATGACAGGTCAGATTCAAGATGTTGTTACCGAGTGCACGGCCCATCAGGAACTCCATGGAGAGGTAGTACACGCGCTTCGCGTCCTGCTTCTCTGCAGCCTTCTGGGTCTTCATCCAGTCGTCGATGATGACGTCCTCGACAGCATACGCTACTGCATGAAACGCTTCCTTCGTATTCAGATCTGCGAGAGATCTACGGTAGAGCTTACGCGCATTGGTCTCGACAGCCTTCTTAAAAGCTCCCTTGTCAAACTTTTCCATCATATATAAAATCCCTTCATCGCCAGGGCTTCGCCGAAGCGAAGCCCTGAATTACTCATTTCCCTTCGCAGGTCACTGCATCATCTCAGTCCGACCGGACTTCGATTTTACAGCTTCTCAACCGCAAGCTTCACCTGCTTACCGTTGATATCCCACTCCTTTTCATAGCCCTTCATGATGTCATATACGATGCTGTCGGCCATTACGATTCGCTTGATTTCGTCCTCGTTCTTCTGCATGAGCGCGATCATCTCAGCGTTATCCTTCGCATAGACCGTGATATGGTCCATAACCTCGAAGCCTGCTTCCTTACGCATGGTCTGAAGTTTACTGATGATCTCGCGGACGAAGCCCTCTTCCTCGAGCTCCGGTGTCAGGTTCGTGTCGAGCACGACGGTGAGGCTCATGTCCTCCTCGGTTACGAAGCCGCCCTTCTGTGCGACGTCGATGAGGAGATCATCCTTCGTGAGGCTGACCTCGGTGTCACCATCCACAGTGAACTTCAGTACGCCGTTCTGGTCGAGCTCATCCATCGCTGCAGAGCCATCCATCTCGGTGAGATGTGTACGAATCGCGTTTAAGTGCTTGCCATACTTCGGACCGACGGTCTTCAGCTGTGGCTTAAATGTATAGGAAGTGAATGCGCGAAGGTCATCCTGGAAGGTCACCTTCTTTACATTCAGCTCGTCTTCAACGATGTCGATGAAGAAAGGATCGAGCGTGTGCTCTGCCTTTACATACATGTCACCGATCGGCTGACGGTTCTTTACAGCTGCGGTGTTTCTCGCTGCACGACCGAGCAGTACGATGTGCAGTACCTCATCCATGTTCTCCTCGAGCGCTGTGTCGATCATCGACGCGTCCGCCTCCGGGAAGCTGCAGAGGTGAACGGATGCCTTCGCAGACGGATCCACGCTACATACCAGGTTACGGTAGATGGACTCGGTGATGAACGGAACCATCGGTGCCGCTACCTTCGAGAACGTTACCAGTGCGGTGTAGAGCGTCATGTAAGCATTGACCTTATCCTGCTCCATGCCCTTCGCCCAGAAGCGCTCTCTCGAACGACGAACATACCAGTTCGACATGTCATCGACGAAATCCTGCATCGCGTTCGCCGCCTCCGGGATACGGAAGTTCGTGAGGTCGTCATCGACTTCGCGGATCACGGTGTTCAGCTTACTGAGCAGCCAGCGGTCCATGACACCGAGGGACGCATAGTCGAGGCTGTACTTCGTCGGGTCGAAGCTGTCGATGTTTGCGTACAGAACGAAGAAGGCATAGGTGTTCCAGAGCGTCGACAGGAACTTACGCTGTCCCTCGACGACGGCCTTATCATGGAAGCGGTTCGGCAGCCATGGTGCAGAGTTCGTGTAGAAGAACCAGCGGATGGCGTCGGCGCCGTGCTTCTGGAGCGCATCCATCGGGTCGACCGCATTGCCCTTCGACTTACTCATCTTCTGTCCGTTCTCATCCTGGACATGACCCAGTACGAGGACGTTCTGATACGGTGCCTTATTAAAGAGGATCGTACTCTCGGCGAGGAGGGAATAGAACCATCCACGGGTCTGATCCACGGCCTCACAGATGAACTGTGCCGGGAACTGAGACTCGAAGAGCTCCTTATTCTCGAACGGATAGTGATGCTGTGCATATGGCATCGCGCCGGAATCGAACCAGCAGTCGATGACTTCCGGTACACGATGCATCTCGCCGCCGCAATCCGGGCAGCGCAGGGTGATCTGATCTACATACGGCTTGTGGAGCTCGATGTGCTCGTAGCCCACATAGTCGGAGCTGTAACCACCCTTACCCTCGGCCTTCAGCTGTGCGAGGAGCTCGTCGTAGTTCGTAGAACGCTCGCGGAGCTCCTGGATGGAGCCGATGGCCTCCTGCTTACCGCAGCACGGGCAGGTCCAGATGTTGAGCGGGGTGCCCCAGTAACGGTTACGTGACAGACCCCAGTCCTGCACGTTCTCGATCCATGCACCGAAACGGCCGGTACCGATCGTCGCCGGGAACCAGTTGACGGTGTTGTTGTTACGAACGAGGTCGTCCTTTACGGCACTCATCTTGATGAACCAGGACTCTCTCGCATAGTAGATCAGCGGCGTATCACATCTCCAGCAGTGCGGATAGGAGTGAGTGAACTTCGGCGCATCGAAGAGCAGCTTACGTGCAGACAGATCCTTCAGTACCTCCGGATCTGCGCTGATCGCACCTGCGGCCATCTCCTTCTCGGTCGGCTTGCAGCGCATGCCGGCGAACGGCGTCTCCTCGGTCATCACACCCTTCTCATCGACGAACTTGATGAGCGGGAAGCCGTTCTCGCGGCCGACACGGGCATCATCCTCACCGAATGCAGGGGCGATGTGTACGATTCCAGTACCATCGTCTGCCGTTACGTAGCCGTCTGCGATCACGTAGTGTGCGCGCTTATGCTGCTTCGCAGCCGCTTCCGCTGCACATGCATAGAGTGGCTCGTAGTCGATACCGACGAGGTCAGTACCCTTACAGGTCTCGAGGATCTCGTAAGCCGGCATGCCATCCTTTGCGAGCGGGCCGAGTACCTTATCAAGCAGTGAGCAGGCCATCACGTAGGTGTAGCCGTCGGCTGCCTTTACCTTCGCATAGTCCAGATCCGGATTTACGCAGAGGCCGGTGTTCGATGGAAGGGTCCATGGGGTGGTCGTCCATGCGAGGAAGCAGAAATCCTGATCCTTCGCCTTAAAACGGACGATCGCCGAGCGCTCGTTCAGCTCCTTATAGCCCTGTGCTACCTCGTGGCTGGACAGCGGGGTTCCGCAGCGCGGGCAGTACGGTACGACCTTGAAGCCCTCGTACAGGAGTTTCTTCTTAAAGATCTCCTTCAGTGCCCACCACTCGGACTCGATATAGTCATCGTGATAGGTAACGTACGGGTGCTCCATGTCTGCCCAGAAGCCGACCTTATAGGAGAAGTCTTCCCACATGCCCTTATACTTCCAGACGTTTTCCTTACAGTGATCGATAAAAGGCGCGATACCGTAGTTCTCGATCTGATCCTTACCGTTGATGCCGATCTGCTTCTCGACCTCGAGCTCGACCGGAAGACCGTGGGTATCCCAGCCGGCCTTACGTGGTACCATCGCACCCTTCATCGCATGGAATCTCGGAATCATGTCCTTGAACGCGCGCGTCTCGACATGGCCGATGTGCGGCTTACCATTCGCCGTAGGCGGACCATCGTAGAAAACATAGGATGGATCACCCTCGTGCTCCTTGATGGACTCTTCGAAGATATGATTCTGTCTCCAGAACTCCTCGACCTCGCCCTCGCGCTCTACAAAGTTCATGTTTGTATCAACTTTTCTAAACATAAGCGCCTTTTCTCCTTCAAAATATATATAAGTATAAACCGGTGTGGACCGGTTGCAGACCTCTAACCCGAAAAATAGGCAGAATGCGGCCTTTATAGCTTTCTCATTATAAAGTAGGGGGATGATAAAATCAAGGAAATAACGTGTAAAGGCGAGGGGGTGGACGGCACAGGTTGTTACTGTTCACGCGTGTACTGATCAGGCAGAGGCCATGTCGGGAAGCCGGTTGACGAGTGAACAGAAGCAAAGAAGAAGCTGCGCCTCTCGGCACAGCTTCTGAAAGTTCTGTCTTGATTTTATCTGGAGTTCAGTGATCTTTCTGGGGGTTACCAGTCCTGGGCGTTTCCGTCGGAGATCTTTCCGTCCGGGCCCGGTACGTTGATCATGGTGTAGTCGATGACCGGTGCGATCTGGTTCGTGTATGCGCCTTCCGGTACGTATGGTCCGAACATCGCGCCTGCGGTCTGGGTGAGATCCGGCTCGCCGATCGCACTTGCAGCGTTTGTGTATGCTGCGTTTGCTGCTGCAGCGGCTGCCTTCGATGCTGCGACCTTATCGCTTGCGGTAGTTCCGTTCGCTGCGGAGCCTGCACCCTTAATCTTGATGACGTTGGTTACGATCTGGTTTGCTGTGAGGGAAGAAGTACTGCCGGCCTTCTGTGTGCCCTTCGCTGCGTTTCTTGCGACGGACTTCGCGTTAAATGCATTGCGCACCTGCTTCGTGGAGGTGACGGTATCTACCAGGCTCTGGTATGCTGTATTTGCGGTGGTGGTACCGGCGGCGAATGCAGTGCCTGCGAGTACCGATGCACTCATCAGAACAGCGGTGGTGGTTGCGACTACTTTCTTCGTGAAGTTTCTCATATTCGTTCTCCATTTCCCTGCAGGTCCCGCAGGTTATTTTAAGGTGCCGGGCACCCGACGATCATATCGTTCTCTGAAAGGTTTCAGATGCAACGCGCGGTGTTTTTAAGCCGCTTCAGTTGCGTCATCGGTAAACCGCTTCAGTTGATAGTCATACTATACCACAGTGGAATATGAAGAACAGCGCCTAAATTCTTGTTATTTGCTTAAGATTTCCGGATTCATGACTGTTCGCTCGTGTACTGAACAGACAGGGGGCTGGATCCAGTTGATGAGTGAACAGTAGATTACAGGCTCTGTAAGCACTGATTTCTGACGATTTCTTAAAGATTTCGTCGAAATCCGTAAGCGAATCGCAATTGAAAACTAACGAACTTCCCGGTTCTAAAATGGTATTATTTACTCATGATGACCGTGTCATGAAGATGAACATAAAGGGGAAGGTGTTATGCATACGTTCGAGCTATCTGGAAGAGTTACGAAGAAGAGGGCGATGTCCATACTGACCGCGGGTGCCACGGCGCTGCTCAGTGCGGCGCTTCTGTCCACGCCTGCGCTTGCAGGTGAGTGGAGGGCGAACTCGACGGGGTTCTGGTATGTGAACGATGATGGGAGCTATCCGACCTACGCGTGGCAGTGGATCGACGGGGACGACGATGGCGTCTATCAGTGCTTCGCCTTCGATGAGAACGGGTATCTCATGCTGAACTGCACGACACCGGACGGTTATCTCGTCGGGGACGCGGGTGCCTGGTTCGACGGAGTGACGCCAGTGACCCGGACATATCCGGTCGGCACCTATGTCGAGCCGACGCCGATCGAGGGTCTCCAGAAGTATGGCTACGCTTCGGATGGCACACGTCTCGTCACGAGTCGCACGGGTTCGAAGTCGACGTCAAAGAACAACAGCAGCTCGAGCAGCAAGAACGATAAGACGTCGTCCACGAACAAGACGCATTCGTCCAGCTCGAAGAACAACAGCAGTGTTCTCAATAAGCCGAACGCCGGCAACACCGCGAGTGTGTCGAAGAAGGATCTCGTGACAGATAAGATCACCGTCGGTAAGACAGACGCAAACGGCGATGGCACCACCACAGGCAGCACAGGCACTACCGCATCCGGGTCCAATGCTTCGGGCTCAACTGAAAAGACCGACCCGAGCACGACCGCGCCATCCACCAGTGGATTCGGTCCATCCGTCCCGAAGAAGAACACGAGCTCTTCGAGCTCGAGCGGCCCGCAGACCGTCATCACAAACAGCGACGGCCCGAAGCGTGGCGGCAGCGTCGAAGTCGCCGGTCGTGAGGATTAAATAAATGGCAGAGGGAATTCCCTCTGCCATTCTTTCTATCCATATTATCCGATGTTTTTTCTACATCCGCCTATACATGTCTACGTGCATCGAGTTCTCCGGCGATGGACGCCTGGATCTCGTCGATCTTCCGCAGCTCTTCTGCGGAGAAGCTGGTGTTCTCGATGGCACCGAGGTTCTCGAGGATCTGCTGTGGCTTCGATGCGCCGATCAGCACTGAGGTGATCTCCGGGTCGCGAAGGTCCCAGGCGAGTGCCATCTGCGGGAGGGTCTGGCCACGGCGCTTCGCGATTTCATCGAGGCGGCGGATACCTTCCATCTTCTCCGGCGTGATGTCATCTGCATGGAGGAAGCGCCCGTCCTTCGCGATACGAGAGTCCGCCGGTATCCCCTTCAGGTACTTCTCGGACAGCATGCCCTGTGCGAGCGGTGAGAAGCAGATAACGCCCATGCCCTCTGCGCGGGCGAAATCCTTGAGACCATTCTGCTCGATGGAGCGGTCCAGAATCGAGTAGCGGTTCTGGTTGATGATGAGCGGCAGGTGGATCTCCCGGGCGAGCTTCTGTGCTTCTGCTGCATGCGGTCCATCATAATTTGATATACCGACATACAGCGCCTTACCGGAGCGTACGATCTGGTCGAGTGCCATGATGGTCTCCTCGAGCGGTGTCTCCGGATCCATGCGATGATGATAGAAAATGTCGACATAATCGAGCTGCATGCGCTTCAGCGACTGGTCAAGCGAGGACATCAGATACTTCCGAGATCCCCAGTCACCGTAAGGACCATCCCACATGGTGAAGCCCGCCTTCGAAGAAATGATCATCTCGTCACGGTATGGCCGAAGATCCGAACTCAGAATCTTTCCGAAATTCGTCTCCGCTGCACCTGGTTCCGGACCATAGTTGTTCGCCAGGTCGAAGTGCGTGATGCCATGATCAAACGCTGTAAACAGCATGGACTTCATCACATCCATATCGGCATCCGTTCCGAAGTTATGCCAGAGACCGAGGGAAACCTTCGGAAGCTTTAATCCCGATTTTCCACAGCGTCGATAGAGGTTTCCCTCATCACGATACCGCCCTTCTGCTGCCACATATTTCTCGCTCATTTCTTCGTCCTCCTCTTAAACAGTCGCTGCTTCCAGTTCACGCAGTCACTTTATATTTTACAGCTCCCGACGGCTCATCTCAAGTGCCGATGCGATCACTCTATCCATGTCATAGTACTTATACTCACCGAGGCGGCCGCCGAAGATCACGCGCGTCTCGCTGTCTGCCAGCTTCTTATACGCCTGATAGAGCGCGCCGTTTTTCTCATCATTGACCGGATAGTACGGCTCGTCGCCCGGCTTCCACTCGCTCGAGAACTCGCGGGAGATCACGGTCTTCGGAAGGTCCCGCCCCTCCGCGTCCCGGCCGAACTCGAACCACTTATGCTCGATGATCCGGGTCCACGGCGTCTCGCGATCCGTGTAGTTGACGGCTGCGTTTCCCTGGAAATTCGGCTGGTCGAGCAGCTCCGTCTCGAAGCGCACCGAACGGTACTCGAGCGTGCCGAGCTGGTAGCCGAAGTATGCGTCGATCGCGCCGGTGTACACCACCTTCTCCGCAAGCGCATCGTACTTCGCCTTCTCCGCGAGGTAATCCACGCCGAGCTCGACCTCGATGCCGTTCAGCATGTTCGCCACCATCTGCGTATAGCCACCGACCGGAATGCCCTGGTAGAGGGCGTTGAAATAGTTGTTGTCGAAGGCGAGGCGCACCGGCAGCCGCTTGATGATGAAGGACGGGAGCTCCGTGCACGGACGGCCCCACTGCTTCTCGGTATATCCGCGGATCAGCTTCTCGTAGATGTCGACGCCGATCAGCGAAATCGCCTGCTCCTCGAGGTTCTGCGGCTCAAATGGCGCATCCGCCGCGAGCCCGCGCTCTGCCTGCTTCCGTGCGATATACTCCCGCTTCTGCTCGTCGATCTTCGCCGCTGCTTCCTCCGGCGTCACCACACCCCACATCCGGTTGAAGGTGTACATGTTAAACGGGAGGGAATACAGCTCGCCGTGGTAGTTCGCCACCGGCGAATTCGTGAAGCGGTTGAAGGTCGCGAACTGCTGCACGTAGTTCCACACCTCCGCGTCGTTCGTGTGGAAGATGTGCGCGCCATACTTGTGCACATGGATGCCCTCCACATCCTCCGTATAAACGTTACCGGCGATGTTCGGCCGCCGATCGATCACCCGCACCGACTTTCCCGCCTTCCGCGCCTCATGCGCAAACACCGCGCCGTACAGACCGGCACCCACTACCAGATAATCATACTTCGCCATAACACGCTCTCCTTCCGATGTTTTCATTCACTTTTCTCTATCTATAGCGCCCCGATGAGGCCGCCACGCCGGGAAGGCTCCCCCGTCACGCAGCCCACCCTTCCGGGAAGCTGCTGCCAGCCCCTGTCTCAGCACGTCACCTTCAGCAGTTCACTCCTGCCACTGATGTCGAGGCCAATGCTGTCGGCCGGTACGAAGATGCAGTCGCCTTTCCGGAACGAAATCTCCACATCCTCACCGCGCAGCGTACCGCTGCCATCCACACAGAGCAGCACCTCGAAGGACTCCGGACCCGTCGAGAATCGAACGGCTTCCACCGCTGTTTCGTCCGTCGTCCACCGAGATGATGCGTCCTGCGGCATCTCGGCAGAAACTTTATCCACAGCTGTGCCACGTGCATCCATCGGCATCTCCTGTGTTGCTGGATCGGGTGCACCAGATGCCGGCTGCTTTTCGCTCAGTGAGGTATCCAGATGGATCTGCTCCGTCCGGAAGTACTCACACTGCTCGAGGAGCTCCACGCTGTAGCCGTCATGCTCCTCGCATGTGCGCTGCAGCTGCTCCGGCAGCGGCTTCTGCCGCAGGTCCACGACGTCCAGCGCCTTCGCGATGTGCAGCTCCCGCGGTTTGCCGTCTTTCCCTAGCCGATGATAGTCATACATACGGTAGGTGAGGTTCGAACTCTCCTGGATCTCCACGATCATCGCGCCCGCACCGATGGCATGCACCGTGCCGGACTCGATCAGGAAGACATCGCCACGATGGATCTCCACCTTCTGGAGATACTGCTCCACCGTGTCGTCCTCGAGTGAAGCCGCCAGCATTGTCCTCGTAAGATTCTGGCGGAAGCCATAGACGAGGCTCGCCCCCGGCGCCGCTTCGAGCACATACCACATCTCGGTCTTCCCGAGCTGCCCGTGCTCATGTGTCCGCGCGTACTCGTCACTCGGATGCACCTGCACCGACAGATCGCGCGCCGCATCGATAAACTTAATCAGCACCGGCAGTCCGCCCTCGCCGTCCGTCTTCGGATGCGTCCCGATGAACTCCGGATGCGCACGAAGCACATCCACGAGCTTCTCGCCCGCAAATACACCGCTTGCCACCCGCGACGGCCCATCCGGATGTGTCGAGCACTCCCAGGTCTCCGCCAGCGGTGTCACATCTATATGTTTATTATACTCCTCGCGCAGCCGCGTACCGCCCCAGATATAATCCTTGGCCGCCGGCGACAGGAGGAAAGGTCTGTTTCCAACTCGCATACTACAAAAAATGAGAGCCATGCTATACGCACGGCTCTAATAAATATTTATCAATTTCACGTGTGGGATTATAGTAACACATCTCGGATAATTGTCAATCTTCGGGTGAGGTGATGCT
This sequence comes from uncultured Oribacterium sp., assembly GCA_902485915.1. Classification (GTDB taxonomy): domain Bacteria; phylum Bacillota; class Clostridia; order Lachnospirales; family Lachnospiraceae; genus Oribacterium. The sequence goes on along the minus strand of CABTMH010000003.1, from coordinate 2,362 downwards.
GCTTGTAAAATCAGCGGCACACCGGCCGTTCACAGGATCATCCGACTCCCCGATCATCACTTTTTCTTCACCATGCAACGTTTCCGGAAGAACGAAATCCCATAGCAGAGAATCCGGTCATAGTCGTCCTCGTATTCCGCAGCATACATCCGATCATCGATCTGCTGCAACGCCATATCGCACTCTCTTTCCAGATTTTCCAGGGTCTTCGTGTACTTCGCCTCAAAGATGGCGACGCGTGCATTGACCGGATCATAGACGACCACATCGCTGCGGCCTTCTCCATGTTCCTTATTCGAATCCACCATGTATCCAGCCCCTGTGAAGATGCCCGCCAGGAACGCGTGGTAGAAGTCCTCTCGATAGTCATGGTAGCTGATGGTGCGCCGGAGCAGGGCATTCATCTCTTTCGTTATGCTTCCACTGTCACCACGCCAGACGGCATCAAACAACGCACTGCGATTCCACTTCTTCGTGCTGTCATCAAACCAGCGGATGACGGTCGTCTCGAAGATCTCCCGGATCTCTGCGTTCGGAATCATCAGCGCAACCATGCCATCTGGAACTTCGCCCTTATAATCCGCTTCACGTGCCCGCGTCAGGTATCCTGTAAGGTAGAGTGTGCTCCAGAGGTTATCTTCTGAAGCGTGCAGGTAGTCGTAGGTCAGATTTTCATCCACTCGCTGAAAGATGCAGCCACCGGCCATTAAGATTTCAAGTTTGTTTGTGATCGTACTGCCTGCATAGTCGATAAAGGAACGGATGATGGCATTGTCACTAGTGTTCTTCCAGTAGCTGATCGGCTTCGCCTTCGGATCGCGCTGCAGCTCCAGCATGTAATTCATCACATCCCATGGACAATAGACATCAAAGTCTCCGAAATGATAGCCATCATACCATCTCCGGATGCTGTCCGCCTGTTCCGTCACACCCGCATCCTTCAGTAGCTGATCCACTTCACTCTGCACGAAGCCGAAATACTCATTCAGACGAGAGTTCGTAATCGTATCGGACACAAAATTATTGGTGCCCGTAAAGATGCTTTCTTTCGCAATCTTCAGGCAGCCTGTCACCACTGCAAATTGAAGCGCCTGATTGTCCTTCAGAGCCTGCAGTAAGCCCTTCATGACATCCAGCATTTCAGCATAATATCCGTTACTGTTTGCTTTTGCTACCGGAACATCATACTCATCGATCAGGAGAATCACCGGTTTACCATAGTGCTGCTGCATCATTCTGGTAAGTAGCAGCAGACTTCCTTTCGTGTCTTTCAAGGAAGCCTGTCCCCATTCCAGCTGCTTCGCGATTTCCTTATCACTGGAAGCGATTCTATCGCTGTCCAGCAGATAGCGATGCTTTTTATACAGTTCCGAGATGACCCAGGTGAGCATATCGTATGCCCCGGTGAAATCAAGACCATCCACCTGCCGAAACGAAACAAAAATCGTCGGATACTGATTCATCCACGCATCGCACAGCGCCTGATCCCTCGCAATCTCCAACCCCTCAAACAGCGCTCTGCTGTCCTTCCGAATATCGAAGAAGTTTTCCAGCATACTCATGCCCAACGTCTTACCGAAACGCCGAGGACGCGTGATCAGCGTCACTTTCGTTCCGGTTCTACTGAGCAGTTCTCCAATCAGTCCCGATTTATCGATGTAGTAATACCCGTTTTTACGAATTTCTTCAAAATTCGAAACGCCAACAGGAATATTCAGTGTCCTCATCGCTGTCGCTCCTTTCACATAGCCATGCACGGAGTATCCGTCTTCATATCATCCGCATACATAATTCATAGAGATGCTCACTATCAAAATCAAAAGCCCTTATGATTACTTCGCACAATTGATTCACTGTGTTGTCACCGTAAACTCTTACTAACGCTCAAAGAAAATCCCTTATCTCTTTCGCAAGACTAAATGGGATAATATCTCCCTGTCCGGTTTGTGTATAAGCTATTTCTTCATGCATATAATCAATGATGGCCTTTGACTTATAATCCTTAAATTTATCAACCACCGCATCCAGAATTTTTTTATCCGCCTTCGTGAGGATCGAGTAATCCATATCTAAAGTTGGATAAATATGAAGCATATAGTCGTAATCACCGCAAGCTTCTTCTCGAACATTTAAGCGTTCCAAGTTCATCAAAGCATAGTGTCCTATAGGCAATGCTCCCATCGTTTCATGCCGATATACCATCCCTGACATTGCCAGCCCGCTTGATTTAAAGGACAACGAATCCGCATACCACAGCATTTTCATAAGTTTTACTTTATATAAATGAGATACTTTTTCGGCAATATAAGATATCATTGCTTCAAGTTTATCTATATTAAGTAATACAAATCCATTCGAATCG
>CABTMH010000002.1 GCA_902485915.1 uncultured Oribacterium sp. | reverse complement strand
AAGCCCCGAAGACCGAAGAAACCACTCCGGTAGCAGATACCGGAATCGAAGCACCGAAGACCGAAGAAACCACTCCGGCAGCAGATACCGGCAACGAAGTACCGAAGACCGAAGAAACCACCCCGGCAGCGGATACCGGAATCGAAGCCCCGAAGACAGAGGAAACCACTCCGGCAGCAGCGATCGAAACCACCGCAGCCGTGAAGACCGATATGGACATCGCGCTCGAGAACGAGCGGAAGGCCCTCCTGAAGGAGACCAGCGCCGCCGACCTCGTCGATGGCTCTGTAGCCAGCGCACGTGTCCTCCAGTACACCCTCGATGACCTCTCGAAGTCCTTCTGGTCCGCAGAGATCACCGATCGTTACGAAGTCAATGTATTCGCCGAGGATACTGCATTTACCGAGGCCGTCGAGCTCGAACTTAAGGAACTCGCGAAGCCGGAAGAAGCCGAGGATGGCAGCCTGGCCGTCGGTGAGGATACCCTCACGGAGAAGCAGGTCGAAGCCCTCAAGGCCGATGGCGTCTATGAGAACTCGCAGTCCCTGGACATCCGCTTCGTAAACGCAGCCGGCGAGGAAGTCGAACCTTCCAGCGCCGTCAAGGTAAGAATCAAGGTCTATAAGGAAGCACTCCCGGAGGATGCAGACATCAGTACCATGGCGATCCGCCACCTCGAGGAGAAGAGCACGGACGCGGTCAATGTCGACACCGTCGCAGAATATCGCGAAGACGCTGCATCCGACCACGGAACGATCAAGCCGGTCGACGGAGATGGTAAGGTCACTGAACTCCAGACCGTAGACGCAGAGAATGCGGACGAAGAAACCGCAGCCATCGCAGAAACCGCAGCAGAATCGAAGAAGATTCTCCCGGAAGAAGCTGTCGCAGTCGAAAGTACCTTCACCGTAAACAGCTTCTCGAGCTTCACCATTACATTTGGAACGCAAACGCAGAAGAAGGAAGCGACGGTTGAATTTATCTATACTGATAGCACAGGAACCAAGAACGAAGGAAATGTTAAACCTAATGCAGAACTTAAGGACATAACGGAGGAAGAAGAGTACAAAGATCTTAAAGAATTTGACTTCAGTAAGTATGCTGCAGATAAGAGTAAGGACAAAGACAAGAAATACACCTTCAAAGAAGTGAGACTGGCACATAACGGTGGTGAGTTTGAGGGCAGCGCACTGATTGACCATAAGCTGAAGAAGATTGAGAAGGATGGGGAAGAAACCAAGTGGCAGTATACGATGATTATAACAAAGACTGAAGGAGGCAAGCAGGAAAAAGGAGAAACAAAGAATCTCGATGATAAAGATACGATTTATGTAGTCTATACTAAGGGAATAAAGCTTACGACAGTTGAAACCGTAGATAGTGCAAAGAAGGGCTTCAAACTGTATATGACAGACTTTAGTAAGGATAGCAGATTCACGAGCGGCGGATATAAGAATAAGGATGGTTCGCTTACACAAGGACTGTATTCTTCGCCGATCGAACCGGGTAGTTTCCCTACTTTGATCACAAGAGATTCGTATAATGGTAGATCGCTCAGCACTTGGTGCGGAACAAGTACAGAAGTAAATAAGCTGTTTGTAAAGTCTGTATATGATGAAACCGGTTATTTCTACTATAACAGTGCGGAGTGGTTTGCGACACGAGCATCTAGAAATGGTGATAATACTACTTACAACAATGAGTTTACTGTTTACAATCAGTTGGGTTCACCGAGTGAAGAGAATCTGTTTTACTACAAGCGAGGTAATTTCCTTCCATTCAATACGCTGAATACCAGCAAGATATTAAAGAACCGTAATTTATTTGATGATACAGGTGCTGAGCTCAAGGAGACCGATCCGAGATACAATGAAGCATTATACGGGCTGAATGAGACTGTTAATTTTTACTTCGGCCTGTACGGTGTAGCAGATTTCTACCAGCCGGTAGGCGGTCAGGTAAACGGTGAGGACATGATTTTTGAATTCACCGGTGATGATGACATGGTTGTATACATTGACGGTGTCCTCGTTCTTGACCTGGGTGGTATCCACGATGCCCAGAGCGGAAGTATCAATTTCGCAACAGGAGAAGTGAAGTATACAAATCGTAAGCAGGGCGAAAGTTTGACATGGCACAGGCACACAATCCACGACAAGTTCTCTGTTGCAGATAAACTTGGTACGACAAGATGGAAAGGAGACAAAACATTTGCAGATGGCACCCAGCATAAGATCCAGATTTTCTACATGGAACGAGGTGCAGGTGCATCGAACCTGAAGATCAAGGTCAATATCCCTCCGATTCCGGATGGCAGTGTAAACATCACAAAAACGGTTGATGGACTGGATGCTACACAGGCAGCGGAAGAAGAGTACACTTTAAAGCTTCTTAAGAACGGAGAGGTTGCTAAACATCAGGCGTTTACACGTTCGGGTGAAACTGACACAACGTATTGGACGAACAAAAAAGACGGCACCTTTAAGATTAAGGCAGGTGAGACGGTAAACTTTGATGGTATTGCTAACGGAACCCAAATTCAGGTTGAGGAAGTAGATCAGGGACAGATTTATGAGGTGAGCTACGAGGCATATAATTCAGATAACAGTAAAATTGAAGGAAGCAGTGCCACTGTTCCATCGGCTGGATATGTAAGGGTTGAGGTTAAGAATAATGCAACGGTAAATACCAAAAAAGTGAAGATTCATAAGAAGTTTAAGACGTTTAAGATTAATGGCGAGACTTCAACGGCAGCACCAGATGGGGAGAAATTTAAAGAAGCAACATTCACGCTTCAGGAAAAGAACTATGGTGCGCCAGATACAAGCTATCAGGATCTGCATACCGTTAAGTATTCCGCGTTTAAGGATGGCAGTTATACATTCTCCGAGCTCGATCCTAGAAAAGTTTACCGTGTGATAGAGAATATTTCGACAGAGACACCGGATACGAATGGTGGAACAGGAGAAATTCCATATGTGAAGACCACATCCGTGGTTGGAAAAGAAACGACATCGGTAGAAGGAACAACCTCTGGTGATATCGCATTAGGAACCATGGGATCTGATGGAGAGAAATTTGACAGTTTCTTCGATAACGAAGTGACTTTTAGTAATGAATATCGATCTCGTGCAGAGAATATCCAGTTTACGAAGGTGGATGCCGGTGATACGGCGAAGAAGCTTAAAGGTGCGGAGTTTACATTGTACACCGATGCAAACGCAGCAACTCCGTGGCACCGTGAGGGCAGTACTGACGCTGTTACCGCAACATCGAAGGACATCACTGGCTTAGTAGAGTTTACGGACCTGCCGTACAATACTAAAAAAGGAACCACCTACTACATCAAGGAGACGAAGGCACCGGCTGGTTACGTTACAAACGGAACGATTTATGCGGCGACGATCGCTGCAGATGGTACGGTGAGTATGACTGGTGATGGAAGCGTTGATAAGATGACCATCGTCAAGAACGCAGCGATAGAGACAGAGCTTACGTTCTACAAGAAATCGAAGGCGGCGAATGGAACAGAGATTTCTCTGGACGGCGCAGTATTCGAAATCAAGAGACTGGAGGGAAGTGAGTATAAGCCGGTAACCGGCATTGAAGACGTTGACAGTGATGGCCGGTTTACGATTCCGACAGACGGCATTAAGCTGACCCACCTCCTGGATGGTACATACCAGCTTACAGAGATCACAGCACCGGCTGGATACAATCTTCTGACAGATCCGATTTCTTTCGTCATTGAAAATGGACTGTTGAAGCAGCCAGAGATTACATCAAGTGTTGTTGCATTTGGTGAAGACGGCAAGACCGTCACCATCTACAACACGGCGGGCATCGAGCTTCCGGAGACCGGCGGCATGGGCACACTGATGACGACGATGAGCGGTATGGCACTCATGCTGATCGCTTTAGGATATCTCATCCTCGTGAAACGCAGGGAGAAAGGAGGTTTGAATTAACATTGAAACCTCTACACTGGAGAACGGATGCGCCAGGAAGAACGTGAAGGAACATGAATTTATCTCTCCTCCGGCTGGACCGGAGGAGAGAATCAAAAGAAAAAGAACCATCTGTGGTTTAAACAGAAGAACGAACACTGAACACCACACCATGTCCGAAGGGGGACAGAGAAAAGGAGAGATAATGAAAAAGTTCAGAAAATTATTTGCAGTTTTAACAGCGAGTGCACTGGTTGGCGCGATGTCGTTCACAACGATGGCAGCAACAATTACTTCAAATGATACTTTTATAGGTTCTGGTTCCGCAAGCATCAAGGTGAATCTTCCTACATTACCGCCAGGCAGTACGGCTACAAACGAATATAAGGTGTACAGAGTATTTGATGCAACAAGTGCGGACGGAAACATCAGCTATAAGTTAAATAAAAACCATACAGTTGCTCCGGCAGGATTTACGGTGCATGCGGGTGGAAATGTAACATACAATGGAACTGGTACAGAGCTTTCACAGGATGATATTGATGCGATTAAAGGCTATGTGACAGATGCGGATCTTGTTGCAACTGTAACAACAGATGCAGCTGATAAAGAGTTTACTCTTACAGGTCTTCCGTATGGATATTACTACATCTCAACAACGACGGGTACACTGGTAACGGTGGATAGTACGAATCCGAATGCTACTGTCAAGGATAAGAACGAGGTTCCGACACTGGATAAGACGATCACCAGAGTAGATGTTGGTAGTCTTGATGATGATGGAAAGAAGGCGCTGGCGCAGGTTGGTACTACCGTTCATTATGCGTCAACCATCACGGTCGGTAAGGGCGCAGAAGGATATGTATTCCATGATAATATGGGATCTGGTCTCAAGCTGGTTACTGAGAGTATCATAGTAGACGACAATGATGCTGCTGTTGGCGCATCTGATATAAAGTATACCCAGTCGTTGAATACAAGTAAGGACACAATCTACATCGCGTTTGACAATGAGTACATCGGTAAGCTGGCGGAGGGAAAGATCATTACGATTTCCTACGATGCAATCGTAACAAGTGATGCACTTAAATTCGATAGCGTAGATGGTAAGAATACAGCATCTCTCGACTATGGTCATAGTACGGGTAAAAACAGCACACCGACCAAGGAAACGGAGATTCACAACGCGAAGCTGACCGTGACGAAAAAGCAGCCAAACACTTCAGGTGAAGAAGGTGCGCCGGAGCTTATCCCTCTTGCAGGAGCAGGATTTGTTATCAAGAACGCAGATGGTAAGTATTACAAGCATACAGAGAATGAAGATAAAACGGCAGCAAAGGTAGAGTGGGTTGAGGATATTAAGGATGCAACAGAGCGTACATCTGATGCGGATGGTAATGTTCCAGCATTTACTGGTCTTGCCGATGGAACGTATACTCTCGTTGAGAAAACGACTCCGGCTGGATATAATACAGCGGAGGATAAGGAGTTCACAATTAATGCTCACGATTATGGCGAGACGAACCTTGAGCAGACTGCAGAAGTTAAGAATATGAAGGGTATCGAGCTTCCTTCCACCGGTGGTATGGGTACGGTAGCGTTCGCAGTGGTTGGCCTGATCGTGATGGCTGGTGCAGCGGTTACCCTCATCCTCAAGAAGAGAGCATAATCAGCTGTAAGTAGTATTCGAACGACGATCATATCTCTCAAATGTATGATACCGGGTGCTTGACATCCGGGAGTAGCTCAGGAACCAGGTCCCGGTTCCTGGGACTCTCCGGGACGTGAAACATCTCCCGAAACTGAAAGCCGGAGGTTTGAATGAAAAAACGAATTATCGCGACTATACTGATCATTCTGCTGTTTCTGGCTGGATTAGGTATCGTTCTTTATCCGTACGTCAGTGAGTACGTGAACGCGAAGCATGCATCGCGCGTGGTCGTAAACTATGATGATACGGTGAAGGAGATCACCCCTGAGGACTTCAGTCAGTATTTTGAAGTCGCAGAGGAGTATAACGAAAGACTAAGGCAGAATCCTAACCCGTTTTCGGAAGACAACCGGACGGAAGGCTATGAGACAGCATTGAACGTGGATGGATCGGGGATGATGGGTTACCTGGAAATCCCGAAAATCAGCGTGAAGCTGCCGTTCTATCATGGCACATCCGGTGCGGTGCTGAACGAGGCGGTGGGACATCTGGAGGGATCCAGTCTTCCGGTCGGCGGCGAGGGCACACATGTGGTGCTGAGTGCGCATCGGGGACTGCCGAGTGCGAAGCTGTTTACGGATCTGCCGGAGCTCGGCGAGGGAGACATCTTCATCCTCACCGTGCTGGACCGGAAGATGACGTATCAGGTGGACCAGATTCTGACGGTGCTGCCGACAGAGCTGGAGGCGCTGGAGGTAGAGGATGGACAGGATGTTGTTACACTTATGACGTGTACGCCGTATGGTATCAACACTCACCGGCTTCTGGTGAGGGGCCATCGGATCGAGAACCTGCCGGAGGAAGAAGTAAAGAGCATTCCGGTCGTTCACGTCGAGCGAGAGCTCACGACACAGGAGAAGATTCAGAAGTACATCCCGTTTGCGGTGATGGGCGTCGCGGTACTGTTCTTGATCGCGTTGCTGATACCGTCGAAGAAGAAGGATGAGCACAGGAGTAAGGAATCGGGTGAAGCAGATGATGAAAACAAGACGAATTAAAAAATGGCTGATGGGAATCACGACAGTGGCACTTCTCGCGATGCAGACAGTAACAGCCTTTGCGTCTGTCGAGAGCTATAACAGAGAGAAGCTCGGAAGCATCACGATTACGCCGTGTTATCAGGAAAGTGAGGATTCGGCAGCGGTCGAAGTCGCCGCCGACGAGGCTGGAACCTATACGCTGTACCGTGTCGGTGATGTGGTCGATGGAAGCTCTGTTACGGAGTTTACATTGACTTCGGAATTCGCGGGCAGCGGTGTGACGATCGATCGCGAGAGCCTGAACTCGGCGGAGCTGCCGAAGACGCTCGCGAAGTACGCAGAGGATCACAGCATCGCAGCCATCGAGGATGATATCACATCGGGGAAGCCGGTCGGGGACCTCAAGATCGGACTGTATCTCGTGAAGCAGAAGACCGTGCATGTCGCATGGCACAGCTTCAATCCTTTCCTGGTCATCATGCCGGAGGGCTCCGAGAAGGGGTACGAGTATGACGTGAAGGCGATGCCGAAGACCTGGAAGCTGTCGACGGCGAAGCTGGATCCGCCGGTGCAGAAGGTCATCACGGATCAGTATGGTAACAGCATCACGAGTGACGAGAAGTTCGAGTTCGTGATGACGCCGAGTGCGGATGCGCCGATGCCAGAGGGCACGGCAGCCGGCACGCCGAAGACCGTGACGGCGGGCGCAGGTGCGATCGAGTTCGGCGAGATCAGCTACACCACGGTGGGCGGTCCGTATGTATATACCTTTACCGAGAAGGCTGGCAGCAGCTCCCGCTGGACCTATGATGATTCCGTCTACACGATGACCGTCAATGTCATCCGGAACGCAGAGGATAAGCTCGAGGCGCAGAAGACCATCACGAAGAACGGTGCGGAAGTGAGCATCGTGGAGTTTAAGAACAGCTACCGGAAGAGCAGCGGCGGTGGCGGAGGCGGAACCTCCGGCGGCGGCCCGAAGGGCGATCCGAGCACAGACCCGAACGGCCCGACCGGACAGCCGACCGTAGAGCCGGAAGGTGACGTAGGACGAGTTCTCGGTGCTGTACGAGATAAGCTGGCCGATACTCCGGTCGGCAGAGTCCTCGGCGCATCGCGCAGAGCGAAGACCGGTGACGAGAGCAGCATGCGCACCTATGGCGCTGTATTCTGCGGAGCGGTCGCACTCCTCGCCGCATGGGGCGTAACCTATAAGAAGAAAAAGAGACCCTCGAACGAAGCGTGATGTGCGGAAGAAGCGTGATACACGGTAGAAGCGTGATACACCACCGTATCTTTCATAGCCCCCTGGTGACTACAACTCATCAGGGGGCTTTTTTCGTCAAAATTTGACTGCATTCCACAAAAACGTGCAGATGCACATAAAATGGAAATGGATATTGAAATCCAACTTGTTCTTTGACAGAATATCATTACTAAAACATGTGCAGATGCACAGAAATGGGGAGTGCGACGGTGGAGATTAAAGAGACGCTTACCTACAGCAACTATGTGGATGAAGTGCAGTTCATGCCGCGATTTGAGGAAGTGCTGAACAGCCTGCTCCGCATGAGCGATATTGATGTTCAGAGGATTGTTGCTGCAGGCAACAATCCTGGAGGAATATGAATTTTCTTTGACTCGGATGATCACGGGAGAAGGAGGAGAGGTAGCGATGATTTATACACTGAGAAATGGTGAGATGGAAGTGCAGGTGTCCAGTAAGGGCGGTGAGCTCGTGTCTCTGCGGGATGCGGATCAGACGGAATATATCTGGAGCGGGGATGCGAGGTACTGGAAACGGCATGCGCCGCAGCTGTTCCCGTGCATCGGTCGGCTCACGAATAACCAGTATAAGATGGATGGCGCGCTGCATGAGATGGGGCAGCACGGATTCCTGCGGGATTACGAGCTTACGAAGGTGGAAGGGAGCGATACTTCCCTGCAGCTTCAGCTTACGTCGGATGCGTCGACGCGCCAGCTCTATGATCGCGACTGGACCGTGGATATCTTCTACAGCTTATGTGGAAAAACGCTGAGCGTGAAGTTCCAGGTTCGGAACCGCGATGCGCGCACCATGCGTTTCGGTTACGGCATCCACCCGGGCTTCCATGTGCCGCTAAACCCGGCGCTTCGCTTCGAGGACTACCGACTCGACTTCCATGAGGCCTCGACCCCGAAGCAGATGGAGCTCACCGAGCGCTATACGATCAGTGGTGGCATGCATGACTACGCGCTGGAGGAAGGGCGCTACCTGCCGCTCCAGCACAGCCTGTTTGACCATGATGCCATCATCCTGAAGGATATGCCGCGTGCCGTCACGCTGGGTTCGCAAAAGGACGATAAGAAGGTTACGGTAAGCTTCCCGGACATGCCGTACCTCGGCATCTGGCACGTCCCGCAGACCGACGCTCCTTTCGTGTGTATCGAGCCATGGTCGTCCCTCCCGTCGACGGACGGCGTCATCGACGAGTTCGAAACGAAGCCGGATTTCATCACGGTGGAACCGGAAGGGACTTATACCAACTGCTGGTCAATCAGTATCTGACCAGACCTGTACCAGCCGTTGGTCGAGTAGTATCTGACTAGACCTGTACCAGCCGCTGGTCGAGTAGTGTCTGACTACATCCTGAGCAGCAGCTCCTTCGCGACGATGTTACTGCTCTCCAGGTAGTAGCGTGGCACGCGCTTGCTGACGGCGCAGATGAGTTCGTACGGGATGGTGCCAGCGAGCTCCGCGAGCTTTTCGACCGGCTGCTGTGTGCCGAAGATCTCCACGACACTTCCGACGTCAACATTGACCTTATCCGTAAGGTCGATCATGCACATATCCATGCAGATCTTACCACGCTGGGCGGCCGGACCATCGACGGTCATCAGGCTGCAGCGGTTCGACAGCACACGGAAGAAGCCGTCGGCATAGCCATACGGCACGACGCCGATGCGCTCCTTTTTCGTGGTCGTGTAGATGCCGCCGTAGCTGATGTGCGTGCCTGCCGGATAGATCTT
>CABTMH010000001.1 GCA_902485915.1 uncultured Oribacterium sp. | reverse complement strand
GGCGCTCCGCTATGGGAACGGCATCGGCTGCCCGAGCTGTACCTATCACACGAAGTACTGTCCGGCACCGCTGTTCCGAAACGACTATAAGTTCGTCATCGACTGGGATACCCTAATCCGCCTCGCGCATGAACCGGGGCGCTTCATCTGCATCGAAAAGCCACTCATGGCCTACCGTGTGCATGCCGGAGCGGAGACGATGCGAAACATCGAAAATCACAATCGGGAGAAAGAGGAACGGGAAGTGTTCCGGAAGCTGCACTCGGCACCGGTGACGGCGGTGCTGATGCACTTCTATAAGAAGGCGTATGGTGCCTACCGCACAGAAGAGGCCGGCGAGGCCGGGACGACCGGCTCATAAGGATGCGTATGGATCATGCATTCCGTCGGCAGGATAGCGAAGAACACGAATCCGTTCATAAGGACGCGTATGGAACAGACACAGAAGAGAAGCACAGCGAAAGAGGGAAGCCGGCATGCGTGGCTGTATACAGCTGCGGCACTCGTCCTGCTCCTTCTATTCGGGCTGTTTATCAACCGGCATCTCAGCATACGGGCACTCTATGGGGACGACCTCTACCTCTGGTCCTTCTATGGCTGTGAGGATTTCTGGTCCTTCACCTTTCCGAAGGTGACGAAGGGAAACTTCCGCCCGTTCTACTGGGCGGTGAGCTACCTCGAGTTTTACCTGATCGGCCCGCACGTTCACTGGTATGCCCGCTTCAACGTGCTCCTGAACGTCGCGATCGCCTGGGTGATCTATTTTTTCAGTCGCCGCCTGAGCCGCCTCACGCGGATGCCGCAGGGTATGCGGATCGGACAGGCCGTCGGTCTTCTGACGGGTATGCTCTACCTGCAGTCGCACTTCGCGGCCTACCAGATCGCACAGGTGCTCGGACTCCTCGAGTCCCTCGCCCTGCTGCTTGCGCTGCTGACTCTCTGGGGCCTGTTCGATTACATGGAGGGCCGCGGCACGCGTGCCTACCTGCGCGCCTGCCTCTGCTTCTTCCTCGTGATCTTCACCCATGAGCGCTACATCGCGCTGGCCCCGCTCTTTTACCTCGCGGTGCTCACGCACTACCTCACGGAGCGGCGGCGCTGCCGACGCTTCGAGCTGCTTCTGCCGCTTCTGATCCTCACGGTCTTTTTCGGCACCCGTATGGTGGTGGCCGGGGAGGCGATCCCGGTCGGTACGGCCGGCACGAAGGTGCAGGACACCTTCTCCCTCGCCCAGGCCCTCGGCTTCGCGTTTTCGCAGGTCGCCTACATCTTCGGGGTCAATGCAGGCCACGCGATTTACTGTGGCGTGTCCTTCGCGGACTCTGCCCGCTGGGTGCAGGTGCTGATCTTCCTCAGCTGGCTCTGTCTTCTCCTGATGCTCGTGCTTTATGGACGTATGGCCTGGAAGAGAGGACGGATCACGCCGCGCCTGATCGGAGAGAACCTTCTCTTCATCTGCTTCATCGCCCTCTGCATCGGTTCGAGCTCCATCACGATCCGCCTGGAAACCCGCTGGGTCTATGTGAGCTATACCGCCGCGCTGCTGTATCTCTCCTATATGCTCGGAGAGATCGCGAAGTCGGGAAGTATGAAAGCGGAAGTCGGCAGGGCAGTGCGCGCGCGTACAGCCGCCGTGCAGAGAACGTCGGCGGCTACCGTATGCGCATCTGGTGAACGGGCGGCGTGCCGTGGAGTGCAGACGCCTCGGACGGCCATGGTCCTCGCGTTTTCGCTGCTCTTTATGGCGTACGGGGCCGTGATGACACCGGTGGAGCGTTATGATCGACAGCATTATCCGAACATCTTTTTCTTCTTCGATCAGGATCGTGTGAATTCGCTCGCGGACTGCACGATCGACGCGGTCGGTGCCGGGGAGTTCCTCGGGAAGAAGCAGGTGTATATCTACTATAATTACTACGAGATGAGCGACTTCTATGCGGAGTACTTCTATAAGCCGTTTGACCCGGAGAAGACTGGGCAGGGCACGGAGATTCACTTCATCCACCGCCCGGACGAGCTGCCGGCCGACGCGACGGCAGAGAACAGCATCGTCCTCATGGAGCATGGAAACCGCGGCTACATCGATGTGACCGCCCAGACCTTCGGACTGGCCGCGTGGGAGGAGCTGCCACAGGCATAGGCTGCGTTTTACACGCCACCCGGTTTCGAACAGCAGACCCGGGGCTGCAGGCGCAGGCTGCGTTGCACACGCTTCCCGGTTCCGGACAGCAGGCTCAGGGGTGGCAGGCGCAGGATGCGCTCGATGCAGTGTGACTCAACAAGATGAAAAGGTGCCCGGGGCATCCCGTGGATATCCGGAAAGGTTGCGTGCGATGTCCATAGTGAAGCACGAAAGCAGAAAAGCAGAAAGTCGAAGCAGAAAGCGGGTGGGGGAGTGCCGGAAGGGACTCCTCCTTCTGCCGTTCATCGGAGGGCTGTTTCTGCTCTGGTATGTGCTGCATGCGACGGTGGATGTGGTCTATTCTGACTATATCCGCATCATCAACAGCTACCTCCCGGATCCCCTGGACCCGACGACCTTTTTCGTGCCGGATATCCTGACCCGGATTCCGATCAACTACCCGCTTCGCTGGATCAACGTCACGTTTTTCGGCTATTCGGTGCTGTTTGACCGAGTGTTCTGCATCCTGGGCTGTGTGCTGCTGATGTGCTCAGTGGCGCAGTACCTGATCCGGGAGCGAAGCCGCGTCTTTATCATCCTGCCGGTGATGCTCGTCGGCTTCAGCCTCGATAAGTGGGAGATGCTGCTGAACGGCACCGGCTGCGTACACTTTCTGAGCTACGGCCTGTTTTTCTATCATTACCTCGTGCTCGAGCGCGTCTTCACCGGCACACAGAAGCCGGGGGATGAGCGCCGGCTCTGCATACTTCCGTGGCTCTCCCTGCTGGTGGCCGGCCCGTATATCGTGCAGTACACGGCGACCCTCCTCGTGGCGTATGGCTACCTCGCCTTTCTTCGGAATCGCAATGTCGACGGCCGCCGGCTCCCGTGGTTCGGCCTCTGTGCACTGGTTCCGCTGCTGCTCTACTATATGAGTAACGCGGCGGCCACTTACGAATTTGCGGGGACACAGGACATCGGGCTCGTGGAGACGCTGAAGCAGTACCCTGGCTTTTCACTGCACTTTCTGCTGAACGGCTTCGCCAGCACACTGCTTTCCGGTTCGGTGCTGGAGGATATGCTCGCCGCCGGGACACTCACGTATCCGATGGTGTACCTCCTGGGTGCCCTCGTGATCCTGTTCTATGCCGGTGCCGTGCTGCTCTACTTCCGGACCGGACAGTACCGCCGGACGATCTTCCCGATGCTGCTCCTCGTGAGCGGTGCCGGAAGCCATGTCCTCGTCTTCCTGTCCCGCTACCTCTTCCTGACGGAAACCTATGCATGGCAGAGCCGCTACGGCCTCCAGTACCTGCCGGGCACCCTCGGCCTGCTGCTCATCTATGGCGCGGCCTGCGCACATTTCCGGCAGCAGTATCGTGCCGTACGGCCGGGCGACGATGCCTCCTCCCGGAAAGCGGATGCGGCACGTGACGCATCTGCGATGAGCCGTGGACGCGCGCAGAAGGCACAGACGTCGTCCGGACAGGGACAGTCCCTCCG